>NZ_CP109090.1:3062757-3369033 GCF_035917575.1 Streptomyces sp. NBC_01788 | reverse complement strand
CGTGACGCGTCTGAGGGGCGGGGCGGTTGCGGCTGCCGTCGTGGCACTGTTGGCGACCGGATGCACGGAGCAGATGGACGGGGGTGCGAGCGGACCCGAGCCGGCGAAGACCGGCGGTGAGGCGCTCGCCGCCGCCGAGTCACTGACCGTCAAGGGGCGTTCCCCCAAGACCGGTTACGTCCGGGAGAAGTTCGGCACCGCCTGGGCGGACACCGACTCCAACGGCTGCCCCACCCGCGACGACATCCTCAAACGGGACCTGAAGCAGGTGCGGTTCACCGACGGCAAGTGCAAGGTGTCGTACGGCGTGCTGGAGCGGGACCCGTACTCCGACAAGGAGATCGTCTACCGGCGTGGGCGCAGCCTGGTCGACATAGACCATGTCGTCGCCCTCTCGGACGCCTGGCAGAAGGGCGCCGCCTACTGGGACGCGAGCAAGCGCATAGCGCTGGCCAACGACCCGCTCAACCTGATAGCCGTGGACGCGAGCGCCAACCGCTCCAAGGGCGACGGCGACGCGGCGACGTGGCTGCCGCCCGCCAAGGGCTACCGGTGCACGTACGTCGCCGCGCAGGTCGCCGTGAAGAAGAAGTACCAACTGTGGGTCACCGGGGCCGAGAAGGCCGCGATGAAGAAGGTCCTGGCCACCTGCCCCGGCCAGAAGCTCCCCTCGGGCGGCAACCCGACGAAGGCACCGGAGCGCTTCCACGCCCGCTGACGCCGAACAGCCCCTCGGCGTAGGAGGTTTCGCCGGAATAGGGAGAGGTATGGTTCGGCGGTCCGGGCCGAAACCGTGTGCTGTGCCAGCACGTTCCCGAGAGGCAGATTGATGAAGATCCGGCGTGGCTGGCGGAGCCGTAAGAAGAACACCGCCTCTCCGGGCAGGGCGTCGGTCGTCCGTACGGTGACGGCGGCGGCTGGTGCGCTGAGGGGCCGCAGGGCCTGGGCGGCCGGCGGCGCCGCGGTTGCGGTGCTCGGACTGACCGGCGCGTGGTTGTTCGTCGGCGGTGAGGGCGGTGCGCGGGCCGTGGCTCCTGATCCGCGGGCGCGTCAGTACCAGGATGTCGACGCGTGCCTGCTGACGGGAGAGACGGGCATCGGGCAGGGCACGGCCGCCTCGGTGTGGGAGGGGATGCAGAAGGCCTCCCTGGAGACCAGTGCCCGGGTCACCTATGTGCCGGTCATGGGGGAGCAGTCGGCAGCCAACGCCCAGCCGTTCCTCAATGGGTTGATCCAGCGTCAGTGCGACGTGGTCGTCGCGGTCGGCGCGTCGCAGGTGCAGGTCACCAAGGCCGCCGCCGGGAAGCACACGGCGGTGCGCTTCGTCGTTGTCGACGAAGCGCCGGGGGCGAAGGCGGACAGGGCCGGGAACCTCACCGTCGCGAAGCCTGGCGCGGAGCTCGACGAGACGGTGGTGGAAACGATCAGGCAGGCCGTACGCGCGTCCGGGGGATGATCAACGGACTTACTACACATGGCAGTTGGCAAAGATCATCTAAAGTTGCAGAACCTGTGCAGATACTTTGTTTGATCTTTGGAAAAGCTTTCGAAGCTTTGTACGCTTCGTGAGCAAAGGCTGCCCATGCGTGTCCGCTGGGTCCGAGGCTCTCGCTTGTTCCCGCCGGGTCGCACCGGCAGGCGCAGAGCGAGGGTCACGGCCGTATCTGTCCTGTTGTCCCTCTCGTTCATGCTCACCACCGAGACGGCGGAAGCCACCGGTGCCACGCTGCCGGCGCTGAGCATGCCCAAGTTCTCGCTCGCCGGTTTGTGGAAGTGGGCGGGCGAACCCCCGCTGAAGACACCCGATCAGCAGGGCGGCACCGCTCGGGGCCTGAGTCACCACGCCTCGACCGCGGCCACCAGCGCCGACGGCGGGGTCGGACGCAAGCCCGGCAAGGGCCGGGGCGAGTTGGACCCGTACAGGCGTCCGGGACACGGGGCCGAGAGGGCCACGACCCCCAGGGCTCCGGGCACGGCGAAGAGCTTTGATCCCCGGACCAGCGAGCGTGACGCCAGGAAGTCCACGGCGACGTCGGACTACTACGTCAACGCCGACGGGTCCACCACGATCCAGCACTACGGCGGACGCGCCAACTTCATGGCGGCGGACGGATCCTGGAAGCCGATCGACACCAGCCTGGTCGAGAACGAGCAGGGGCGGTTCGAACAGAAGGCCAACTCCGTCGACGTCGAGTTCGCCATGAACGCCGTCGACCAGCGGCTGGTCTCCCTCGACTTCGGGGGCGGCCGCACCCTGGCGTACACGCTGCGCGGCGCGCAGCAGGCCATGGCGTCCAAGGACGAGAACGGAACCCTCCGCTACGCCGATGTGCTTCCCGACACGGATGTACAGCTTGTCCCGATCACCGACGGCGTCAAGGAGAACCTGGTCCTGCACTCCAGGGACGCGGCCAACTCCTGGGTGTTCCCGCTCGATCTGAAGGGCCTGACTCCGCACATCGCGGAGGACGGGAGCGTGAACTTCACGGATGCCGGCGGCAAGGTGACCGCCACCATCCCGCACGCCTTCATGGAGGACTCCGGGATCGACCCGCGTTCCGGTGAGGGCACCCGCTCCGAGCAGGTCTCGTACGCGCTGACCACGGTGGACGGCGAGCCGGCGCTGCAGATGACCGCCGACCGGAGCTGGCTGGACGCCCCCGAGCGGGTCTATCCGGTCACCGTCGATCCGACGACGACGAGCGTTGCCGCCAGTGACTCGACGTATGTGCAGAACGACTCCACCACCAATCATTCGACCGAGGTCCAGATCAAGGTCGGGTCGTACGATGCGGGCGTCACCAAGGCGAACTCGTTCCTGCAGTTCTCGACGCTGAAGTCGAAGATCGCCGGCCAGAAGGTGTCCGCGGCGACCCTCAACGTCTGGGCGCTGTGGTCCTCGACGTGCACTGCCACGCCGTTCTCCGTGTACCCGGTGACCAAGTCGTGGTCTCCGTCGACGACCACGACGTACCCGGGTCCGGCGTACGGTTCCGCCATCGGCTCCGCCACGGTGAATCCGGGCTCCTCGTGCACCAACACCACCGGCAGCACCGGCGTCGGGGTGAAGATGCCGGTGACGCTGTCGACGTCGTGGTTCACCCAGGTCGCCACCGGCGGGGCCAACTACGGACTCGCCCTCGCCGCACCGACCGGCGACGGCCTGCACTGGAAGAGGTTCCACTCCGACAACTCGGCCACCTCCGGTTGGCGCCCGTCACTGGAGCTGACCTACGCGCCGAACACCGAGCCACAGGTCACCGCCCAGTACCCGCCGGAGAACTACCAGGCCAACACCCTCCAGCCGGAGCTGCTCGTCTACGCGAGCGACGCCGACAAGTGGCCGAACGACGCGCTGACGTACACCTTCGAGGTCTACGACGCCGACACCGGCAGTTCCACTCCCGTCGCCACCTCCGGCTCCCTGTCCAAGGGCAGTTGGAAGATTCCCTCGGGCAAGCTCACCTGGTCGAAGAACTACGTGTGGTACGTGGGGGTGAGCGACGGGTACGACGAAGTGACGTACTCCAGCCGCTTCACCACCGCGGTACCGCAGCCGCCGGTGACGTCGGGCCTGGCCCAGAACACCAACGGCCATGAGTTCGACCCCTCGGACGGCAACTACACCACCGAGGACACCGACGCGGACGTGGAGGTCATCGGCCCCTCGCTGCAGATCGATCGCTCGTACAACAGCCTCGACCCGCGTATCGAAGGCGCGTTCGGCGCCGGCTGGTCGACGGCCGCCGACATGCAGGCGACCCAGGTCAAGAACCCGGCGGGCACGGTCACCAGCGTGATCGTCACCTACCCCGGCGGCGAGCAGGTCGCCTTCGGGCGCAACAGCAACGGCACCTTCCAGCCCCCGCTCGGCCGGTACGCCCGGCTCCAGTCGCTGACCGACGGCTACACGCTGACGGACAAGGACTTCACCGAGTACGCCTTCAGGCAGCTCACCGCCAAGGCGGGCACGTACGCGATATCCAGCATCAAGGACTACGCGGGCCGCACCGAGACGTTCGCGTACACGTCCAAGCAGCTGACCAAAATCACCAACGAGACGTCCAAGCGTTCGCTCAGCCTGACATGGTCGACTCCCTCCGGGGCCACCACCCCGCACGTCGCCACGGTCACCACGGACCGGGCGGTCAAGGACGACGCCTCCACGGCCCAGACCTGGACCTACGGCTACTCCGGTGACCAGCTCACCTCCGTCTGCCCGCCCGCGACCCGGGCCAAGTGCACCACCTACGCCTACGCCACCGGCAACCACTACCGCACCACGGTGCTGGACGCCGACCCGTACGCGTACTGGCGGCTCGGTGAGGCGGCCGGATCGACCGTCGCCAAGGACGCCGTCGACACCAACCAGGGCCGCTACAACGGCCTCTACCGCAACGTGACGCTGGGCGGTTCGTCCGTCCTCGCCGGCTCCACCCAGAAGACGGCCACCTTCAACGGCACCACCTCGTACGTGGAGATGCCGAGCGCCCCCGGCGCGACGCCCTCGTACATGACGGTGTCCCTGTGGTTCAAGACCAGCAAGGCCGGAGGTGTCCTCTTCTACTACGGCGACAAGCCGCTGAGTAACGCCGACCCGGTGAAGAACACCACGAAGAACACCCCGGCGGTGTACGTCGGTACCGACGGCAAGCTGCGCGGCTGCCTGGCCATGTCGCCGAGCTGCAGCCCCAACATCGTCTCCGGTGCCACGGTCACCGACGGGCAGTGGCACCAGGCGGTCCTCACCGGCCAGGCCAACAGCCAGACCCTGTACCTCGACGGTGTGTCCCAGGGCTCGCTGAGCGGCACCATCAACGACTGGGAGCAGCCCTACCTCTCGCTCGGCGCGGGTGTGAACACCCAGGGCTGGCCGGCGATGAACCCGAACGACCAGCTCGGGCACTACTCCGGCCAGATGGCCGAGGTGGCGATCTACACCGAGCCTCTCGAACCGTCGGTGATCACCGCGCAGTACCAGGCCGCCAAGCGCGCCGCCGGCCTGCTCAACAAGATCACCACGCCCGGTGGGAAGATCCAGGCCCAGGTCGTCTACGACACCAGCGACGACCTGGTCCGGCAGGCCACGGACGGCGACGGCGGCACCTGGAAGCTCAACGCGCCCACCGTCACCGGCTCCTCGCAGGTCTACCGCTCGGCCGTGATGGGCTCCGCGCCCTCCGGCTACTGGCGTCTGGCCGACACCCTCGGCGCGCCGCAGGCCGCCAACGAGGTGCACACGGGATTCGGTACGTACAACACCGTCACCCAAGGTGTGGCGGGTCCGTTCGGTACCGGTGACGTCACTGCCGTGACCTTCAACGGCACCTCCTCGTACGCCGAGATCCCCTACGCCCCCTGGCACGGCTCGTCCGAGCGCGCTGTCGAGCTGTGGTTCAAGACCGGCAGCCCCGGCGTGATCCTGTCCGACCAGTCGCAGCCGCCGACCGGAGCCACTCCGACCGGCAGCTGGAACCCGCTGCTGTACGTGGGCGCCGACGGCAAGCTGCACGGTCACTGGTGGAGCGTCTCGGGTTCCGGTGGCACGGCCTTCGGATCGACGAAGGCCGTGAACGACAACGCGTGGCACCACGCCGCCCTGTCCGCCTCGGGCACGACCCAGACCCTGTACCTCGACGGCGTCAAGCAGGCCGATTTCACCGGTGAGGCGAAGGACCAGTCCAACACCCGCACCTTCGTCGGCGCCGGCTTCGGCAAGTCCTGGTACAGCCCGCCCGGTGACGTGAGCTTCTTCAAGGGCTCCGTCGCCGAGGTCTCCGTCTACGGCCACCCGCTGACGGAGGACCAGGTCGAGCAACACTGGTCCGCCTACAAGGCGTCCTCCGGCGTCGCGCCGGTGCGCACGGTCACACTCACCGACCCGACCAACAAGACGCTGACGTACGTGTACGACGCGGAGATGGGCAACCGTCTGCTGGCCGCGATCGACACGGACGGCAAGCGGACCACGTACGGCTACGACACGGCGGGCTTCCTGCACACCGTGACCGACGCCAACGGCAACCGCAGCATCACCGGCCACGACATCCGCGGCAACACGGTCTCCCAGACCAGTTGCCAGGACACGGCCGCGAACAAGTGCGCCACCGACTACTACACGTACTACCCGGACGCGACCACCGCGTTCCCGCCGATGGACCCCAGGAACGACCTGCCGCTGACCGAGCGGGACGCGCGTTCCTCGTCCGCGACGGACAACACCTACCTGACCAAGTACGCCTACGACGCCGGCGGCAACGTGCTGTCGGTGACCAGTCCGCCGGTGGCCGGTCACCCGGGCGGCCGCACCGCCTCCACGACCTACACCACGTCGTCGACCCGCGCCGCGGAGGGCGGAACGGCCGTGGCACCGGCGGGTCTGGTGGACACGGTCACGACACCGGGCGGCAAGACGACGAAATACGTCTACTTCGCAGGCGGCGACCTCGCGGAGGCTGTCGACGCCAACGGCGCGAAGGTGACGTTCACGTACGACGGCCTGGGCCGGCGGACCACGAGAACCGAGACGTCCGACGCCAACCCGGCCGGCCTGACCACCACCTGGACGTACGACAAGAACGATCAGGTGGTCACCGAGACCAGCCCCAAGGTCACCAACCGCGTCACCGGTGCGGACCACCGGGCGAGGACCACCACCGTCTTCGACGACGACGGCAACGTCACCTCGCAGACGGTCGGCGACCTGTCCGGCGGTGACGCCCCGCGTACCACGTCGATGACGTACGACGTCTACAACCGTCTCGCCTCGCGGACGGACCCGGGCGGCGACACCACGTCGTTCGAGTACGACGTCTACGGCAACAAGGTGAAGGAGACCGATCCCGAGGGGAACGTCAACGCCTACACCTACGACGCCGAGCGGCGGCCGCTGACGACCAGCCTGCTCAACTTCACCGGGGACCCGAACAACCCCCAGGCCCCGACCACGCTGGTCCAGGAGTCCCGGGCGTACGACCCGGCCGGCCGACTCGCGTCCATGGCCGACGCGATGGGCTGGGTGACGGCGTACACCTACACCGACGACGGTCTGCCGGCCACGGTCGTTCGCAAGGACCCGGCGACCGGCAAGCAGTTCGTCGAGCAGTCCAACACCTACGACATGGCCGGGAACCTGACCAAGCAGGTGACCAACGACGGCCGGACCACGACCACCTTCGTGGTGGACGCGGCCGACCGCATCACGTCGTCGGTGCTGGACCCGACCGGAGTCAACCGCAGCACGAAGGTCTCCTACGACCCGGACGACAACGTCGTGCAGGAGTCGGAGACCGACCCGGCGACCGGCGAGGTCGACTCGGCCGACACGCTGTACGACAACCTGGGCAACGTCACCGCGACGACCGTCCACGACGGCACCACCGCTCCGGTGGCCCGGTGGAAGCTGGCGGAGACCAGCGGCCTCACGGCCCAGGACTCCTCCGGCGGCAACCGCAAGGTGACCCTCGGCAGCACCGTCACCCGCTCCACCGAGAAGGGCGGCGCCGCGGTCTTCAACGGCACGGCGAACGCCTACGGGCAGGCGGACGGTCCGGCGGTGAACACCAGCGGCAGTTTCACCGTCTCGGCGTGGGTCAAACTCGGCACGACGAGCGTGAACAGCACCTTCGCCGCCCAGGACGGCAAGGCGGCCAGCGGCTTCCAGCTGTACTACTCCACGGCGACCGGCTGGACCTTCAACCGCCACGCCACCGATACCGACGACCCCGCGATCATTCGGGCCTCCTCCGGCACGTCGGCGGTGACGACCGGGACCTGGACCCACCTCGTCGGCGTGTACGACCAGGCCGCCGGATCGCTGAAGCTGTACGTCAACGGAAGCCAGTCGGGGGCCGCGACCGCCTTCACCTCCCCCTGGGAGGCCACCGGCCCGCTGCAGATCGGACGGCGCCTCTACAAGGGCACCTACGCCGAGAACACCCAGGGATCGATCGCCGACGTCCAGGTCTACGGCGAGGCACTGACCGCGTCCCAGGTGTCCGCCGTGTACGGCGGCACGCTGCCGGCCGCGGGCAGTTCGGTCCGCACCACCACCTGGAAGCTGGACCAGCGGGGCCTGCCGGTCTCCATGACCGACCCGGCCGGCAACACCACCGACTACGGGTACGACGAGGCCGCCCAGCAGACCACGGTCACCGAGCCCGTCGTCAACGCCGAGAAGGACGGTGGCGCGCCCGAGGCCCTGCGCCCGGTCTCGATGACGGGTTACAACACCTTCGGTGAGGTCACCGAGACGTCCGACCCGCTCGGCAACGTCACGGTCACGGCCTACGACGCCGAGGGCCAGGAGACCTCGACGAGGTACCCCAACTACACCCCGCCGGGTTCCTCGACACCGATCACGGCCACAGCCTGGAACGAGTACAACAAGCTCGGCCAGGTCAAGGCCGAGGTCGACCCGCTGGGCAACCGCACGACCTACACGTACACCCAACTCGGCGACGTCGCCTCGGTCACGGAGCCCGGCGGCGGCAAGTCGGCGTTCACGTACGACACCAACGGCGACCTGCTGGCGGCCACCCGGCCGAACGGGTCGCGCCAGGAGTCCACGTGGGACTACCTGGGGCGTGAGCTGACCAGCACGGACATCGTGCGTCAGCCGACGCAGCGTGCCTATACGGCGATCAACGAGTACAACGCGCCCGGCGGTGACCTGTCCCGCGCGGTGAGCCCGGCGGGTGTGTCCGAGTCGTACAAGTACAACGCCCTCGGCGAGGTCACCGAGTTCACCGACGGCGCGGGCGGCGTCTCGAAGTTCACGTACACCATGGACGGCGAGGTCCTCACCGCGACGGATCCCGACGGCACGAGCACCAGGAACACGTACGACGGTTTCGGTCAGCTGACCGCCACCAGCGACCTGGACAAGACCGGCGCGGTGCTGCGCACCAGCCGCGCCGGCTACGACCGGGCGGGCAACCCGGTGTCGGTGACCGACTACCGCGGCCACACCACCACGCTGACCGTCGACGCGACGGGTCTGGTGACCAAGGCGGTCCAGCCGGTCTCGGCGACCGAGTCGATCACCACGACCTTCGGCTACGACGTGGCGGGCAACCGCACGCGCTTCACGGACGGCCGCGGCAACCCGTTCTTCACCACCTACAACAGCTGGGGGCTGCCCGAGTCGGCGGTCGAGCCGTCCACGCCGGGGCATCCGGACCTGACCGACCGCACCTTCACCACGGTGTACGACGAGGGCGGACGGGTGAAGGAGCAGCGCTCGCCGGGCGGTGTCGCCGTCACCAACGAGTACGACGCCAAGAGCCGGCTCACCCGGCAGACCGGCAGGGGCGCGGAGGCCGAAACGGTCGACCACACCTACGCCTACGACTCCGACGACCGCGTCACGGCCGTCGCGGGGGTGGGCTCGGATCTGAACACCTTCACCTACGACGACCGGGGCCTGCTGCTGTCGGCGTCCGGTCCGTCGGGCACCTCGTCGTTCTCCTACGACGGCGACGGGGCGATGACGTCGCGCAAGGACGCGTCCGGCACGTCGACCTTCGGGTACGACTTCGCGGGCCGGCTGAAGACGGTCGACGACGGTGCGACCGGCACCGCGATGACCTACAGCTACGACGTCACCAGCAAGGTCACGCGGATCGACTACGGCACCGGGAAGGCCGGACGGGCCTTCTCCTACGACGCGTTGGAGCGGCTGACCGGTGACAAGCTGACCTCGCCCACCGGCAAGGTGCTGACCTCCGCCACGTACGGCTGGGACGACAACGACAACCTGACGTCGAAGACGACGACCGGTGTGGCGGGGGCGTCCACGAACACGTACACCTACGACTGGGCGGACCGGCTGACGTCCTGGAACAACGGGACGACGACGGAGGCCTACGGCTACGACGCCTCGGGCAACCGCACGCGGGTGGGCGGCGACACCTACACGTACGACGCGCGCAACCGGCTCACGTCGGACGGGCACAGCGCGTACGCGTACACCCCGCGCGGCACACTGCGTTCGATCACGGACGAGGGCGGGGTCCAGACTTCGCTCAAGGCCGACGCCTTCAACCGTGTGATGAGCGAGGGCGACCGGACGTACGTCTACGACGGCCTGGACCGTGTCCTGAGCGCCAAGGACGAGTCGGGCATCGAGGTCTTCGGGTTCAAGTACGGCGGTGCCGGCAACGACGTGGCCTCGGACGGTGTGGCGTCCTACAGCCGCAACGTGGACGGCTCGCTGGTGGGTGTGAAGACCGCCCTGTCGTCGGTGCTGGCCCTGACCGACATCCACGACGACGTGGTGGCCCAGTTCACCGAGGCGGCGGAGGCACTGGCCGGCTCGGCCACGTACACGCCGTTCGGCAAGGTGGACTCCACGTCCGGGTTGCTGGGCAACCTGGGCTACCAGTCCGGCTGGACCGACCCGGCGACGGCGAAGGTCAACATGGCCGCGCGCTGGTACTCGCCGCAGACCGGTCAGTTCAACAGCCGGGACACGGTGGGCAACGACCCGCTGCCGGCGTCGGTGAACGCGAACCAGTACGCGTACGCCAACCAGAACCCGATGACGGGTGTGGACCCGACCGGCCACTGGTTCCAGTTCGCGAAGAAGGCCTTCAAGAAGGTCACGAAGAAGGCCGTCAAGGTCACCAAGTCGGCCTGGAAGAAGACCAAGACGACGGCCAAGAAGGCCGCCAAGAAGGTCAGCAAGACCGTCAAGAAGATCAAGGCCAAGGCCAAGACGGTCGTACGCAAGGCACAGCGCACGGTCCACAAGGCGGTGCACTATGTGCAGGACAGCGTCAAAAAGGTCCAGACCTACGCCAAACGCACCTACAAACAGGCCAAACGCTACGCCCACAAGGTCGTCCATCAGGCCAAGCAGACGGTGCGGAAGGCCGCCACGGCTGTCAAACACGTGGCCGGCAAGGCGGTCGCGGCGGGCAAGAAGGCGGCGCAGAAGCTCGGCAGAGGCGTAAAGAAGGCGGCCAAGGCCTCAGCCAATTACGTCAAGCAGCACGCCGCGACGATCGTCTCGGTCGCGGTCGGTGTGGCGGCCTTCGCCGGCTGCACGGCGATGACCTGGGGTGTCGGCGCGCTCGGCTGCGCGGCCATAGCGGGCGCGGTGGCCAACGGTGTCGGCTACCTGATGAGCGACGGCCCCAAGTCCGTGGGCGGCTTGGCCGGCTCGATGGTCATCGGCGCCGCGGCCGGATACCTGGGCGGCGTGGTCGGCGGCGCGGCGGCCGGCGCGATGGGCCGCCTGCTCGGCAACCTCGGCGGCAAGGCGCTCCAGGGCGCGGCCATGGGCGCCGCGGGCGGCGCGGCGGAAGGCGCGGTCGGCTACGGCACCTCCTGCATCGCCAGCGAGGAGGGCTGCAGCGCGAGCGGCGCCGCCAAGGCCTCGGCGCTCGGCGCCGCCACCGGTGGTGTGTTCGGCGCGGCGCTCAGCAAGTACGGCCGCAAGGGTTGCACTCCGCACAGCTTCACCGGCAACACCGGCGTCCTGATGGCCAACGCCATGACCAAGCCGATCTCCCAGGTCAAGGTCGGGGACCACGTCCTGACCGCCGAGCCTGGCAAGAAGAATAAGGAGAAGCACCGCGTCAAGGCGGTCGTCGTCACCAAGACCGACCGTGACTACGTCGACGTCGTCATCGACACGAAGTCCGGTCCGAAGACGATCCAGACCACCAAGCACCACCAGTTCTACGAAGTCAGCCGCAACACCTGGACCCAGGCCGGCGACCTCAAGGCCGGTCAGAAGCTTCAGAACGGAGACGGCGCCCCGACCAAGATCGTCGACGTCAAGTCGTACACGGCCCAGCGCGTCACCTACGACCTGAGCATCGACGGCCTGCACACGTACCATGTGACGGCTGGCGACACTAAGGTCCTCGTCCATAACGACGATGGCCAAGCGTGCCCGATTACAGCGGGGGCACGATTCGAAGTGGATTCCCGCGGCACTGTGACGGATAAGCAGCAGCCGCCCATGCCGATTAAGAGATACAACAGAAAGAGTGATTATGGTGGCGCACAGACTCGTGGACCCGCAGGGCGAGCAGCCAGGAAGGCTGGCGAAGGAACACGCTGCCTAGACTGCGGAGAGATTCAAATCTCTGGAACCAAGACGCAACCTGTCCCTGAGCATGACCCGCCACTCGGGGAGCACTATTACTTCCACGATGGATGGAAGATGACGAACGCTGAGCGACGGGAATACGCAAAGGCGGGCATCAATGGCACTCGGTGTCGCACATGTCAAAGCAGTCAAGGAGGCAAGCTCTCAGCTGCCTTGACGAGACTGGCAGAAGCGTTTGGAATGGGAAGGTAGTCATGAGTTCGGCGATTGAAAGACGTCAAGAGGTGCTTGACCAGCACCTGCACAACGTTTGGCCGAGTGGCTCTCATTCGGACGCCCGGTGGGGGGGAGGGCCCATCGAGGAGCTCGTGCCAGGTTTCCGCGTGCGTTGCATCGAGCCGGCAGACCCATCCGAAGCCTGGATCTACGTCTCGATGGGGGCATCGGCGAGCGAGGGCGACGCTCACGAGTTTGCGTTGCTGTCACCGTTCGAGTTTCCCCGGCATGTTGAGACAGTGACCATGGTTGCCCATTGGCAGGCGGCGGGACGGAACGCGCATGTCGGATCGGTGCTAGCTCTCGGATGGCCCTGGATGGAAGGAAGTGAGGCGGACCATCTGCTGATCACCCCCCTTTACGCCTACCCACCAGAATTCGGAAGCTTTCTTGACGAAGGTGACCAAATCTCCATCCAGTGGCTAGTTCCCATCTATGCGAACGAAGCCGCCTACGCCCGACGGCGAGGTATGGGGCATCTTGAGGAGAGGTTCGAGAGATACGACGCCAACATGTTGGACCCACGTCGTGGCTCCGTACTGGGTGCATTGGAAATCTCGTGATCGAATGACGCGTGGACGCCGGGTGGCGTCATGAAGTGAGGAGCCCCGGCCTCTGTCGGGGCTCCTTACGTGCACAGTCAATAGATGAAGATTCCGGAGGTTCCATCAAGGAACCGGAGTTCCTTGCAGGAGGCGGTCGGTGGATTGTGAACGGACTGGGAGTCCCGGCCCCCGGCCTCCAGCAAATGCGCTCGGACGGTCAGCGGCCCCTGGCATTTTGCAGAAGCAGCGGCACACGGCCTCCCCGGGCCAGCCGTATGCGAGCGGGTCGAGATAGCTCTGGCGGGCGGGTCGACGACCTCGAAGGGCGCATTAAATAGCACCGTCCACGATGCGTTGACGGCAACATTCCTTCAATCAGGAAATGATGCGGCTGCTGCGTGCGGATGCTGGTTTCCCGGTAGCCCAAGCTCAATACGAAAAGCAAGAGCATGGCTGGCGCTCGTCAACGGTGGAGACTCCACGCGTTGGCTCCAACCGCCGATTGGGGCCGGCACGTTCGTCTTGAGCCGCTGCCCTTTCAGGCATCGACAGGGAGAAGCTGGACCAAGCCAACCCAGTTCTCCTCGTCCGCCTCGGTGTGGACGCCGCGGACCTTCCAGTGACCGGCGGGTAGCGGGACCGGTGCCTGAGCGGGCATTCCGCCATCGGGATACGCGACGCTCAACTCGGCGCCCGCCTCCGCGGAGTCCATGAGCACGGCAGGGCCGTCCGACGTCCATGTGCCGCACTCCTCCCACTCGGTGGCGGGATCCGCGAGGACGGCCTCGGCTGCGGCCTTCAGTCCAGCCGTGGAGTCGGCGGCGAGCCAGCGCAGGAAGGTCCGATGCTCGGGCAGATAGCAGCTGGTGGCCGGCTCGTCCGCCAGCACCAGTGCTTGCGCGCCGCTGTCGCCGACGGCGATCACGCCGGCCAACTCGTCCACCGCACAGGCGCGGTCGTAGTCATCCGGAGCGGTGGCATCTCCCACGTCGGCCCCTGTGTCCGTGCACCCTCGCCATGCGGACAGCGCGGAGGCCGGGACGACGATCAACGGGCCGCCCATCGACTCCACCCAGGCAGGGGAGGCGTCGGACGAAGCGGCTGAGGTGAACGAAGAGGGGCTCATGCCGTCAGTGTGGTGCAGCCCACTGACAACCCTCTCGGTCTTCCAACAGGAGTTCGGGATGATCATGTACGTCATCCGCTCGGACGTCGACCGAAAGTGCCGGAAGCCCATGCCCCCCATGCTCCAGAACATCCTCAGCGTCCTGGGAATCCCCATCCTGATCTGGGCCCTGTGGAGCACCACCCGGCTGACCCGGGCCAACCTGAAGGGGACGGCAGCGATCGACGTCGCCGCGTACGGGCTCCTGCCGCGTGCGGCGCTGGATCCGGCGCGGGGCGGTCCGCCCGTACCGGAGGTGGCCGAAGCCGTGCGGGCGGCTCGGGAGGGTGACTGGCGCCCGGGTGCGGCTCTCCTCGCCGCGGCTGGCCAGGAGTGGGACCTGCGGTGGGACCGGCTCTCCGCGCTCGCCTCCGTCGCCTCCCGGGACGAGCGGTGGCTGAGCTCCTGGCGGGCCGAGCGGCCCAAGGACCCCGACGCGGCGGCCGTGTACGCACAGGCGCTGCTCCACCGTGCCTGGGACGCCCGCGGTGGCGGCTGGGCCAAGGACACACCCGCCGAACGGATGGCCGAGTTCCACCAGTTGCTGACGTCCTCCCTGCACGCCGCCCAGGAGGCCGCCGCGCTGGCGCCGCGCGACCCGTCCCCCTGGGTCACGATGGTCACCGCGGCCCGCGGACTCGCCCTGCCGCACGAGGAGTTCCGCCCGCTGTGGAACGAGCTGACCGCCCGCGCCCCGCACCACTTCTCCGGGCACCTCAACGCCCTCCAGTACTGGTGCGCCAAGTGGTGCGGCTCGGACCGGCTGGCCCACCGCTTCGCACAGCAGGCCGCCGCCTCCGCCCCCGCGCACACACTCCTGTCCGTGCTTCCGCTGGAGGCGTCTTTCGAGCGGGCACTGCAAGGCGCCGGCCCCGTGCCGCTCGCGGGCCGGAACCCGAAATCCGAGATCAACGCCGTCCTGAACGCGGTCGCTGCCGTACCCGCCGACGACCCGAGACTGCCGGGTGTCCGGCATTTGCTCGCCGCCTCCCTGGCCCTGGCCGGGCGGGGTCGCGAGGCCCTCGAGCAGTTCCGGCTGCTGGAGCCATGGGTGGGTGCGGAGCCCTGGACACACCACGAGGATCCCGCCGCCGCCTTCGACCGCGCCCGCGCCGTTGCCGTCCTCCGCGCCGGCAAGCGGTCGTATCGGCGCGGACCAGTCCGGCCGGCCTAGCCGCGCGGTCGTCGCGGACCGGTCAGGTGCCATGTCACCGGGCGATCCAAAGGAAGGCCTTCAGCCGTCGTACGGGACCCAGGCACGCTCGCCTGCGCGGTTTCTGCCGTACCAGTAGCGCGGTGCTCCCTTGATGCTGGTGGTGCGGAACGGGTGGCCATGGTCGTCGATGCGGATCGTGCCGGTGGGGCCCTGGGAGGACCAGTCGAGTTCGAGGTACCAGCGGGCGTCGTAGAGCTGTGTCTCCGCGACGACCAGCAGCACTTCCGCGTCCTCGGCGGAGACGCGGTACGGGAAGTCCACGGCCGCGATGGCGTGTCCTGTGTCGCTGCCGCTCCTCGCACGGATGACAGGGCGGTCGGCATCGAGGTCCACGGTGAAGCGGCGGGGTGTCAGATCGCTGCCGCAGCCCTGGTCCATGGCGTACGCGTTCCCGGCGGCCGGGTTGCCGCGGTTGGCGATGCGGACGCGCAGCGCCTCC
Source organism: Streptomyces sp. NBC_01788 (assembly GCF_035917575.1). Taxonomy (GTDB): domain Bacteria; phylum Actinomycetota; class Actinomycetes; order Streptomycetales; family Streptomycetaceae; genus Streptomyces. The sequence goes on along the minus strand of NZ_CP109090.1, from coordinate 3,353,331 downwards.
AGGACCACGGCCGTGGACGACCGCCCCTGCACCGTGACCTGCACCAACGTCTGCCGCCCGGGCACTGCGCCCAGCGTCGCCGCCCACATGGGCTGCCCGGACCCAACGTAGTCCAGGGAGGGTTTCCGTGATTCGGCCCCAGGTCAGTGCTTTCGTTGCTCTAGGTGAGCTTCCCTCCGAGAGAGGCGAACCTGACGAGGCCCTTGGGGACGCAGTCGAGCGTGCCGAAGCGTTCCTGGACCTCATTGAGCGTCCGGTGACGGACGAGGAGGCGCACGTCCTGGCCGAGTGTTTCGGTGAGGACGTGTGCTTTGGTTTGGCCTGGAGTCTGCTGCACCTCATTGAGACGGCGCCTTCCGCGCGTACGAGGCAGCCCGAGGGGGCGAAGCGCCGGCGCGACGGTCTGGCAGACCTGTAGTTACCCGGCCAACTCGTTCCCTGCCGAGCCGTCCTCGCCCTTGAGGGCTTGGACGAAGGTGCTGAAGGCGCCGGCCGGGAAGGTGAGGGTGGCCCTGGCCGGGGCCTTCGAGTCGCGGATGGCTATGTGGGTGGGGGAGCTCGCGATCTCCACGCAGTCGTTCCCGTCGTCGGGACCTGAGTACGAAGACTTCCGCCAGTTGTCGAGAGTGCCCACGGGGTGCCTCACAGCTCTTTCGTCAGCCGGTGGATGAAGTCACGCGATGGTTCCTCTTCGAGTGACACTTCCTCCACCTTACGGAAACGCGTTCGAAAGGCGCTGAGCTGGGCTTCGGAATCAATGAAGGCCGAGCCATGGGGCACGTCACGTACCACCGTGTCCAACTTCGGTACGGGGCCACCCACGTACGTCATGCTGCTTCCGGCCCTGGCGAATCCGTCCAGGTCGAAGGGGATGACGCGCACCGTGATGTGGAGCGCTTCGGAGAGTTCGAGGAGGCGGGTGAGCTGAGCTCGTGAGGTGACTCGGTCGCCGACTCGGATCCGCAGGGCCGCCTCGTGGATGGCGAGTCTGTACGGGACAGGGGAGGGGCCGTCGATGATCACCCGCCGAGCCGTCCGATGGCGTACGCGCAACGCCAGTTCCTCATCGGTGAGTTCGGGAACCCTGGCGGAGAAGACGGCGCGTGCGTAGTCCTCGGTTTGCAGAAGGCCCGGCACGTACAGAATGGCCACTTCATGGCGGTACTGGGCATGCTGATCCAGCTCGGAGATGTCCAGGAACGAGGTGGGCAGCAAACCCCGGTACTCCTCCCACCAGCCGCGCGTCCGATCGGTGGCCATGGCGACCAGCGCGTCGATGAACTCGTTGTCGGTGCAGGCGTAGTGGGATGCGAGTCGACGCAGTCGTTCCTCGCTCACCCCCGACAGGCCGGACTCGATGTGGCTGACCTGGACGGAACTCACGCCGAGTAGCGCTGCTGCCTGGCGCGCACTGAGGCCTGCAGCGTCACGGAGTCTGCGCAGTTCGACCGCCAGGCGCATCTGTCGTGCCGTTGGTTCGCGCCTCGTGGTCATCGACTGCTCCTTGGTGCAACGCGCTCATGAACACGACTCGTTCGAGTGTCAGGTTACGCGACCGGCTTGCGGAACCGAAACTTTAACCCCTACCGTCAGTGACGCGACGCACACGCTGCGGAACTCCGGGGTGCCGGAAGCGCACCGCCCCGTCCTGCCATGACGGCTGCGGCAATGCCACCGCCCGGACACCGCCGTAGGCCCAACCCTCACTCACCAACCGGAGTTGACTCATGCCTGAAACCGGTACCGCCATGGTCGCCGACCCCTGGGAGTACTGCCTCTACATCCCCAACGATCTCCGCGCCGTCACCGTCAGTCGCCGCACCCTCCGCCTCATCCTCACCATGCACGGACTCATCCGCCTGGTCGACGTGGCCGAACTGCTCGCCGCCGAGCTGGTGTCGAACGCCGTACGGCACACCAAGGGGCCCGCCGCGCTGCGGGTGCGGTGGGCGGCGGGGGTGTTGCGGATCGGGGCGTGGGACGCGGACCCCGCGCCGCCGGAGCCCCCGGTGTCGTTGGGGCAGGTCGTGGACCTGGAGCAGGGGCGCGGGCTGGCGTTGGTCAAGGCCTGCGCGGACCTGTGGGGGTGGCAGCCGCTGGCCAGGGAAGGCAACCGCGGGAAGGTCGTCTGGTGTGAGCTGGCCGCCGCCTGACGGGGCAGGCCGGATGCATCCGCGCCTCCGCCGCAAGGTGAAGGCCCGTCGTGCGCGGCGTGATGGACCGGTAAAGGAGTGCACAAGACGCAAAGGGGCGTGCGTCGGCAAAACGGTCAGCGTTGACAAGTCACGGTCAAGGTCGGCACAAGGTCTCCCCTGGAATGTCTGCGCATTGTGTGCGGTGGGCAAGTTCGGCGCGTTCCTTGTCGCTTCTTGATCGATGGAGTCGTTGCCGTGCCTCTGTGGCCGTTCAGACGCACACGCCCCGCCCGGCGAGCCCGCCGTGCACGACGTGGCGTCGCCGTGGTCGTACTCACCGCGCTCGCGCTGATGCTGACGACCGATCAGGCTCTTGCCGAGGGCCTTGAACTGAGCCACGTCGAGCTGCCGAGCATGAGCCTGGCGTCGCTGGCGGCCTGGTTCACCGACCCGCACTGGGGCAGGCTGCCGCACCAGGAGTCCGGCACGGCCGCGGGTCACCGGCATCACGTCCCCGCCACCGCCACCGCCGCGCACCGCGGCGCGGGCCACGCCCCCGGCAAGGGCCGCGGTGAGCTGGCCGCCTACCACCCGCACGCGCCGGCGACCAAGCAGGGCCGCAGCCAGGGCGGACACTTCAACGACAAGACCAGCAAGCGCAGCCTCACCAAGTCCTCGCGAACCGAGACCGTCTACGACAACGCCGACGGCTCCACCACCCGCCGGATATCCCCGACGCCGGTCAACTATCAGGTCGGCAAGGGGAGATGGGCGCCCATCGACGTCGACGTGCGGGCGGGGCCGGACGGCCGCTGGCACGAGAAGGCCAACTCCCTCGCCGTCGACTTCGGCCCCAGGGCCACCGACGACGCCCTCGCGTCCCTCGCGGTCGACCCGGGGCACCGCATCGCCTACACCCTGGAAGGCGCCGCCCCCGTCCAGGGCGTCGCGGACGGCTCGACCGTCACCTACAGCAATGTCCTGGACGCCACCGACCTGACGCTGGCTCCCACCGCCACCGGTGTGAAGGAATCGGTCGTCCTGCACTCCACGGACGCCGCGAACTCCTGGACCTTCCCGCTCACCCTGAAGGGCCTCACCCCAGTCCAGCGGGGCGAGAACGGCTGGACCGACCTGCGTGACTCCTCCGGCACGACCGTCGAGCGCGTCCCGCCCGCGTACGCGTACGACGCGAAGGTGGACCGCCGCTCCGGTGAGCCCGCCACCACCCACGACGTCACCACCGAGCTGGTCCGTTCCGGGGACGGCTACGCGCTGAAGGTGACGCTGGACAGCGGATGGCTGCACGACTCCCGCCGTGTCTTCCCGGTCACCGTCGACCCGACCGTCCAGGACGGCTGGACGACCACCTACGCCGAGTCCGGCGCCGCCGGTGACCACTCCTACGAGCAGACCATCAAAGTCGGCTCCTACGACTCCGGCACCCACTCGGCCAACAGCTTCGTCAACCACTGGGACACGGCCTGGGACGGCAGCAAGGCCACCGTCACCGCCGCGACCCTGCACCTGTTCGACACCTGGGCCTCCACCTGTACCGCCGAACGGTTCGACGTGGCGCTGGTGACCGGTTCCTGGACGCCCGAGTCCGTCACGTCCTACCCGGGCCCCTCGAAGGGCGCCTCCATCGGCAACGCCACTCCGAGCGTGCCCAACGCGTGCGCCAACACGGGCGCCGACCGCACCGTCGGCGACTGGGTGACCGTCCCGCTGTCCACCTCGGCGATCCAGGGGTGGTTCAACGGCACCACCGCCGACCTCGGCCTGGCGGTGTACGCGTCGACCACCGACGCCCTGCACTGGAAGCAGTTCGACTCCTTCAACGCACCGGGCAAGGGCCCCTGGCTGGAGGTCACCTACACCGGCAACACCGCCCCGCAGTTGTACGAGCAGTTCCCGCAGGACAACGCCGTGGTGGGCACCACCCAGCCCGAGCTGACCGCGTGGGCGGGCGGCGCCAACTCCACCAGTGGCAGCGCCAACCAGTACCTGTTCCGGGTCTTCGACGCCACCGGTGCCAAGGTCGCCGACTCCGGGCTGATCGCCACCGGCAACTGGTCCGTGCCCGCCGGCAAACTCGCCTGGGGCAAGACCTACACCTGGACCGTCCAGGCGTACGACGCCACCACCAAGCTGTACTCCCCGGCCGACCCGTACGCGCTGTCCGTGCAGGTCCCGCAGCCCGTCATCACCTCCGGGCTGTCGCAGAACAGCAGCGACCACGGCTTCGACGCGGCCATCGGCAACTACACCACCTCCGACACCGACGCCTCCATATCCACCGTCGGCCCGTCCCTGGACGTCGAGCGCGACTACAACTCCCGCGACCCGCGCTGGACCGGCGCGCTCGGCGCGGGCTGGTCCAGCATCTTCGACTCCCGGGCCACCGAGCAGTACACCGCCTCCGGCGCGGTCGCCAGTGTCGTCGTCACCTACCCGGACGGATCCCAGGTCGGCTACGGCAAGAACAGCGACGGCACCTTCACCCCGGGCAACGGACGGTTCGCCACCTTCAAGACGGTCACCGGCGGCTACACGCTGACCGACAAGGACGACACCGTCTACGCGTTCACCCAGTCCCTGGGGTCCGGCGGCTACGGCCTGACCTCGGTCACCGACGCCAACGGCCGTTCGGTCAACCTCACCTGGTCCGGCGGCCACGTCACCAAGATGACCTCCGCGGTCTCCGGCCGTTCCCTGTCGCTGACCTGGAGCACCCCCTCGGGCGCCCAGGCCGCGCACGTGTCGACCGTCGTCACCGACCCGGTCACCCCGGGCGACACCGCCACCGCCCAGAAGTGGACGTACGGCTACACCGGCGACCGGCTCACCCAGGTGTGCTCGCCGCTGTCCGCCACCAAGTGCACCACGTACGGCTACACCGGCGGCTCCGGCTACCGCAACGCCGCGCTCGACCTCGACCCGCACACCTTCTGGCCGCTGTCGGAGACCTCCGGCACCACCGCCAAGGACGCCGTCCTCGCCAACCAGGCGACCACCAACGCCACCTACGAGAACGTCACCCTCGGCCAGACCGCCGGCCCGCTCAACGGCTCCACCGCGACCGCCGCCACCTTCAACGGCACCTCCTCCGACATCGCGCTGCCCAAGAACCTCGGCAACGACACCGACTCCGGCGCGATCTCCCTGTGGTTCAAGACCTCGAAGGGACCGGGGGTCCTCTACTCCTACGCCTCCCAGCCGATCGGCTCCGGACAGGCCGCCGGCTTCTACACCCCGTCCATCTACGTCGGCTCCGACGGCAAACTGAACGCCGAGTTCTGGTACAGCGGCGGCGTCAACCCGATCGTGTCCTCCGCGTCGGTCGCCGACGGCAAGTGGCACCATGCGGTGCTCTCCGCCGCCGGCAACTCCCAGACGCTCTACCTGGACAACACCAAGGTCGGTTCGCGCAACGGCACCGTCTCCATCAAGAGCGCGACCGCGTTCGGCAAGAACCAGTCGTTCAACTACCTCGGCGCCGGCTTCCTCGGTGGTCCCTGGCCCGACGAGCCGCACCAGTCGACCTCCGCTCCGGACGGCTACGCCACCTACTTCAACGGCTCCATCGCCGACGTCGCCTGGTACAGCCGCCCGCTGGTCGCCGCCGACGTGAGCGCGCTCTACACCTACGGCACCCACGCCACCAACCTGCTGAGCGGCATCACCCGGCCGTCCGGCAAGTCCTTCGCGAAGATGTCGTACGACCCGGACACCACCGCCCTGAACCAGCTGACCGACGAGAACGGCGGCGTCTGGAAGCTCGGCGCCCCCGCCGTCACCGGGTCCAGCGACACCTACCGGGGCGCGGTGCTGGGCCAGGCGCCCGCGGAGTACTTCCGCCTCGCCGAGGCCGCCGGCGCCACCAAGGCCCTGGACGAGGTACGCGGCGGCGACGGCACCTACACCACGGTCACTCTCGGCACCTCCGGCCCGTTCAGCGACCGCAAGGCCGCCACCTTCGACGGGACCGCCTCCGCGGTGACGCTGCCGAGCGGATCCGTGCCCGGATCGGGCGCCGAGTCGGCCGGCATGTGGTTCAAGACCTCGACGGCGAACGGCGTACTGCTCGCCGCCTCCCGGGACCCGCTGAGCGGCGGCACCACCCCGACCGCCTACACGCCGATCCTCTACGTCGGCAGCAGCGGCAAACTGTACGGGGAGTTCTTCTTCTCCGGCGGCTCGACCAAGCCGCTCGCCTCCGCCTCCGCCGTCACCGACGGCAAGTGGCACCACGTGGTGCTCTCCACCTCGGCGAGCAGCCAGTCGATGTATCTCGACGGCACCCTCGTGGGCACCCAGAGCGGCGCGGCCAACATGGCCAACCAGCCGTACACGTACGTCGGCGCCGGTTACCTCGGCGGCAACTGGCCGGACGAGGCGCACCACAACACCGCCGACAACACCGGCTACGCCACCTACTTCAAGGGCTCCATCGCCGAGGTCGCTCTCTACCGCTCGGAACTGACCGACGCCGACGTCGCCGGGCAGTTCCAGGCGGCGAAGAACTCCACCGGGCTGCTGCCGGTGGAGACGGTGAAGGTCACCTCACCGAAGAACGCCACGCTGACGTACATCTACGACGTCACCAACGGCAACCGTGCGCTGACCGAGATCGACGGCCTGGGCAACAGGACCAGCTTCGGCTACGACACGGCGGGCTTCGAGCACACGGTCACCGACCCCAACGGGGCGATGAACGTCACCGGCCACGACGTCCGCGGCAACATCGTGTCCTCCACGTCCTGCCAGGACCAGGCCGCGAACAAGTGCAACACCGAGTACTACACGTACTACCCCGACGACACCACGGACCGGCTGACCACCGCCGACCCGCGCAACGACCAGCTGCTGACCGAGCGCGACGGCCGGTCCTCGTCGGCGACCGACGACACCTATCTGACCTCGTTCACCTACGACTCGGCCGGCAACCAGACCAGGATCACCAGTCCGGCGGTTCCCGGTTTCCCGGCCGGCCGCTCCGTCACCACCGAGTACAGCGACGGCACCAGCGCCTACCCGGCCGCCGACGGCGGCGTGGTGCCCAAGGGCCTGCCGGTCAAGACGGTCAGCCCGGGCGGCGCCGTCAACAAGGTGTCCTACTTCAAGACCGGTGATGTGGCCTCCACCACCGACGCCATCGGCCTGGTCACCCAGTACACCTACGACGGTCTGGGCCAGGTCACCAGTCAGAAGGTCGTGTCGGACACCTACCCCGGCGGTCTGGTGACGACCTACAAGTACGACGCCGCCGGTCAGGTGACCGAGGAACACGACCCGCAGCTCACCGACCGCGTCACCGGCGCCACCCACGCCGCCGTCACCAGCACGGTCTACGACGAGGACGGCGACACCACCTCCCAGACCGTCTCCGACGCGAGCGGCGGTGACAAGGCGCGCACGCAGACGTGGACCTACGACGTCTACGACCACGTGCTGACCGAGTCCGACGCCAACGCCGCCGAGGGCGCGGCCAACGGCAACACCACCACGTACACGTACGACACCTCCGGCAACAAGACCAAGGAGGTCACCAGCGCCGGCAACGAGACCCGGTACACCTACGACGACAACGGCAACCTGCTCACGCAGGGCGTGATGTACACCGGCGACCCGACCGACCCCAAGTCGCCGGTGCTGCTCACCGAGTCCTCCCGGGCCTACGACCCGGCCGGACGCCTCGCGTCGATCACCGACGCGATGGGCAACACCACGTCGTACACGTACACCGACGACGGCCTGACCGCGACGGTCAGGCGGACCGGCGCCGACGGCAAGAGCTCCTACGTGCTCGCGTCGGACACCTACGACGCCGCCGGCAACATGCTGCAGTCGACCACCGACAACGGCGAGACCGTCACCAAGTACACCGTCGACGCCGCCTCCCGGACCACCTCCACCGAGCTGGACCCGACCGGCGTGGACCGCGTGACCACCGTGTCGTACACGCCGGACGACCAGGTCGCCAGTGAGAGCAACCACGACGCGACCGGCTACAGCCGCACCACCACCCACACCTACGACGACATGGGCAACCTGCTCAGCGAGACGCTGTACGGGGACGCCTCCGGTCACCCCGCGGGCTGGTGGAAGCTCGACCAGACCTCCGGCACCCAGGTCACCGACGCCTCCGGCACCGGCAACACCGCCACCGCCTCCGGCGTCACCTGGAGCGACGGCGCCGCGAACCTCGCCGGCACCTCCGGCCAGCAGATCGCCACGAACGGACCGGTGCTCGACACCACCGCGTCGTACACGGTCTCGGCGTGGGTGAAGATGTCCTCGCTGCCCACCCACAACGCGACCGTCGTCGCCCAGGCGGGCACCACCAACAGCGCGTTCATGCTCCAGTACAACTACGCGCACACCAGCGCGCCGCTGTGGAGCATGGAGCAGACGAGCAAGGACGCCTCGGGCGCCACCTTCCCGGCGGCCTACTCCACCGCGGTGCCCCGCGTCGGCGACTGGACGCACCTGACCGGCGTGTACGACGCCGCCACCGGGGCCATCAGGGTCTACGTCAACGGCACCCCGTCGGGTTCCAGCAGCAACACCGCCCCGTGGAGCGCCACCGGTCCGCTCACCATCGGCCAGGCCAAGTACGCGGGCAACCCCACCGACCTGCTGCCCGGCGCGGTCTCCAACGTGCAGGTCTACCAGCGGGCGCTGTCCGGCACCGAGGTGACCTCGCTGTACGGCAAGGGCCGCGGCGGCGGCACGGTGGGCTCGTCGGACGCGCGGACCACGAAGTGGACGTACGACAAGCGGGGTCTGCCGACGGCCGTCACGGACGCCGAGCAGCACACCACCGACTACGCCTACGACGAGGCGGGCAACCTCGCGGTCACCACCGCGCCCGCCGTCCAGGCGGAACCGGACGGCACCACCGCCTCCACCGTGCGCCCGGCCACCACCAGCGGTTTCAACACGTTCGGCGAGGGCGTCGAGGAGCGGGACCCGCGGGGCCTGGTCACCACCACGGCGTACGACGCCGACGGCAACAAGGTGTCCGAGACCCTGCCGCCGTACACCCCGGAGGGCGCCTCGTCGCCCACCGAGGGCACCACCGTGTACACGTACGACAGCGAGGGCAACCAGACCTCGGTCACCAGTCCCGGTGGCAGGACCACGAAGTACCTGTACGACCAGCTGGGCAACCTCGCCCGGGCCACCGCGCCGGACGGCACGACCACGCACTCCACCTACGACCCGAACGGCGAGCGGCTCTCGGCGACGGACCCGACCGGCGCGCAGACCCAGGCCACGTACGACTTCCTGGGCCGGCAGCTGACACGGACGACGCTGGAGCGTTACCCGTCGACGCGGACGCTGACCACGACCAACTCCTACGCGGTCACGGCGGGAAACCCCTATGGGGCGCACGTCGCCTCGACGACCTCGCCCGGCGGTGTGAAGACGACCTACGGCTACAACCGGGCCGGTGACATCACCTCGGTCACCGACGGCGCGGGCAACACCAGTGGCTACGCCTACGACTTCGAGGGCGACCTCGCGAGGACGACCCAGGCGGACGGCAGTTACACGACGACCGACTACAACGCCGAAGGCGCGCCGACGGCCACCCGGTCCTACGACGCGATCGGCACCAGGCTGTGGGAGACCTCGCAGGCCTACGACGGCGTCGGCAACCTGACCGCCGCCACGGACGCGAACGGTCACACCAGCCGCTTCACCTACGACGCGGCCGGCACCGTCACACAGGAGATCCAGCCGGTCGACGCCTCCACGTCGATCACCACGACCTTCGGCTACGACGCGGCCGGCAACCGCACCCGCTTCACCGACGGCCGCGGCAACTCCTGGCGCTACACGTACACATCGTGGGGCCAGCAGGAGAAGGTGATCGAGCCGACCACCGCGAAGTACACCTCGGTGGACGACTCGACGACCACCTTCGCCTACGACGCGGACGGTCAGCTGACGCACGTGAAGCTGCCCGGCGGGGTCACGACGGCGATGACGTACGACGTCAACGGCCAGTTGAAGGCGATGTCCGGCGCGGGCGCCGACGCGGCCACGGCCGGGCGGAGCTTCAGCTACGACGCGGCCGGCCGCGTGCTGTCGGCGAACACCGACGCCGCGGGCATCACCGGAGCGGTGGACCACCAGGACGCCACGCACGACGAGTTCACCTACGACGACCGCAGTGACGTCCTCACGGCATCGGGTTCGGCGGGCTCCTCCGGCTTCGCCTACGACGCCGACAGCCGGATGACGTCCCGCGCGGACGCGGCGGGCAGCATGACGTACGGCTACGACACGGCCGGCCGTCTGTCGTCCCTGAACGACGCGGCCACGGGCACCCAGCTGACGTACTCGTACGGGATGCTGAACGAGCTGAAGTCGGTCAAGTACGGCTCGGCCGGCCAGACCCGCACCTTCGGCTACAACAGCGCGCACGAACTGACCAGCGACGTCCTGGCGCAGGGCGCCTCCACACTGGCGCGCTTCAGCTACGGCTACGACAAGAACGGCAACCTGACGTCGAAGACGACGACGGGCGTCTCGGGCGCGTCGGCCAACACCTACGGCTACGACTGGGCCAATCGCATCACGTCGTGGAACGACGGCTCGAAGACGACGGCATACGCCTACGACGCCTCGGGCAACCGCGTTCGCAACGGCTCGGACGTGTACACGTACGACGAGCGCGACCAACTGACTTCGGACGGCGTCCACTTCTACGACTACTCGGCGCGCGGCACGATGACGCAGGAGTCGTCGGCGGCGGGCGGCACGGTGGCGTACCGGACGGACGCCTTCGGCGGCCAGATCGTGGCCGGCCAGCAGTCGTACACGCTGGACGCGCTGGGCCGGAACATCCTCGACCGGGACACGACGATCGCGGGCTCCCCCCGTACCTTCGCCTACTCCGGCGCGGACAACACGATCGCCTCGGACGGGGACAGCGCCTACACCTACGACCCCTCGGGCGGCGTCGTCGGCGTCAAGGAGGCCGGCGGGGGCCGTCGGGTGCTGGCCCTGACCGACCAGCACAGCGACGTGGTGGGCACGTTCACGGCGGGGGCGACCTCGCTGGCGGGTTCGGTGTCGTACGACCCGCTGGGCAAGGTGGTCTCGCCGACGAACACGGTCGCCGGGCATCTGGGATTCCAGTCGGGATGGACGGAGCCGGGCACGGGCAACGTGGGCACCGCCTCGCGGTGGTACGACCCGGACACGGGCGTGTTCCTGAACAAGGACAGCATCTCGCTGAACCCGGTGCCGAACTCGGTGGCGGCGAACCCGTTCGCCTACGTCGACGACAACCCCCTCGCCGGCACGGACGAGTCAGGCAACTGCTCCTGGTACGACGTGGTGTGCGGGGCGAAGAAGACCGTGCACAAGGCCAAGACCGCGGTCAAGCACGTGGCGCAGAAGGTGTACCACGCGGCCAAGCACGTGGCGAGCAAGGTGGTGCACGCGGTCAAGCACGCGGCCGCCAAGGTCGTGCACAAGGTGCAGGACGTGTACCGCGCGACGGTGCGGGTGGTGCGGCGCGTCTACCACTACGCCGCGAGACAGGTCAGACGCGCGTATCACCGGGTGGTCCACGCGGTGCATACGGCTTATCACAAGGTCTCGCACGCGGTGCACCGTGTGGTGCACGAGGTGAAGAAGGCGGCGCACAAGGTCGCGCACGCGGCGAGGACGGCGTATCACGCGACGGTCAAGGCGGCGAAGTCGGCGGCGAAGTACGTCAAGCACCACGCGGCGGCGATCACCTCGTTCGTGGTGTCCACGGCGGTGTTCGCGGGCTGTGAGGCGATCACGGCCGGTGTCGGTTCGATCGGCTGCGCGGCTGCCGCGGGCGCGGCGGGCTCTCTGGTGGAGCAGGGCTTCAAGTGCGCGGAGCACGGCGGTGGCGACTGCAGCGCGGGCGCGTTCGCGGGCTCGGCGGTGACGGGAGCGGTCGCGGGTGCGCTGGGCGGTGCCCTGGGCAGTCTGGGCGGCAAGATCCTGGCGAAGGTGGCGCCGAAGGCGATGAAGGTCGTCGGCGGCCTGTTCGGCAAGGGCGCGACGGAAGCCGAGGAGACGGCTGCCAAGGACGCCACGGAGGCGGCTGCCTCACGGGCGGAGTCGGAGGGCGCGGGGAGCAGGAGCCAGTCGCACTCCGGCAAGGACGGGCCGAGTTGCCGGATCGGTGGGCCGCACAGCTTCACGGGGTCGACCCGGGTGCTGATGGCCGACGGCACGACCAAGGCCATCGACCAGGTCAAGGTCGGCGACACGATCGCCAACTCGGTCCCTGGTGTTGCCGGCACGGAGGCGCACAAGGTCACCGACGTGATCGTCACGCGCACGGACCACGACTTCGTGGACCTGACCATCAAGGACGAGGGCAGGACCGCGGGTAAGACCGCAGGCAAGCAGTCGCTGAAGTCCGGCGTGAAGGCCGCGGCCAAGTCCGTGGCCAGGAAGGCGGCCCGCAAGGCAGCCTTCGGCCTGGCGGCCTCGGCGGCAGTGCTCGGCGCCCTGTCGGCCGGCCACGGTCACGGTCACGGTGACGCGCGGCAGCCGGTGGCGGCGGTCAGCCAGGTGTCGTCGACACCGGCCACGAAGGCCGACGCGCAGGACGCCCGCCTGACGACCACCTTCCACCACCCCTTCTACGACCAGACGCAGTCGGCCTTCGTCGAGGCCAAGGACCTCAAGCCCGGCGACGTCCTCCAGACCCCGACCGGCACGGCCCAGGTCACCGGTGTCCGCCTCTACCACGCGAACACCACCACCTACGACCTCACCATCGGCACCCTCCACACGTACTATGTGGAGGCAGGCGACACATCGGTCCTCGTCCACAATTGCAACGGAGCCGTCGCAGGGCACTCCACAAAGTGTCAGTGTGCGAATGGTGCCAAGCCGCGGATTCCCCGTAATCCGTTCGGAATGCGAGGTAAGCCGTCAACGGTACAACACTTGGACGAAGTGCGGGACGAGTTGATGGACGCCAATCCTCGCTGGAAGCATGTTGCTGGAGGAACGGACCGAAGCACCGGCGCAGTGAAGCCAGAGAAAACAATATTTGGGCCAAACGGAGAGGTCCGGAGGCCTGACCTGACGTTCGAACTGGAAGACGGTTCACCCCTCCATGTGAACACTGTTGATACCCTCAGTGACGGAGTCACCCCGGACTCGCGAGAACTGGCAAATGCCATTGACATTCACATGTGGGGCAAGGGACCGGTACTTATGATTCCGAAGCCGAGACCGTAGTTGCGGTGGCAGGTGGCGCACTCGTGTCGAAGGGGAGAGCATGGCTTCTACTGGACGACAGATCCAGCTGCTTTTGTTGCCCGAAGACGAGGATCAAGTCCTACGGGCTATTCGGGCCAAGCATCCGGAGATGAGGCTCCTGGCCCATGTTCCATGGGTTGATGGGGAAACCCCGCCAGTGCGCAACTCGGTTGGTGAATGCGGAACCATCGCAACCATTTGGAACCCCACCTTGCATCCCAGATTGCCTGTGAGTGTCGGTTCGGATGGCGCGATTACCGGACCCGGGGTCGGGCCTGTCGTTCAGTGGGTGAGGAGTTTGGAGAAGACGCCCGGCATTCTGGAATCCGGGCGTTGGGCGGCGGGGTTCGACAAAGAAAGGGATCCGGAAATGGCCTCCTTTGTTGGATCTCTTTGGAGGGTGCTAAACCGTTTCACCACCAATCGAATGGTGCGTACGAGGGGGGCGGGTCTGGATGCTGCCGCTGTTACCCCGGAACGCCGCTTTAGAGTGGGTGAGATGGCCGCTGAACGAGCGCGGGAGGGCAGTCTGACGCTGCGCTCGGGGGCGATGTATATGCGGCCTGAGGCCGCCTGATGTTACATCTAGTACGACCTTCCACACTCCCATCGGCACCGCAAAGGTCAGGGCCTTCTCAACAATCCCATCTGTGAAGAAGGCCGTTCTGCGGACGCCGACGGACCGTTGATTCCTCCCTCATCTGCGAAAGCGTAGGCAGGAACGGCCCGGCTTCCACACGTACTATGTGGAGGCCGGGGACACACCGGTTCTCGTTCACAACTGCGACGACCTCGGTACCAAGGTCGACTACCAGGACACCGAGAACCGGCTCGACTGAAGGACGGAACGATCCCCACCGGGCGGTCGATGGGGAGGGGGCGAAACGGGATCCACGCAGAAGAGGACCTGATCAACCAGGCTGGCGGTATCGAGAAGATCGACGCGCTGTTCACTGAACGTGCGCCCTGCGACAACAAGTGTGACGGCCTCCTAAGAGACACGGACGTCGACGTCTCGTATGCGTTTCCCTGGAATCATCCTGAGGAATCGATCAGGCTGGTCCTGGGCTGCCTCGGCTCGCATGACCCCAGGACACGTCGGGTCGGCCTCTGGGGCCTGGCCGTCATCGACTTCGGTGGGGCGAAGTACTTCGGGTTGGTCGCCGACGCGGCGTCCGACCCGGACCCACGAGTACGCGCCGACGTGATGAGCACCCTCGGCTCCGTCTTCGGCGTGGGAGATCCTTCACGAGCCCGGGCCATCCTGATCGCCGGCGCCTGCGATCCCGCGCCCGAGGTCAGGAGCAGCGCCGTGGCGGCCCTGGGCTCGTTGCGCGACGAGAGTGTCACCGACCTCCTGGTGGCCTGTGCCGATGACACCGACCGCAGCGTGCGATTCTCGGCGGCGTGGTCCTTGGCACACCGACCGGGCTCGCCGGTCCGCGCCGCGCTCGAACGGCTCGCGGCGGATGAGGACGGCGACGTTCTCGATGCTGCGCGCAGGGTCAGGAGTTTGCCGGTCACGCCAGTGTGACGTGCGTATCGCTCTCGGCCAGGACCTCGAGGACCTGGCGGACAAGTCGTACTGCTGGCCGTTCGGCGTCAGGACGCGGAACACGTGTTTCTGCGTGGTCATAGCGTTCCGGCGGGGATGCTCGAGGACGACTCTCTGCTCAAGTTCTACCGCCAGGCGCATCTGGCTTGCGGATGGTTGACGCCTGGTCGCCTGTCAGCGGGTCACCGGCAGCGCCGCCGCGAACCGCGGCCCGTCTCCCCTGTTCTGGACCGGGAACGTGACCTTCAGGCCCACGGCGGCGGTGACCGCCTGCCTGCGGACGGAGACCGAGCCCACCCCGGCCAGGCTCGTCAGCTCCACGCACTCCTCCGCGAGGAGCAAGGGAACCGCAGCTTTGAGCAGTTGGCGGTTGCGACGGGCGTTCAGGGCCATGGGAACTCCATTGGGCAGGGCGGTCCCGCGAGAGGAGCCCGTCGCTCAAGGGGACGGACGCCAGGGAGATCAGGCGAACAACAGATGTCCGGTTGGTACGGGCACAGTCAAGCGACGGTTGTTTTCATGCCGCGTCTTCAGACGGCCCGACCCGCGGACTTACCGGTGGCAGCCATGTCACTGGCGTCGCTTAGGATCCGCCGCATGTCGCTCGCCTCTCCCGCCTCCGCCCTGCCTCCACCCGATTTCGAGGTTGCCTCCGCCTTCCCCGAGGCCGCCTGGCTGCGACAGGCCGCCGCCGCGGGGGACTGGGCCTCGGCGCGCGGGTACGTCGACTCCCTGCCGCAGGGCACCGACCGCGCCTTCGCGGTGCGTGTGCTGGCCGAAGTGCCAGGTACCGAGCGGTCGCTGCACGAACTGGTCGCCGCCGCTCCGGACGACGTGTTCGCCCTGACCGTGCTCGGCGCCCGTGAGGTCCAGGCGGCCTGGGAGATACGCACCGACGCGCGCGCCGAGCACGTCAGCCGCGAGCAGTTCGCCGGCTTCCACGCGCGGCTTCGGGAGGCCGAGAAGCGGCTCATCCGGGCCACCGCCCTCGATCCGTCCTACGACGCGGCCTGGGCCGAGCGGCTCAACACGGCCCGCGGACTGCAGCTCGGGCAGAACGAGGCACGGCGCCGGTACGACCGGCTGGCCGCCCATCACCCGCACCACTTCACCGGTCAGGCCCGCCTGCTCGACCAGTTGTGCCCCAAGTGGGGCGGTAGCTGGCAGGCCGCCCACGGCTTCGCCCAGGAATGCCTGCGGGGCGCTCCGGGCGGGGCCCTGAACGGCGGCCTGGTCGCGGAGGCGCACATGGAGCACTGGCTCGAGCTGGAGGCCGGCCGGGAGCGTACCCAGTACCTGCGGCAGCCCCACGTCCACGCCGAACTCGTCGAGGCCGCCGAGCGCTCGGTGGCCCACCCGCACTTCCGGCCGGCCTACGGATGGGTCACCGTCCAGGGATGCTTCGCCGCCCTCTTCTCCCTGATCGGGGACCGCGCACGGGCCGCCGCGCACTTCCGCGCGCTGGGCAACCTGGCCTCGGAGTACCCGTGGAGCTACCTGGGCGAACCGGCCGAGGCCTACGTCAAGCACCGCGACGCAGCTCTCGCCGCGGGCTGACGGCCCACGACACCGAACCCCACGAACGTGACGAACACGCCTAACAGAGGCCGAAGATGAACCCGCAGGCCGCCGTCCACCGCACCGAGACCGACGGCATACCCACCCTCTTCGCGCAGGCCGCCGGGCCGATGCGCGCCGGACTCGTCTTCCGCGTCGGCGTCGCCGACGAGACGTTGGCCAGGACCGGTATCACCCACCTGGTGGAGCATCTCGCGCTGCACCGCCTGGGCGTGGCCGACTACCACTTCAACGGAACCACCAAGGCCGCCTTCACCCACTTCCACGCGGAGGGCGCCGAACACGAGGTGGTCGCCTATCTCCAGGGCGTCTGCGCCTCCCTCATCGCGCTGCCCATGGAGCGTCTGGAGACCGAGAAGGAGATCCTGCGCACCGAGGAGTCCCGGCGCGAGACCCCCCAACTGCCGCTGTGGCGATACGGAGCCCAGGGATACGGGCTGGTCAGCTACCCGGAGTGGGGCGTGCGGAACCTGGGTCCGCAGGACGTGGAGTCCTGGGCGCACACCTGGTTCACGCAGGGCAACGCGGTGCTGTGGGTCGCCGGTGAGCGTCTGCCGGCCGGGCTCACGCTCAAGCTGCCCGCCGGTCAGCGCCGGTCCCTGCCCGTCGTCACCTCCGCTCTTCCCACCACCCCCGCCTACTTCTCCGACGGCACGGGCGGCGTGCTGCTGGACGCGGTCGTCGCCGACAGCACAGCCGCCCGGCTGTACACGGGCGTTCTCGAACGGGAGCTGTCCCGGGCCCTGCGCCAGGAGGGCGGCTACTCGTACACGGCGGCAGCCGACCACACCGCGCGCCGTGACGGCTTCGCCCTGGTGACGGCCTTCGCGGACGCCCTGCCCGCCAAGCAGGACGCGGTGCTCGGCGGCTTCGTCGACGTCCTCGCCGGGCTTCAGGCGGGCCGGATCGGCCAGGCCGACCTGGACGCGGTCCGCACCCGGGCCGACGGCGCACTGACCGCGCCCGACGCGGCCGTACGGCGACTGCCCGGCATGGCGGAGGACCTGCTCGCCGGACGGTCCTCGCTCACCCTCGACGAACTGCGTCCCGAACTGCGGTCGGTGACCCCCGCGGATCTGCACGCGGTGGCCGTGGAGGCGGCGGGAACGGCTCTGATGCAGGTGCCTCACGGGCACAGCGCCGACTGGGCCGGGTACACGGCGGCGCCGACGAGTTCGCCGCACGCGGTGACCGGCCGGCGGTTCCCCTCGCTGAGGGGTGACGGTTCGGCACTGGTCGTGGGGGAGGTGGGGGTCAGCCTGACAGCGGGCGGACCGGACGGCACGGAGCATGCGGTGACCGTGTCCTACCGCGCCTGCGCGGCCATGCTGAGCTGGCCGGACGGCGGGCGCCGGCTCATCGGTGCCGACGGCCTGGTCGTCGACGTGGAACCCGGTCTGTACGGCGTCGACGCGCACACGATGGCGGGTGTGGCCGCCGCCGTTCCACCCACCGCGGTGGTGTGGCTGCCGCCCCGGGAGCGCACGCCCGCGCCGGAACCGGCCCCCGGCGGGGGCGGCCCGGTCCACGCCGGTGCGCCGGGGTCGGCCACGCCCACCCGGCGGACCGGCGGCCAGACCGCGGCCGTGGTCGTCTTCGGGCTGCTCGGCGTCCTGTTCGCCTTCCTGGCCCTGTCGTTCACGGTCTTCGGCGCCGACGATCCGGAGACCAGCACCGCCGAGTGGCTCTCCATCGGGGGCTTCATGTGGGGGCTCACCGCCCTGCTGACCTGGCCGGCCGTCCGGATCCTGCGCCGCACCCGGCGGGTGTGACGGCGCCGGGGCCTGCCGCTATCGCCCGCCGTACGGGTACCCGTACGCCTGTCCCTGAGCGGGGGCCGGCGCTGCCGTGTACGGCGGCTGCGCTCCCCGCGCCGACTGCCGGTCGAAGACGGCGAACAGCAGCATCGCCGTCGCCGTCAGCAGGCACAGGATGACGACGATGCCCAGGACCGGGTCACCTTCGCCGCGGGAGGTGACGGAGGACCACGGCAGCGTCACGCACTCGTACACGACGAAGGCGGCGAAGGCCCCCCAGTCCGAGCCGAGTCCGCGGCGGATCGCCACGTACAGGAACGGCACCCACGCCAGCAGGCCCAGCGAACCCCAGACCAGGACGGACCAGGCGATCCGCTGGAACCAGCCGGCCTCCAGCCGCTTGTCCATCTCCACCCCCAAGAGCTCCGCCGCACGAGGACGGAGTCGTCGCAGGCAAGGTTAGGCCACCGAACGACGTGGACCGATGCCGTCAGGAAGTCTGCTTCAAGGCCGTGACGATCCGCTCCGTCAGCTTCTTCGCGGTCGCCGCCCCGTTGTCGTGGCCGTCCGTCGACATGACGCTGACGACGTTCGTGCCGACCTGGGCCGCGACGAGGGTCGTGCCGTTCTCCCAGGCGGAGTCCGTCAGGGTGATCGTGTAGGCCGCGTCGCCCAGTCCGGACGTGGCCCGTCCGGTGACCTTGACCCTCGAGTGGGTCTGCGAGTCGGTGAAGCCGGTGCAGGCCGTGACCGCCTTCTCCAGGGCCTCCATGACGCGCGCCGCCGTCGTACCGCGGTAGGCGTCGATCTCCTGGGCGATGTCCTCGGAGGTGTTCTTGCTGACGTAGTCGTTCTGCGCGAAGGACACGCCGGTGATCCCGGCGATGTCTATCCACGCGGTGCCGCCGAGCCTTGTGCAGTCCGGCTTGGCCGCCGGGGCGGTCGACGGGGTCGTGTAGGTGTCGCCGGAGTCCCTGGCCCCGCTCGGGTCGACGGCGAAACCGGAGGCGAAGAACGACGCCGGGGCGAGGGCCTTCTTCAACTGGGTGCCCGTGAGCAGACCGGCGTTGGGGTCGCTGGTGGCAGCCGAAGGCGCGTGACCGCCGGAGCCGGACGAACCGGAGCCGGACGAACCGG
Source organism: Streptomyces sp. NBC_01788 (assembly GCF_035917575.1). Classification (GTDB taxonomy): domain Bacteria; phylum Actinomycetota; class Actinomycetes; order Streptomycetales; family Streptomycetaceae; genus Streptomyces. The sequence goes on along the minus strand of NZ_CP109090.1, from coordinate 3,333,892 downwards.
AGCCGGAAGAGCCGGAGCCGGAAGAGCCGCAGGCCGTCAGGGTCAGGACCAGGGGGAGCGTGGCCACGGCGAGGACACGGGCGGCGCGGAACGCGAAGTGCATGCGAGGTGCTTTCTTGAGCTGGGGCCGCCACAGAGGCGTGGCGAGCGGACGCTATGACGCCCGAGGAGACCGGACCGGTTGCGGCCGTGGACAACACGCGTGTTTTTACGGCGTCTTGTGTGATTCTTGTGCCCTGCGAGGCGATCGCTTTTCGAGCCGCGGGGTTTGGTCGGCTAGCGTGCCTCCGCACACGCGCAACATGCGCGTACACGACAACAGGGGTGGGGATGGCCGAGCACCGGCAATCGAAGAAGCGCAGGTACATCACATGGGCGGCGGCCGGGGCCGTCGTCGTGGCCGGCGCCGGGATCGCGGCCCAGACGTCCATGGCGGCCACCGCCTGGCCCGCCCAGAAGACCTTCACCGGCCGGGCCTTCGACACCTGCACGGCGCCCTCGCTGAGCGCCATGAACGCCTGGCGCACCGACAAGTACTACGGCGCCGCCGCCGTCTACATCGGCGGCAAGAACCGCGGCTGCGCCCAGCCCAACCTCACCGCCTCCTGGGTGAAGTCCGTCAGCGCCCAGGGCTGGAAGCTCATCCCGCTGTACGTCGGGGCCCAGCCGCCGTGCCAGAAGAGCGCCAACCCCGAGCGGCTCACCGCCGCCACCGCCGCCTCCCTCGGCACCGCCGACGCCAACGACGCGGTGGCCAAGGCCTCGGCGCTCGGCATGAAGGCGGGCAGCCCGGTCTACCTCGACATGGAGCCGTACGACATCACGGACAAGGCGTGCAACGACGCCGTGCTCACCTACGTCCGCGCCTTCGACAAGGTGCTGCGCGACAAGACCTACCGCGCCGGCTACTACGGCTTCACCAGCTCCAGCGCCAAGGCCATCGCCACCGCGACCAACAAGACCGACCTGCCGGGCAACCTCTGGTACGCCCTGTGGGACGGCAAGGAGACCACCACCACCGACTGGCCCTGGGGCGCCACCCAGTTCACCGACCACAGCCGCGCCCACCAGTACATGGTCAACAGCAAGGAGACGCGCGGCGGCGTCACCATCACCGTCGACCGCGACTGGTGGGACGCTCCGGTCGCCATCACCGGCTGACGGTTTTCCCCCTCGCCGGACGCCATGTGGGTCCCTCCCCCTGTGCGACGGTGCCCGAAGTCGTGGTGAATCGTTGGTCGAATGGGTTGGCCGGAGCCCGGCCGCTGCCTACTATCGATCACCGCAAGACTTTGTGCGCCCGCCCGTCGCCCGACCACCACCCCTGGTGGAGGCGCTGCGCGCCGCACCTGTCGAAGCAATCTCCACCACGGGAGGTTTCCTTGCACCGCCGCCGTCGCACCGCGCTCGTCCTGTCCGCCGCGCTCCTCGCGGCGGCACCCCTGCTCACCGCCTGTGGAAGCGACGCGCATCCGGGCGCGGCGGCCGTGGTCGGCGGCCAGCGGATCACCTTCGGGCAGTTGCAGAGCCGGGTGAGCGAGGTGCGCGAGGCGCAGCGGGCCGCGGTGTCGGACGAGGCGCAGTACCAGCAGGCCGTCGCCTCGACCGGCACGCTCACCCGGGACACGCTGCACCAGATGGTGCTCGACCGGGTCCTCGACCGCGCCGCCCGGAACGCCGGCCTCACCGTCAGCCGCAGCGAGGTCCAGCAGCTGCGCACCGGTCTCGAACAGCAGGCGGGCGGCGCCAAGGCGCTCGAGGGCACCTGGCTCCAGCGGTACGGGGTGCCGCCGCAGCGCCTCGACGACAACCTCCGCCTCCAGGTGAAGGCTCAGAAGCTCGCGACCCATCTGCACACCGACGCCGGCCAGCCGGCCTTCTGGAAGGCGCTGTCCGAGGCCTCCGCCGACCTCCACGTCGACCTGAACCCGCGCTACGGCACCTGGGACGTGGAGAAGAGCACCCTCGTGAAGGCGAAAACGCCGTGGCTGCGGGACGTCTCGGCGTCCCAGAACCAGCAGTCCACCTGACCGGACGCCGGACGGTCGCCGGGCGGCCGGATGCCGGGCGGCCGGCCCTGTGGACAACGGGGCCTGTGGACAACCGGGCCAGGGGCAGCCCCCGGCCTGTGGACAACTCAAGGTGACCCCAGCCGCGTGCGTTACGTTCGGAGCGTGAACACCACCAGCGCGACCACCTCCGCAGCGGCCCCGGGCCGGATCGTCCTGCTCACCACCAGCCACCGGGTCGCCCCCGGACTGCTGTCCTGGCCCGCCTGGCAGGCACTGCGGTCGGCGGACCGGGTGCTGTGCGCGGACGGTGCCCATCCGCAGCTCCCGTATCTGCGGGAGGCCGGCACGGCCGTGGACGAGGCGGCGCCGAGCGCGGAGGAGCTGGTGGACGCGTGCGCCGGCGGCCGTACGGTCGTCGTCGTGGCCACCGGCGAGGGCGAGCCCGCCCTGACCGACGGACTGGCCCGCCTGGCCGGATCCGGCCGTGTGCAGATGCCCGAGCTGGAACTGCTGCCCGCCTCCTACGACCTGCCCGGCGCCCGCCTGCTCGACCTCGTCCAGGTCATGGACCGCATCCGCGCCGAGTGCCCCTGGTCGTCCCGGCAGACCCACAAGGGCCTGGCCAAGTACGGCATCGAGGAGGCGTACGAGCTGGTCGAGGCGATCGAGGACGGCGACCGCGAGGAACTGCGCGAGGAACTGGGCGACGTCCTGCTCCAGGTGGTCTTCCACGCCCGTATCGCCGAGGAGGACCCCGAGGAGCCGTTCTCCATCGACGACGTGGCCGGCACCATCGTCGCCAAGCTGATTCACCGCCACCCGCATGTCTTCGGCGACGAGACCGCCACCACCCCGGAGGAGGTCAAGGCGCACTGGCTGCGCACCAAGGCCGAGGAGAAGCGGCGCACCTCCGTGACCGAGGGCGTCCCCCTCGGCCAGCCCGGCCTCGCCCTCGCCGCCAAGCTGGCCTCCCGGGTTCGCACGGCGGGCCTGGACGTCCCCCTCCCGGCGGGCGAGGGCTTCGGGTACGAACTGCTGGCTCTGGCCGCCCGTGCCGAGGCCGAGGGCGTCGACCCGGAGGCGGCCCTGCGCGCGGCGGCGCGCGCGTACCGGGACGTGATCATAAAGACGGAGGGCAACTGAGGCCCTGAGCGGCCGCGCGGTACGCGACTGCACCGCGCGGACGCCCCGGCGCTAGGGTCGGCCCCATGCACGACCAGCCACCCACCCTGTTCACCTGGGAGTTCGCGAGCGACCCCTACCCGGCCTACGCCTGGCTGCGCGAGCACGCCCCCGTGCACAGGACCCGCCTCCCCAGCGGGGTCGAGGCCTGGCTGGTCACCCGGTACGCCGACGCCCGGCAGGCCCTGGCCGACCAGCGGCTGAGCAAGAACCCGGCGCACCACGCCGAGCCCGCGCACGCCAAGGGCAGGACGGGCATCCCCGGCGAGCGCAAGGCCGAGCTGATGACCCACCTGCTGAACATCGACCCGCCGGACCACACCCGGCTGCGCCGACTGGTCAGCAAGGCGTTCACCCCGCGCCGCGTCGCCGAGTTCGCCCCGCGGGTGCAGGAGCTGACCGACGGACTCATCGACGGGTTCGCCGGACGCGGCACCGCCGACCTCATCCGCGAGTTCGCCTTCCCGCTGCCCATCTACGCCATCTGCGACCTTCTCGGCGTCCCCCGCGAGGACCAGGACGACTTCCGGGACTGGGCAGGCATGATGCTGCATCTTCCCGGGGGCGAGTCCACGGACCCCCGGCGCCACGGCAAGAGCTCCCGCGGCGGAGTCGCCCGCTCGGTGAAGAAGATGCGCAGCTATCTCGCGGAGCTCATCCACCGCAAGCGCGAGGCGCTGCCGGCGGAGCCCGTCCCCGGCGAGGACCTCATCTCCGCCCTCATCCGCGCCTCCGACCACGGCGAGCACCTCACCGAGAACGAGGCCGCCGCGATGGCCTTCATTCTGCTGTTCGCCGGTTTCGAGACCACCGTCAACCTCATCGGCAACGGCACCTTCGCCCTGCTCACCCACCCCGAGCAGCGGGACCGGCTCCAGCGGTCCCTCGCCGAGGGGGACGGCGGCCTGCTGGAGACGGGCGTGGAGGAACTCCTGCGCTACGACGGACCGGTGGAACTGGCCACCTGGCGCTACGCCACCGAGCCGCTCACCATCGGCGGGCAGGACATCGCCTCCGGCGACCCGGTCCTCGTCGTCCTCGCCGCCGCCGACCGGGATCCGGAGAGGTTCGACGCCCCCGACGTCCTCGATCTCGGGCGACGTGACAATCAACACCTCGGCTACGGACACGGCATCCACTACTGCCTCGGCGCACCGCTCGCCCGTCTGGAGGGCCAGACCGCGCTGGCCACCCTCCTCAACCGGCTTCCGGATCTCCAATTGGACTCGGATCCAGCCGACTTGCGCTGGCGCGGCGGGCTCATCATGCGCGGACTGCGGACGCTGCCGGTGCGGTTCACCCCTGGTCGGTAAGTCGGAGGGAAGCCGGACAAGGCCGGAAAAGGCGCCTGCCGCCGCATCACCCCTACCCACTGAAGGCCTCGAACATGACACGGCGTCAGCTGTGTGATCTTCACGTGATCTGTGCGGCATGAACTTGTAACAAGCGAGCGTCAGCGGCTACTTTCACCCATCAGCGTGGCGCCGAGTCGCGGCCGCCACGCGGGTCAGCGTTGTCGCACGAAAGGTCTCCGTATGCTCTCCGGGAACGGTCGTCACCGTCGGCCCCGTCAGGCTCCGGCCCTCCTCGTCGCCGCTGGAGTGACCGGATCCGCCATCGCCATCCCGCTGATGGCCGCCGGCGCCGCCAGTGCGGCCGACGGCAACACCTGGGACAAGGTGGCCAAGTGCGAGAGCGGCGGCGCCTGGAGCTCCAACGCCGGCAACGGCTACTACGGCGGCCTGCAGATGACGCAGGACGACTGGGAGAAGTACGGCGGCCTCGACTACGCGCTGAGCGCCGATCAGGCGAGCCGGTCCCAGCAGATAGCCGTGGCCGAGAAGGTGCTCGCCGACAAGGGTCCCGGCGCCTGGCCGACGTGTGGGCTGCTCTCCGGTCTCGGCGAGAAGTCCGAGGCGGCGAAGGTCGACACCGGAGTGGGCGACACCGGATCCGCCAACTCCTCCGGAAAGTCGCTCACCGACGACCTCGGTCTGTCGAACTCGTCACAGACGCCGGCCGACTCGTCCGGCTCGTCGGACACCGACCCTGGTTCGGCCGACTCCTCCGACTACCCGAGCGAGTCCCCCACCACGTCCTCACCCTCGCCGTCCTCGCCGGCCAAGAAGGGCAAGCCGGGTAAGTCCGACACGTCACATGATGTCGCCGCGAGCGGGTCCCAGTCGCCCGACACCTCGCCCCCGGCCGCGCCGGAGCTGGGCGACACGGACAAGTCCTGGCAGGTCGGCGGCAGTTCGGCCCTGGTCGACACCGGGGCGCTGGGCGGCGGACGGCACCGCGGCGGCAGTGCCGTCGAGAACCTGGTCGACAACCACACGGCCGCCTCCGCCGGCCGCCACGCCGCACGCGCCGGCGACTCCTACACCGTTCGCGCCGGCGACTCCCTCGAGTCCATCGCCGACTCCCTTGGCGTGCCCGGCGGATGGGATGCGCTGTACGCCGCGAACAAGGGCGCGATCGGGTCCGACCCGAACCACGTCTCCGCCGGTCAGACCCTGAATGTCCCTACCGAAACGCCCCAAAAGTAGCGGGAGTTCACGTCACGCTTCGCCCCGAATGCCCGATTCGGGGAAAGTGTGGGATGAGTCTCAGAAGCCCTGATCGTCTTTGGAGTTCGGCGGAGCGCGTGCCTACGGTCGTGACCGCTCGTCACCGCGAGCCCCGGCTGCCGCAACGCCGAATCCTGCCAGCGGCCGCACGGGAACAGTCGTCGCGTCAAGCGCCGTGGGCAGGAGCGGGGGACCCAAGGTAGGCGCCGCGCCGGGCAGTTGACCGGAGCGGCTAGGGGTGGAGCCGTGCCTCGTGTACGAGGCACGGCCGGGCAACTCAACCGGCCCGAACCCGACAGCTCACCTCGCAGGCGTCGGTGAGGGGATCCATCCATGCTGTTCTCCAGCAAGGGCAAGCACCGCCGTCCGTCCAGGACCACCCGTGTCGTCGCGCTCGCCGGTGTCGCCGGCGCCGCGGTCGCCGCCCCGCTGATGGCGGTCGGTGACGCCTCCGCCGCCACCGCCTCCCAGTGGGACGCGGTCGCGCAGTGCGAGTCCGGTGGCAACTGGTCCATCAACACCGGCAACGGCTTCTACGGCGGCCTCCAGTTCACCAACTCCACCTGGGCCGGGTACGGCGGCACCTCCTACGCGTCGCGCGCCGACCTGGCCTCCAAGTCGCAGCAGGTAGCCGTCGCCGAGAAGGTCCTCGCGGGCCAGGGCAAGGGCGCCTGGCCGGTCTGCGGTAAGGGCCTGTCCGGCGCCGCCTACACGGGCAGCGCCCCCGCGTCTTCGTCGTCGAACGGCAGCTCCGCCAAGAGCACCACCACCCGCTCGACCGAGCGGCAGGCCGCCAACCGCTCCGCGACGCGTCCGGCCCCGAGCGGGACCGTCACCACGCCGACCGGCAAGAAGGTCGAGAAGGGCGACGGCGAGTACAAGGTGGTCTCCGGCGACACCCTCAGCTCCATCGCCGCCCGCCACGGCGTCCAGGGCGGCTGGCAGAAGCTGTTCGAGCTGAACAAGGACATCGTCGACAACGCCGACCTCATCTACCCGGGCCAGCAGCTCCACCTGAAGTAAGGGCCCGTCCCCGCCCTCCACGGGCTCCCCGTCCCGGCGCGTTCCCCCCTGCGCGCCGGGGCGGGGCTTTTTTCGTCTCCCGCACACCGGCCCGTTCCCGAAGATTCCCCTCCCCCTTTGTTCCGAACGGGAACAAAGGGTACTGTCACTCTGTCCATGAGGCGGTCGGTCGGCCGGTCGCCGCCCCGGGACGGTTAGGCTCTAGTCGCAGGGCTCACGCCCCGCACTTTCAGCGTCACATCCCAGAAGGAGATGCTCGTGCCGTCCATCGACGTCGTCGTAGCCCGGGAAATCCTGGACTCCCGAGGCAACCCCACGGTCGAGGTCGAGGTCGGCCTCGACGACGGCAGCACCGGTCGTGCCGCCGTCCCCTCCGGCGCCTCCACCGGTGCCTTCGAGGCCGTCGAACTCCGTGACGGCGACCCCAACCGCTACCAGGGCAAGGGCGTCGAGAAGGCCGTCCTCGCCGTGATCGAGCAGATCGGCCCGGAGCTCGTCGGCTACGACGCCACCGAGCAGCGCCTGATCGACCAGGCCATGTTCGACCTGGACGCCACCGACAACAAGGGCTCGCTGGGCGCCAACGCCATCCTCGGCGTCTCCCTCGCCGTCGCCCACGCCGCCTCCGAGGCCTCGGACCTCCCCCTCTTCCGCTACCTGGGCGGTCCGAACGCGCACCTGCTGCCGGTGCCGATGATGAACATCCTGAACGGCGGCTCGCACGCCGACTCCAACGTGGACATCCAGGAGTTCATGATCGCCCCGATCGGCGCGGAGTCCTTCTCCGAGGCCCTGCGCTGGGGCACCGAGGTCTACCACACCCTGAAGAAGGTCCTGAAGAGCAAGGGCCTGTCCACCGGCCTGGGCGACGAGGGCGGCTTCGCCCCGAACCTCGGCTCCAACCGCGAGGCCCTCGACCTCATCCTCGAAGCGATCAAGGAAGCCGGCTACGCGCCCGGCGAGCAGATCGCCCTCGCGCTCGACGTCGCCGCCTCCGAGTTCTACAAGGACGGCAAGTACCTCTTCGAGGGCAAGGACCGCTCCGCGGCGGAGATGACCGAGTACTACGAGGAGCTGGTGGCCGCCTACCCGCTCGTCTCCATCGAGGACCCGCTGTTCGAGGACGACTGGGCCGGCTGGAAGGTCATCACCGACAAGCTCGGCGACAAGGTCCAGCTCGTCGGCGACGACCTGTTCGTCACCAACCCCGAGCGTCTCGCCCGCGGCATCGAGGAGGGCGCCGCCAACGCGCTGCTCGTGAAGGTGAACCAGATCGGTTCGCTCACCGAGACCCTGGACGCCGTCGAGCTGGCCCAGCGCAACGGCTTCAAGTGCATGATGTCCCACCGCTCCGGCGAGACCGAGGACGTCACGATCGCCGACCTGGCCGTCGCCACCAACTGCGGCCAGATCAAGACCGGCGCCCCGGCCCGCTCCGAGCGCGTCGCCAAGTACAACCAGCTGCTGCGCATCGAGGAGATCCTCGACGACGCCGCGGTGTACGCGGGCCGCTCGGCCTTCCCGCGGTTCCGCTCCGCCCAGTAAGCACGACAAGAGCTCGGCCGCCACGGCGGCTGAGCCGCACAGCGTACGGCTTCGCCCGTCGCACGTACGTCCCCGTACCCGGTCCCGTACCGTGTCCGGGGACGTACGCACGTGTGTGCGCGGGCACGAACGGGAGGCGGGACGATGGCCGTCAAGGACCGGGACCGGTTCTCCACCACGACCAGGATCAGGTTGCTCGGCGAGCAGACCGCGGCCCGCGTCTACCGTTCGCAGACCCGGCGCCAGGCCCGCCGCTCCCGCCTCACCGGCCGCGCGGCGCTGCTCGCGCTGGTGCTGTGCTCGATGGTGGTCGCCCTCGCGTATCCGATGCGGCAGTACGTCTCCCAGCGCGCCGACATCGCCGACCTGCAACGCCAGAAGCGGCAGGCCCAGCAGCGGGTGGAACAACTGCGCGACCTCAAGGCACGCTGGCAGGACGACGCCTACGCCGAACAGCAGATCCGGCGGCGGCTGCACTACGTGAAGCCCGGCGAGACCGGCTACTCCGTGGTCGAACCGGGCCCGGCCGAGCGGTCCCGCGCCGAGCGGGGGACGGCCCGCCGCCCCTGGTACGCCAACGTCTGGGACGGAGTCGACAAGTCCGACGCCTCCGACCAGTGAACTGACAGAGAGATGTACGCAAGGCATGGAAACCCCACCGCCGTCCACTGAGCGCACCGAGCCCACCGAGGCGGACATCGAGGCCTTCGAGCAGCAGCTCGGGCGTCCGCCGCGCGGGCTGCGCGCGATCGCGCACCGCTGCCCCTGCGGGCAGCCCGACGTCGTGGAGACGGCACCGCGGCTGCCCGACGGCACGCCCTTCCCCACGCTGTACTACCTGACGTGCCCGCGCGCCGCCTCGGCCATCGGCACGCTGGAGGCCGACGGCGTGATGAAGGAGATGACGGAGCGGCTGGCCACCGACCCGGAACTGGCGGCCGCGTACCGGGCCGCGCACGAGGACTACATCCGGCGCCGGGACGAGATCGAGAAGCTGACGGGCTTCCCCAGCGCGGGCGGCATGCCGGACCGGGTGAAGTGCCTGCACGTCCTGGTCGCCCACTCGCTCGCCGCCGGGCCCGGTGTGAACCCGCTCGGCGACGAGGCGATCGCGATGCTGCCCGAGTGGTGGCGCAAGGGTCCGTGTGTGACGCCCGCGCAGCCGCCGTCCGGCGAGGGGCGTCAGACCGGGACCTCCGAAGGCGGCCGGTCCGCCGTCGGTCCCCTGGAGACCGGGGAGGACGGCGCATGACCCGGGTCGCCGCCGTCGACTGCGGTACGAACTCCATCCGTCTGCTGGTCGCGGACGCCGACCCGGCGACGGGCGAACTGCGCGAGCTGGACCGGCGCATGACCATCGTGCGGCTCGGCCAGGGCGTCGACCGCACCGGCCGGCTCGCCCCCGAGGCGCTGGAGCGGACCTTCGCGGCCTGCCGGGAGTACGCCCGGGCCGTCAAGGAGCACGGCGCCGAACGGCTGCGCTTCGTGGCCACCTCCGCCTCCCGGGACGCCGAGAACCGGGACGAGTTCGTGCGCGGGGTGATGGACATCCTCGGCGTCGAGCCCGAGGTGATCTCCGGTGACCAGGAGGCGGAGTTCTCCTTCACCGGCGCGACGAGGGAGCTGACGGGCCGTACGGACCTCGCCCGGCCCTTCCTGGTGGTCGACATCGGCGGCGGCTCGACGGAGTTCGTCGTGGGCGACGACCACGTCCGGGCGGCGCGCTCGGTGGACGTGGGCTGCGTCCGCATGACGGAGCGTCACCTGGTGCGGGACGGGGTGGTCACCGACCCGCCGACGGAGGAGCAGATCGCCGCCGTACGCGCCGACATCGAGGCCGCGCTCGACCTCGCCGAGAAGACGGTCCCGCTGCGCGAGGCGCGCACCCTGGTGGGCCTGGCCGGCTCGGTGACGACGGTTTCGGCGATCGCTCAGGAGCTGCCCGGATACGACTCGGCGGCCATCCACCACTCCCGTGTCTCCCGCGAGCGCGTCCGCGAGATCAGCGACCGCCTGCTGCGCTCCACGCACGCCGAGCGCGCGGCGATCCCCTCCATGCACCCGGGCCGTGTCGACGTCATCGGCGCGGGCGCGCTGGTCCTGCTGGCCGTCATGGAGCGGATCGGCGCCAAGGAGGTCGTCGTCAGCGAGCACGACATCCTCGACGGCATCGCGTGGTCCGTGGCGTAGGCTCGTCCCCCTGGTTCTACTGGCCAGTAGCCTGCGGTTGAGCAGTTCGGATACCGTGTGAGCGCACCCGGGGGCCCGTTCGGCGCCCCCTGGTGACGTTCCGCCAGTAAAACTTCGTGAACTTCTTCACAAGGAATTCGCCCGTGTCAAGGGCCGAAAGGGCCTCCGGGGGCCTTTTCGGGGTCTCAGCAGGCGGAAAGCGGTGCTCGGGTGAGCGCCGGGAAGTGGTTCCGGAAGGGCCGCGCGGCCCCTCGGCGGGGGACCGTCTTCGGTCAGATGAGCAGCTCACGCGGTCTTGACAACGGCCCGAACCGGACGGCGGCCGCCTGTGGCCATCAGAGCTCACCGAACGGGGGCGCGGAGTTTACCACAGGGGCTGTCGAACCTTGTGAAGGGGCGCACGAGCGACCCCCCTGGAGCAGGTGGATACTCGATGCCATGAGCACCACGGAGCGTCCCAGGATCCTCGTAGTAGGCGGTGGGTACGTAGGCCTGTACGCAGCTCGGCGCATCCTCAAGAAGATGCGCTACGGAGAGGCGACCGTCACGGTCGTCGACCCCCGTTCGTACATGACCTACCAGCCCTTCCTCCCCGAAGCCGCAGCCGGCAGCATCTCGCCCCGGCACGTCGTCGTCCCGCTGCGACGCGTGCTGCCCAAGGCGGAGGTCCTCACCGGCCGGGTCACCACCATCGACCAGGACCGCAAGGTCGCCACGGTCGCCCCGCTGGTCGGCGAGGCGTACGAGCTGCCCTTCGACTACCTGGTCATCGCGATGGGCGCGGTGTCCCGCACCTTCCCGATCCCCGGCCTCGCCGAGCAGGGCATCGGCATGAAGGGCATCGAGGAGTCCATCGGACTGCGCAACCACGTCCTGGAGCAGCTCGACAAGGCCGACTCCACCACCGACGAGGAGATCCGCCGCAAGGCGCTCACCTTCGTCTTCATCGGCGGTGGCTTCGCCGGCGCCGAGACCATCGGCGAGGTCGAGGACATGGCCCGGGACGCGGCCAAGTACTACAACAACGTGTCCCGCGAGGACATGCGCTTCATCCTCGTCGACGCCGCCGACAAGATCCTCCCCGAGGTCGGCCCCAAGCTCGGCCAGTACGGCAGGGAGCACCTCGAGGGCCGCGGTGTGGAGGTCTACCTCTCCACCTCCATGGAGTCCTGCGTCGACGGCCACGTGGTGCTCAAGAACGGCCTCGAGGTCGACTCCAGCACCATCGTGTGGACCGCGGGCGTCAAGCCCAACCCGGTGCTGTCCCGCTTCGGTCTGCCGCTCGGCCCGCGCGGCCACGTCGACTGCGCGCCCACCCTCCAGGTGCAGGGCACGGACTACATCTGGGCCGCCGGTGACAACGCGCAGGTGCCCGACCTCGTCGGCCGCCGGGCGGGCAACGAGAACGCCTGGTGCCCGCCGAACGCCCAGCACGCGCTGCGTCAGGCCAAGGTCCTCGGTGACAACGTGATCTCCCAGATGCGGGGCTTCCCGCAGGGGGACTACGAGCACGCCAACAAGGGCGCGGTGGCGGGTCTCGGCCTGCACAAGGGCGTCGCGATGATCGTCATGGGCAAGATGAAGATCAAGCTCAAGGGTCGCCTCGCCTGGTACATGCACCGCGGCTACCACGGCATGGCCATGCCGACCTGGAACCGGAAGATCCGCATCTTCGCCGACTGGACCCTCGGCATGTTCCTCAAGCGCGAGGTCGTCTCCCTCGGCGCCATGGAGAACCCCCGCGAGGAGTTCTACGAGGCCGCCAAGCCCGCGCCGGTGCCCGCCGCCGCGGGGAAGACCGAGGAGAAGGCCAAGGCCTCCTGACCCAGGCCTCCCGGCTTCCGGGTCTCTGACCTCCGGGCCGTACGGCCTCCTGGCCCGACGCACGAACCGAAGGACCTCCCGCCATCCGTGGTGCGGGAGGTCCTTCGGCGTTCCGCCCGTCGTGACACGGAGCCGTTGCGGTGGAACGGTGGTGTTTGCCCAGTCGTAACTCCGTTGCGGGACTGCGCCCGATGCGTCCCGGTGTTTACGTGGTGGATGACATTCCGGCGTTCGTCGTCATGGAGGTGTGCACCATGCCCGATGCCGCGCTGCGGCTCACACGACTCCTCGAACAACTGGTGGGGACCCCGCTTCCCGTGCGCGTCCGCGCCTGGGACGGTTCCGAGGCGGGGCCGCCGGACGCACCGATGCTCGTCGTACGCAACCGCCGGGCCCTGCGGCGGCTGCTGTTCAAGCCGGGCGAACTGGGCCTGGCCCGCGCCTGGGTGGCCGGCGACCTGACCGTCGAGGGCGACCTCTACACCGCGCTGGAACTGCTCTCGGGCCTGATCTGGGAGCGTGGCGAGGACGCCCGCGGTCTCGCCGGGACGCTGCGCGACCCGCAGGCCCGCGCCGCCGTCCGCGGCCTGGTGAAGCTGGGCGGCCCGCCGCTGCCGCCCGCCCCGCCCGGCGAGGAGATCCGCAGGCGCCGCGGCCACCTGCACACCAGGCACAGCGACAGGCGCGCCATCAGCCACCACTACGACGTCGGCAACGACTTCTACGAGCTCGTCCTCGGCCCCGCCATGGTGTACTCCTGCGCCTACTGGCCGGCCCGCGAACCCCTCGCCACCCTCGAACAGGCCCAGCACGACAAGCTCGAACTGATCTCGCGCAAGCTGGACCTGAGGCCCGGTCGGCGCCTCCTCGACGTCGGCTGCGGCTGGGGGTCCATGGCAGTCCACGCGGCCCGCGAGCACGGCGTGGGCGTCGTCGGCGTCACCCTGTCCCAGGAGCAGGCGGCGTACGCCCGCAAGCGCGTCGCCGACGAGGGGCTCACCGACCGGGTGGAGATCCGCGTCCAGGACTACCGGGACGTGGACGACGGCCCCTACGACGCGATCTCCTCCATCGGCATGGCCGAACACGTCGGGGCTGCTTCCTACCTGCGGTACGCGCGTGATCTGCACGCCCTGCTGAAGCCCGGCGGACGGCTGCTCAACCACCAGATCGGCCGCCGGCCGCAGCGGGACGAATCCGAGTACCACGTGGACGAGTTCATCGACGCCTACGTCTTCCCGGACGGCGAACTCGCCCCCGTCGGCACCACCGTGACCCAGTTGGAGCGGGCCGGCTTCGAGGTTCGCGACGTGGAGTCGATCCGCGAGCACTACGCGCTCACCCTGCGCCGCTGGGTGGCCAACCTGGAGGCGGACTGGGACCGGGCGGTGCGACTCACCAGCCCCGGACGCGCCCGTGTCTGGCTCCTGTACATGGCGGCCTCCGCGCTCGCCTTCGAACGCAACCGCATCGGCGTCAATCAGGTGCTGGCCGTGCGGACCCCCGCGTCCGGCGACTCGGGGATGCCGCTGCGGGCCCGCACCTGGGGCGCCCCGCCCGCCTAGCGCACGCCGCCCGGCTCATACGCCAAGGGAGCCCGTTCCGTCATGGACGCTGTTGGTTAATTCCGCCCCGCTGGATCTCATCCAGCGGGGCGGAGTGCTGCGAAGGGCGAAACGCGAGTCTTGGCGAGTGGTCTGCCGGTGAGCCAGGCATCGATGCGGGCGAGGTTGATGGCGGCGCCGGTGCAGTAGTGCTGCAACCGGGTCTTGGTGAGGCCGCGGTAGCGGGATCTGCGCAGGCCGAACGCCTGGACGCTCTGTGAGATGGTGCCCTCGACGCCGGCTCGGTGTCCGTAGCGGCGGCGCCAGTGGTCGGTGTCCTGCTCGATACGGGCCTGTTGAAGGATGTCGTGCTCGGTCTTCGGTCTCAGGGTCAGATTGCGGCCGGTCCTGGAGCTGGTGCACGAGGTCCGCAGTTCGCAGGGGTCGCAGTGCCGGGCAGCGAACCGGACCCGGGTGACTGGGGCCTCCCACTGGCTTTGGGCTTCCCGCCACTGGACGCTGGTTTGGCCTCCGGGGCAGACGGCCTTGCGTTGGTCCCAGTCGATGGTGAAGCGGGTGTTGTTGAAGACGTCTCCGGTCGCCTGTCCCTTCACGGTGGTGGGCTTGACCGGACCGACCAGTTCGATGTCGTGATCGCGGCGGGCGTGGTGGATCTGTTCGGCGTCGATGTATCCGGCGTCCACCAGGTGCTCGTCCGGCAGCAGGCCCCGTTCGGCCAGGGCGGTGTGGATGTCCTCCAGGACGAGGACGTCGTTGACGGGCGCCGGCGTGGTGCGAATGTGGGTGATCAGATGCGGTGCGTCGGGCTCGCAGGTCTCGCTGAGGTGGACCTTGTAACCGGACCAGCCCAGATCCCGTTTCGAACCAGTGCGGGCCTCGGGTTCGTAGGGGGTCCGTAAGCGGATCAGGCCCGGCGGGAGGTCCTTCGTCCCCCGCCAGCGCACGGCGCCCTCAACGTGGTGGAACTGCTGCACCCAGGTCTGCCGCAGGAACTCCACTGCGGGCAGGCTCTGCAACGTGGGCGGTGACGCGGCCGACCAGACGGCCTCCAGCAGCGTCATGCCGTCGGTCCCGCACTGGTCGGCGTGTTCGACGCGGGCCGCCCACCGGGACGCGAAGCGGCTGTCCTCCGGCCTGGCCGAGTAGCGGTCGAACCACTCCGGCGGCGACACCGTCACCAGCCAGTCCCCGGCCTCCGCCGCCACCTGGTTCAGTGCC
Source organism: Streptomyces sp. NBC_01788 (assembly GCF_035917575.1). Classification (GTDB taxonomy): domain Bacteria; phylum Actinomycetota; class Actinomycetes; order Streptomycetales; family Streptomycetaceae; genus Streptomyces. The sequence goes on along the minus strand of NZ_CP109090.1, from coordinate 3,318,763 downwards.
GCCCGCAGTGTCTCGACCACGAACTCCAGACGGTTCAGGTCTCTTGTTGCGGCCAGCACATGCGTGGCATCCGTGCGCTGCCGCTTGCCCGCCTTGACCAGCCCTGCCTCGCCGGCCGCCCGGAGTACTGCATCGAACATCATCTGGACGGCCTCGCCGTCGACCAGCCGGGCACGGAACTCGCTGAGTACCGAGAAGTCGAATCCGGTGTCGGCCAACTCCAGCGAGAGGGCGTACTTCCAGTCCAGACGGGAGCGGACCGCGTGTGCGGCCTGCCTGTCGGTCAGCCCCTCGGCGAACTGCAACACCGACACCAGCGCGAGCCGGGCCGGAGACACCGCCGGCCGCCCCCTGACCGGAAACAGTTCCTCGAAATCGGCATCCGAGAACACCGGCCCGAGCGCATCCCGCACCCGCATAACCGGGCAGCCCTTCGGGAACACCGCACGTGCCAGCCGAGCGGTCTCCTCCGGAATCTCCGCCAGATCCACCCCACGCAGGGACACCGAACCCACCCCTCAACACGACGACGGCCTGCACAACCCCAACGGGGTCATCCAGGCCGTCGTCACGCCCGCACCCGATTTACCAACAGCGTCCGTCATGGAACGGGCCCCCTTTGGCGCCGAGGTCGCACAGGCGACCGCTACTCCGACTTGATGGCCTGGAGCATGTTCAGGCGGGCCGCGCGCCGGGCCGGCCACAGGGCCGCCAGCACGCCGACCGCCGCCGCGAGCAGCAGGAAGACGACCAGCCGCGACCAGGGCAGGATCAGCTCGTACGTCGACAGGCTGGAGCCCAGCAGCTCACCGGCCGCCCAGCCGAAGAAGACGCCGAGCCCGATGCCGAGGACACCGCCGAACAGGGAGATCACCAGGGACTCCAGACGGACCATCCGCTTGATGCCCTTGCGGTCCAGGCCGATGGCGCGGAGCATGCCGATCTCCTGGGAGCGCTCGAACACCGACATCGCCAGGGTGTTGATGACTCCGAGGACCGCGACGATCACCGCCATGGCGAGCAGGCCGTAGAGCAGGTTCAGCATCAGGGTGAAGATCTGCGCGATGCCGTTGGAGATGTCCTTCTTGTCCTGGATCTTGATTGCCGGGTTGGAGCCGAGGGCCTCCACCAGCCGGTCCTTGGTCGCGTCGGACGCCCCGTCGGAGGTCTTGACCATGACCTGCATGTCGTTCGGGCGGGACTCGTGCGGCGTGAGGGTGGCGTTGTCCAGCATGATCCCGCGGATCATCTCGTTGCCCTCGTAGACCCCGGCGACGGTCAGGCGCTGCTTCTTGCCGTCCTCGAAGGAGGCGGTGAAGACCGAACCGGCCTTCCAGTCGTGCGACTTGGCGGTCTTGTCGTCGACGACGACCTTCGTGCCGCCGACCGTGAAGGAGCCGTCGTCGACCCGGAGATCGGTCAGCTCGCGGATCGCCTTGCCGTTCACCCCGGTGAGGAACTCGGTCTGCCCGTCGATGCGGGAGGGCGCGTTGCGCAGCGGGCTGGTGGCCGTCACGCCCTCGGTGGCGCGCAGCTTGCTGTCGACGTCCGGGGAGAGGAAGTTGCCGTTCGCCATCGACACCACGTAGTCGGCGCGGATCGCGGACGAGGCCATCTTGTCGATCGCGTGCTGGAGGCTGCCCGCCATCACGGTCATGCCGGTGATGAGGGTCAGGCCGATCATCAGCGCGGACGCGGTGGCCGCCGTACGGCGCGGGTTGCGTACCGAGTTCTGCCGGGCCAGCTTGCCGGAGACGCCGAAGGCGCGCAGGACGGGGGCCGTGGCGGCGATCAGCGGACGGGACAGCAGCGGGGTCAGGATGAACACGCCGATGATCAGCAGCACCGCGCCGATGCCCATGGGTGCCTGGGCGGACTGGATGTCGTCCATCGTCGTGGCCGCCAGGACCGTGGCGACACCGGCGGCCGAGAACAGGGCGCCGATGGTGTTGCGCAGCACCAGCGACTTGGCGGTCGCCTGGGCGTGCAGGCTGCTCATCGCCGCCACCGGCGGGATCTTGGCGGCCCGGCGGCCGGGCAGCCACGCGGCCAGCATGGTCACGAGGACACCGACCGCGAGGGCGGCGACGGCCGTGCCGGGCGTGACGACCAGCGGCCCGTCGGGCACGGTGGCGCCCATCGAGCCCAGCAGGGACTTCAGTCCGGCGCCGATGCCGATGCCCGCGACCAGACCGGTCACGGCGGCCACCGTGCCCACCAGGAACGCCTCGATCAGCACGGACCGGGTGACCTGGCGGCGGGAGGCGCCGACCGCGCGCAGCAGCGCCAGTTCCTTGGTGCGCTGGGCGACCAGCATGGTGAAGGTGTTGGCGATGATGAACGTGCCGACGAACAGCGCGATGCCGGCGAAGACCAGCAGGCCCTGACGCAGTCCGCTCATCGAGTCCGAGATCATCCGCGCCTGGTCGTCGGCGAGCTTGGCGGCGGTGGTCGTCTCGGTCTTCCCCTTCGGCAGCACCCGGTCGAGCTGCGTCTTCAGCGCCGCCTGGCTGGTGCCCGCCTTCGCCTGCACGTCGATCTCGTCGTACGTGCCCGGCTTGCCGAACAGCTTCTGGGCGGTCGCCGTGTCGAACAGGGCGAGGCTGCCGCCGGCCGCGACGTTGCCGTCGTCGGTGGTGAAGATGCCGCTGACGGTGGGCTTCAGGACGGGGCCGTCGACGGAGACGCGGACGGTGTCGCCGACCTTGTACCCGGCGCGCCGGGCGGTCTCGGAGTCGATGAGGACCTGGTTCTCGCCGTGCGGGGCGGCGCCCGACTTGAGCGGGTAACGGGGGTCCTTCGTGCCCCAGTAGTTGCCGCCCTGGGACTGGAAGCCGCCGCCGATCAGCTTGCCGTCCTTGTCGGCGATCGCGGTGAAGCCGTGCACGACGCCGATGACGGAGCCGGCGCCGGGGACGCGGGCGCTCTCGTCCAGCAGCGCCTGGGTCAGCTCGGGCCGCTTGCCGACCTGGTCGCCCTTGCTCTGCTGGAACTTGGACCGCACGGCCACGTCGACATGGTCGAAGCCCTTGGCGGAACTCTTCTGGAACGCGTCCGAGATGGTGTTGGTGAAGACCAGGGTCCCCGACACGAAGGCGACGCCGAGCATCACGGCGAGCACAGTCATGAGGAGCCGGGCCTTGTGCGCGAGTACGTTGCGCAAGGCTGTGCGGAACATGGGTTCGTCTCAGTCCAGGGTGTACGAGGGGGTGGTGGGAGGGAGGCGGGAGGTCAGCTGGTGCGGCCCTTGCCGTCGAACTGCTTCATACGGTCGAGGACCGAATCCGCCGTGGGGTCGTACACCTCGTCCACGATCCGCCCGTCCGCGAGGAACACCACCCGGTCCGCGTACGCCGCGGCCACCGGGTCGTGGGTCACCATCACCACCGTCTGGCCCAGGTCGCGCACGGAGTTGCGCAGGAAGCCGAGCACCTCGGCGCCGGAGCGCGAGTCGAGGTTTCCGGTGGGCTCGTCACCGAAGATGATCTCCGGCTTGGCCGCCAGCGCCCGGGCGACGGCGACGCGCTGCTGCTGACCGCCGGAGAGCTGGGAGGGCCGGTGGCCCAGCCGGTCGGCGAGCCCGATCATCCGGATCACGGAGTCGAGCCACTCCTGGTCCGGCTTGCGGCCGGCGATGTCCATCGGAAGCGTGATGTTCTCCAGGGCCGTGAGCGTCGGCAGCAGGTTGAACGCCTGGAAGATGAAGCCGATCTTGTCCCGGCGCAGCCGGGTGAGCTGCTTGTCCTTCAGCGAGCCGAGTTCGGTGTCGCCGATGCGCACCGAACCGGAGGAGAACGTGTCCAGGCCCGCGACGCAGTGCATCAGCGTGGACTTGCCGGACCCGGAGGGGCCCATGATCGCGGTGAACTCGGCCTGGCGGAAGTCGACGGAGACCCGGTCGAGGGCGACCACCTGGGTCTCGCCCTGTCCGTAGATCTTCGACAGATCCGTGGCACGCGCGGCCACGGCGGTGGTCCGGCCGGCGATGGAAGAGGTGGTCACGGGTGGATGCTCCTGACGGGACGACGACGTTCGCGGGACGTAGACCATCGTCGCGGCCGATCGGGCCCGTGCAGTCAGCCGCTGCTCCCGTTCCGGGGGCCGCCTGGGGTCGGAGTAAGGCCGGGCGTGTCATACCTGGGGATGAGGGCCGTCCCTGATACCCGGGGATGAACTGCGTTTTTCCGCTCGGCTGCGAAGAACGGGGGGAGCGCCCCGGTTCGGACGGTGAAATTCCGTCATTCCCTGTGCGCGCCCGGCGCTCGCCCGCAAGGCTGTTGGCAAGTGCCGATGGCCGCCCCCGAGTGCTGATGCTCCCTCAGTTGCCAATAAAATCAGACAACATGAGTCCACCCGGCCGCCGTTCGAGGACGGGGCCCCGATAGGGTCGGAGCCGCAGCGCGGAGCCCATGGCCTGCCCGGATGGTGGAAAGCAGACACGGCGAGCTTAAACCTCGCTGCCCCTTCGCGGGCGTGCCGGTTCAAGTCCGGCTCCGGGCACCACCCACGTCGCACACGGTCTCACCCGCGTGCCGGGGTCTGTGGCAGGAGAGCGGGTCGAGCAGGTCTCCCCGCATCCGCGGCCCACGCCCCCTCAGTCGCCCGCACCGCCGCGCTTCGGCGCCGGCGCGCATCGACGCGAATCCCCATCGACGCGGACAACCATTGACATCGGACGGGTCCCGACGGAAACTCAGGGCGCATTACAGTGAAAGAAATTTCACCAGACGAACGCACTCGTGCGGCGACGCCCATCCGAAGGGAACGACCGATGCGCACCACCGTCGGCATCATCGGAGCCGGACCGGCCGGCCTGCTCCTCGCCCGGCTGCTCCACAACGCCGGGATCGACTCGGTCGTCCTGGAGAGCCGCGACCGCGCCTACGTCGAGCACCGGCAGCGGGCCGGAATCCTGGAGCAGGGCACCGTCGACGTGCTGCGCGCGGCCGGGGCGGGGGAGCGGATGGACCGCGAGGGGCTGCGGCACGACGGGATCGAGCTGCGCTTCGACCGGCGCCGGCACCGTGTCGACTTCCCCGCGCTCACCGGTGGACGGTCGGTGATGGTCTACGCCCAGACCGAGGTCTGCAAGGACCTCATCGCCCTCCAGCTCGACGAGGGCGGCCCGCTGCTGTTCGAGGCGGAGGCGCTGGCCGTGGAAGGGGCGGAGAGCGACCGCCCCGCCGTCCGGTTCCGCCACCAGGGGCGAGAGGACGTCCTCCAGTGCGACTACGTCGTCGGCTGCGACGGCTTCTGGGGCGTGGCCCGCAAGGCCGTACCGGCCTCGCTCTCCCAGGTGTTCGAGCGGACGTACCCCTTCGGCTGGCTCGGCATCCTCGCCGACGTCGCCCCCTCGCACGACGAGCTGGTCTACGCCCGCCACGACCGCGGTTTCGCCCTGCTCTCCATGCGCTCGCCGTCCGTCTCCCGCCTCTACCTCCAGGTGCCCGCGGACACCGACGCCGCGGCGTGGAACGACGAGGAGATCTGGGACGAGCTCGAACGGCGGCTGGAGACCGACGACGACTGGACCCTGCGCCGCGGCCCGATCACCCAGAAGTCGGTGACCCCGATGCGCTCCTACGTCCACGAGCCCATGCGGCACGGCCGCCTGTTCCTGGCCGGGGACTCCGCCCACATCGTGCCGCCGACCGGGGCCAAGGGGCTGAACCTTGCCGTCGGCGACGTCGTCACCTTCGCGCGGGCGCTCGTCCACGAGAGGGAGACGGGGTCCGCCGCACTCCTCGACGCCTACTCGGCGACCTGCCTGCGGCGCGTCTGGCAGGCGGAGCGCTTCAGCTACGACATGACGACGATGCTGCACCGCGACCCGGACGCCACCGCCTTCGAGCAACGCCTGCAACAGGCCCGTCTGGACCGGATCAGCTCCTGCCGGGCCGCCGAGACCGACCTCGCCGAGGGCTACACCGGGTTCCCGATCGGCTGACGGACAGTCGGGTGGTCTCCGCCCGGTTCCGGACGTGTTCCGGGTCGGTCAGGATCGGGGCCCCTCCTGGCCGGGAATCAGTCGGCAACGTAGCGTGTTCGGCAGCATGGCGAGGGAAAGATCCTTCCGAGGTACTGGGGTCAGCCCTTTGCCTTTCCATTACCCTTGAGGCCAAGGCCGCGCCGCGCGGCCATGGAGGAGTGAGATGAGGAGCAGAAACCCGGTCTTCTCGCGACGGGGGTTCAGCCGCGACAACGGCTACGCGGGCTTCAACGCCGCGCCGCAGGCCGGGGGTCCAGCTGTCGGCACGCAGGGCAATCCGTACGCGCAGGGCAACCCGTACGCCCAGCCGAGCGGCAACCCCTACGCGCAGAACCCTTACGCTCAACAAGACCTTCAGGGCGCGCCGCCGCAGGCCCCGGCCACCACCGGCCGGATGACGATGGACGACGTCGTCCTGCGCACCGCGTCCACGCTCGGCACGCTGGTCCTGACGGCCGCGCTCGCCTGGGCGCTGCTGCCGGTCGACAGCGCCAACATCAACCGTTCCTACGGGATCGGCATCGGCGCCATGGTGATCGGCATGGTGCTGGCCCTGGTGCAGTCCTTCAAGCGCAAGGCCTCGCCCGCGCTGATCCTGTCCTACGCCGCGGTCGAGGGCGTGTTCCTCGGCGTCGTCTCCAACGTCGTCGACACCCATGTCGCCAGCGGCGCGGCCATGCAGGCCGTGATCGGCACGATGGCCGTCTTCGTCGGTGTCCTGCTGGCGTACAAGGCGGGCTGGATCCGCGTCACCCGCCGGTTCTACGGCTTCGTGATGGCGGCGGCGCTCGGCTTCGTGCTGCTGATGATGGTCAACATGCTGTTCGCGGTGTTCGGCGGCGGCGACGGCCTCGGCTTCCGCAGCGGCCCGCTCGGCATCCTCTTCGGCGTCATCGGCATCATCCTCGGCGCCTGCTTCCTGGCCCTGGACTTCAAGCAGGTCGAGGACGGCATCGCCTACGGCGCGCCGCGCGAGGAAGCGTGGCTCGCGGCCTTCGGCCTCACGCTGACCCTGGTGTGGATCTACATGGAGTTCCTGCGCCTCATCGCGATCCTCAACCAGAGCGACTAGTCCGCGCCGGACAAAGGCAAGGACGGCGAGAGTCGACCAGAGCCGACACGAGCAAGGACAAGGGCCCCGGGTCTTCCCGGGGCCCTTCGTCGTTCGGCGCCGTGTCCCCCGTTCGGCGCCGGTCGCCGCGCCGCATGCCTAGGGCCTCTCGTTTGGATCATGCCGGGCTCGCGGGGTCTGGCACCGCTCCCCCAAGCTCTTCGAGCAGGGGGCACCCCCAGCCGCGTTGTCGTCGGTTGGCAGGGCTCCGCCCTGCCGCCCTCCTCCGCCTTGCGACGCACGGCACCAGACCCCGCTCCCTGATCCGGCCTGATCCAAACGAAAGACCCTAGAGCAGCTTGCGCGCGGCCCTTCTCAGGTCGTACTCGTGGATGAGCGCCTTGGCGTGGCCGTACGCGAGGTCGTGCTCGTGGCGGAGCCAGCTGACCTTCTCCTCGAAGCGGAGCGCGGGGCCTTCTTCGACGGTGCGCAGCCAGTCGGAGATGGCACGACCGGTGCAGTGGGGGATGCGGGCGAGCAGATTGCGATGGGTCTCTTCGGAGAAGACTTGGGACATCGGCGCCTCCGGACGCATTCGAAGCCGGTCCTTCACGTCACCGTGCCTGAGGGTTCGCGTATTGGCAACAGTCGTGCCGCGGCGCGTACTCTCGCGGCGTGGTTGACACGACATCTCTGACCAAGGCAGTGGATCACTTCGCCGACCGCCTCAGGGCGGCGCCGCAGAGCCGGCTCCAACGGGCCGGCGCGGCGGAGGCACTGGCGCTGGCCAGGGAGTTCGCCCGGCGGGCCCAGCTCGCCGAATGCCCCGGGTGCGAGCCGCGGGAGATGCCGGACGCCGGGATGTTCGCCGCCGCGGACCAGGTCACGGTCGCCGGACACGACCTGGCGCTCGTACTGAAGAGCGACGCCGAGGTCGAGGAGGCCGTCAGTCTGGTCCAGGAGGCACTGAAACGCGCCGGGGTCTGAGAGAAGGACAGACTCGGGGCCGACGTGCTCGTTACAGCGACGCGATGACCCGGTCGGCCAGGATGTAGACCTGCTCCGTGCCGCAGGTGAAGGTGAGCGTGTAGGCGCCCGAGACGCCGGAGCCGCCGAGCAGCACCGGGGTCTCGCCCGCGCGCAGGGCGTCGGCCAGGCGTTCCGCGGTCTCGCGGTGGCCGGGGGTCATGCACAGGGTCGTACCGTCGGCGAAGACGTAGACGTCGAGGGTGCCCAGCGGGCCCGGGCGGACGTCGGCGAGTTCCACGCCGGACTCGGCCAGGTCCTCCAGCGTGGCGAGCGTCTGCTCGTGGTCGCCCCCGATGGGCGAGGCGTGCGGGGTGAAGTCCGGGTGCGAGGGGTGCCGGCGGCGGGCCGCGGCCAGTTCGGAGGACTCCCCGGAGGCGCCGCCCTGGGCGCAGTCCTTGCCGGAGAGCTCGTCGGCCTCCGGGCCGGGCTCGGTCACCGGCTCCAGGTGTTCGAGGCCGGTCAGATCGGCCTGCCGGGGCAGGAACAGCTCGCTGTCGGGCAGTCCCAGCAGGGAGGGCGCGTCGGCGGCGTCCCTGGCCTCCTGCGCGGCCCAGAAGGCGCGCGCCTCGGCCAGCTCCCGCTCCCGCTCCTCGGCGAGCGCCTCCACCACGGCGGCACGTATCTGCTCCGTGTCCGCGTGACCGCGGGCGGCGGGCAGCAGTGCGCGCGCGGTGGCCGCGTGGTTCTGCGCGAGCTGCGTGTGCAGGGCCGCGACCTGGCGGCGCAGCACCCACAAGGTGCGCAGTACAGCGACGCCCACGGCGCCGGTGGCGGCCGTGGTGAGCAGCAAGGCGATGGGCATGGCGCTCACTGACGTACTCCCGGGTTCAAGGTCGACCCCCGACTTCCTACATCAGCTTGAAGGGTGGACTATCCAAGTGTCAGTGCGTAATGTCACGAAACGGACAGAATTATGGCCTGATGCAGCCCCAGAGCCCTCCGGGGTGAAGCGCTGACCTGCGTAAACCTCTCCGCCAAGGGAGATAGGTCACATCCTGAATGAGATTGGATCACAAAGCGGCCCGGAACCAAGGCGTTTCTTGGATTCCGGGCCGTTCGGTCACTGCCGGTGGTAAAGCGGCCACTGACGGTCTCTCATGTGGCCCTGGTGGCGCGGTGGATCAGCTGAGGCGTTCGACCACCATCGCCATGCCCTGACCGCCGCCGACGCACATCGTCTCCAGTCCGAACTGCTTGTCGTGGAACTGGAGGGAGTTGACGAGTGTTCCGGTGATGCGCGCGCCGGTCATGCCGAAGGGGTGGCCCACGGCGATCGCGCCGCCGTTGACGTTCAGCCGGTCCAGGTCGATGCCGAGGTCGCGGTAGGACGGGATCACCTGGGCGGCGAAGGCCTCGTTGATCTCGACCAGGTCGATGTCGCCCACGGTCAGCCCGGCCCGCTTCAGGGCCTGCCGGGACGCCTCGACCGGACCGAGTCCCATGATCTCCGGGGACAGGGCCGAGACACCGGTGGAGACGATCCGCGCGAGCGGGGTGAGGCCCAGCTCGCGGGCCTTGGTGTCGGACATGATGACGACCGCGGCGGCACCGTCGTTGAGCGGGCAGCAGTTGCCGGCGGTGACCAGGCCGTCCGGGCGGAAGACGGGCTTGAGGCCGGCCACGCCCTCCATGGTCACGCCGGGGCGCGGGCCGTCGTCCTTGCCGATCACCGTGCCGTCGGGCAGCGTCACCGGGGTGATCTCCCGCTCCCAGAACCCGTTCTTGAGGGCCTCCTCGGCGAGGTTCTGCGAACGCACGCCGAACTCGTCCATCTCCTGGCGGGTGACGCCCTTGAGGCGGGCCAGGTTCTCCGCGGTCTGGCCCATCGCGATGTAGGCGTCCGGGACCAGGCCGTCCTCGCGCGGGTCGTGCCAGGACGAGCCGCCCTGCTCGGCCCTGGCCGCGGTGCGGGCCTCCGCCTCGGCGAAGACCGGGTTGTGCGTGTCCGGCAGGCTGTCGGAGTTGCCCTTGGTGAACCGGGAGACCATCTCGACGCCGGCCGAGACGAAGACGTCGCCCTCGCCGGCCCTGATCGCGTGCAGGGCCATCCGGGAGGTCTGGAGCGAGGAGGAGCAGTAGCGGGTGATGGTGCAGCCGGGCAGGTGGTCCATGCCCATCTGCACGGCGACGATCCGGCCGAGGTTGTTGCCCTGCTCGCCGCCGGGCAGGCCACAGCCGAGCATCAGGTCGTCGATGTCCCGGGGATCCAGCTCGGGGATCTTCGCGAGCGCCGCCTGGACGATCGTGGCGGTGAGGTCGTCCGGGCGCAGGTCCTTGAGGGAGCCCTTGAAGGCGCGGCCGATGGGGGAGCGGGCAGTCGAGACGATGACGGCTTCGGGCATCACGACTCCATGTCGGTAGGGCGGCGCGCCGCGCTCGTGGAGGGCGATGGTCGGGGCGACCGGGCGGCCGTGTGGTCGATTGCGGGCGGCTGCTTGGAAGTTACCCGTACGTACGGCCAGGGTCACTCCCGCCGGGGTGTGACCCTGACCGCAATTTTCTAAGCGCTTGCTTTCCCTGTTCGGCCGGGTTCGGTCTCAGACCGCCCGGAGACCGCCCCCGGACTCGTCCCAGCCCGTCGGGGTGAGGGGCTCCTCGGACGGCCCGGAAGAGGCCGGGTCGGGCTCGGGGACCCGGCGCCGCCGGCGCCGCTTGAGCAGGGCCCAGGGCCCACGCGGGCCGGTCGGCAGGGCCGCCGTGACCTCCGTGCCCGCCTGCGACGCGGCCTCGGCCGCCGCGCGGGCCACCGGCAGGAAGCCCTCGCTGCGGAAGACGTCCGGACGCTCCTCCTCGGCCGGCCACAGGCCCAGCGCCGCGCACACCGTCGGCAGCACCGCCATCGCCGCCGTCGCGTACCCCTCCGCCGAGGGGTGGTAGTTGTCCGGACCGAACAGCTCCCGCGGGTTCGCCGCGAACTCCGGACCCAGCAGGTCGCCCAGCGACACGGTCCGGCCCCCCTGCTCCACCGCCCCGATCGTCTGCGCCGCCGCCAACTGGCGCGAGGCCCGCCGGGCCAGCCACCGCAGCGGCTGCTGCACCGGCTCGATCGTGCCGAAGTCCGGGCAGGTGCCCACGACGACCTCCGCGCCCGCCGTGCGCAGCCGCCGCACCGCCGCCGACAGATGGCGCACCGAGCGCGTCGGCGGCATCCGGTGGGTCACGTCGTTCGCGCCGACCATGATCACGCAGATGTCCGGCACCCGCTCCGGATCGCCGAGCACCAGCGCCACCTGGCGGTCCAGGTCGTCCGACCGGGCACCGGGCAGCGCCACGTTGCGCATCCGCACCGGGTGTTCCGCCACCGCCGCCAGACCGGACGCCAGCAGCGCGCCCGGCGTCTGCCCGGCCCGGTGCACCCCCTGCCCCGCGGCCGTGGAGTCGCCGAGCATGACCAGGCTCAGCGGCGGCTCGCCGGGAGTGTCGTAGGCGCGGCCGTACAGGCCGTCCGCGACCGGCACGTGGTTGTCCGTGCCGTTGCCCACGTGACGCTTGGCCATCTGCACCTCGGCCAGCAGCAGGCCGACGGCCGCGGCACCGACCAGGCCGAGTCCGCCGCCGCCGTACGCGGCGCCGGCCGCGATCCGCCGGGCCACTCTCGCCCTCGACATGTTCGTCATGCCAGCCGACACCTCCTCGTAGCCGTACATCCACTCCTTGCCCCGTACGGACCGTTGTCCAATCTCGACGGGGAGTGAACGCCCACCCCCGGGCTGTCCCCCTGGCCTTAGGCTGGCGGCACACCACGACCACATCTTTTGCAGCAACCGGAGACAACGGTGCAATTCCACGACTCGATGATCAGCCTCGTCGGCAACACCCCGCTGGTTCGGCTCAACAACGTCACCAAGGGGATCAAGGCGACCGTCCTGGCGAAGGTCGAGTACTTCAACCCCGGCGGCTCCGTGAAGGACCGCATCGCCCTGCGCATGATCGAGGCGGCCGAGCAGAGCGGGGAACTCAAGCCCGGTGGCACGATCGTCGAGCCGACCAGTGGGAACACCGGCGTGGGACTGGCCATCGTGGCCCAGCAGAAGGGCTACAAGTGCATCTTCGTGTGCCCGGACAAGGTCTCCACGGACAAGATCAACGTGCTGCGCGCGTACGGCGCCGAAGTGGTCGTGTGCCCGACGGCCGTCGCGCCGGAGCACCCGGACTCCTACTACAACGTCTCCGACCGGCTGGTCCGTGAGACCCCCGGAGCCTGGAAGCCCGACCAGTACTCGAACCCGAACAACCCCCTGTCGCACTACCACTCCACCGGTCCCGAGCTGTGGGAGCAGACCGAGGGCAGGATCACGCACTTCGTGGCCGGCGTCGGAACCGGCGGCACCATCTCCGGCACCGGGCGCTACCTGAAGGAAGCCAGCGGCGGCAAGGTCAAGGTCATCGGTGCCGACCCGGAGGGCTCGGTGTACTCCGGCGGCTCCGGCCGGCCCTACCTCGTCGAGGGCGTCGGTGAGGACTTCTGGCCGACCGCCTACGACCAGGGCGTGGCCGACGAGATCGTCGCCGTCTCCGACAAGGACTCCTTCCAGATGACCCGCCGCCTCGCCAAGGAGGAGGGCCTGCTGGTCGGCGGCTCCTGCGGCATGGCCGTCGTCGGGGCGCTGCGGGTGGCCGAGCGGCTCGGCCCGGACGACGTCGTGGTGGTCCTGCTGCCGGACAGCGGGCGCGGGTACCTGTCGAAGATCTTCAACGACGAGTGGATGGCCGACTACGGCTTCCTGGAGGACGAGGGCCCGAGCGCCCGCGTCGCCGACGTGCTGAGCGACAAGGAGGGCGGCTCCATCCCGTCCCTGGTCCACATGCACCCGGACGAGACCGTCGGCGAGGCGATCGAGGTGCTGCGCGAGTACGGCGTCTCGCAGATGCCGATCGTGAAGCCGGGCGCCGGTCACCCGGACGTCATGGCGGCCGAGGTGGTCGGCTCGGTGGTCGAGCGGGAGCTGCTGGACGCGCTGTTCACCAAGCGGGCTGCGCTGGAGGACCCGCTGGAGAAGCACATGTCGGCCCCGCTGCCGCAGGTCGGTTCCGGCGAGCCGGTCGCCGACCTGATGTCCGTGCTGGGCTCGGCGGACGCGGCGATCGTGCTGGTGGAGGGCAAGCCGACCGGCGTCGTCAGCCGTCAGGACCTGCTCTCCTTCCTGGCCAAGGGCGGAAAGCACTGACGCACCGGCGTCGCGGCCGATGTGCCGGCGCGCGGGCGGGGAACACGCGGTGACCCGCGGCTGAGAGGCAGTCGCGGAAACGGTACGTGCGTGTCACGTGCACGCAGCACCCGCTTAACACGCGTCCGGCACATTGGTGGGCGTCGGAAGGGGCGGGGACCGCCTCCCGGGCGCGGGGCGCCCGGGGGAGGCCGTCTGCCCCGGCCGGCGCCGTGCGGCGTCGCGGACCTCCGGAGCGGCTCCCGGACCTCCATGGACGCCACGGACGCGAAGTCCCGGTCCTGACCCGGCTCGCGTCCCCCGCGGGGACCGCCGTCGTCCCGCCCCCCGTTCCGCGGGGGTGCGGCGGTCCCCGCGCATACGCTTCGGCCCCGCGCGGTCATCCGCGCGGTCAGCCATGGACGGCAGGGGCCGCGGGAGCCGAACGGCCGCGGGTCTCGTCCCCCGCGCGGCCGCTCAGTCCTTCCAGGTGTCGTCCTCCGCGCGGTCGCGGCGGCGGGCGGTGAACAGGCCCGGGGTGGTGCGGGCGGCCTGGACGGCGTTGACGCCGACGATCCCGACCCAGGCGACGACGAGGCCGGGCAGGTGCGCGACCGCCCCGCCGATCGCGGACAGCGGCACCGCCAGCACCAGCGAGACGATGCCGAAGCCGAAGCGCTCGCCCCAGGAGTCGGTGGCCTTCGGCGCGCGGGAGCCCCGCGCCGCCGTCATCTGCTGCTCGGCGAACTGCCGGCGCATCCGGCGCTCGACGGCCCCGTCGATGCGCTGGTCGACCTTCTCCAGAAACGAGTCGACCAGCGCCGACTCGTACTCCTCGCCCAGCTCCCTGCGGGCCTGCAGGGAGGCGTCGAGGTCCTTCTTCAGGTCCGTGTCCCGCCCGTCCATTCCGCTCATGCGGACCAGGCTAGGGAGCCGGGCCGCCCACCGCACTGGGGATAGCCCCCCGGTCGGGACGGGGGCGGGCCGCCGTCGGCGTCGCCGGGGCTGCGGCCGGCGACACCGACGGGGCCCGCTCACACTAAGCGCGCGAACTGTCACGTTCTGAGCATTTATGGCCGAGTTTAATCATACTTGGCATTTCTCTTGCCCTGGCTGTATGGCCTCATGCAGAGTTCTTGGTGTCTGAATAGAAACTGGTCGGGGAGATACCCTCCCGGGGCGTCGACGACATCTGGAGGGGGAGCACGTCATGAGCGTGACCGACAGCCCTGCCGCACGGCTGCAGGCGCTCTTCGAGGGGCACCGGCTCACACCGACCCAGCGGCGCATCGCGCACAGCATGGTGCGCAGGGCCGCCGACGTGCCCTTCCTGTCCAGCGTCGAGCTGGCCGAACTCGCCGGGGTCAGCCAGCCGTCGGTGACCCGCTTCGCGGTCGCCCTGGGCTTCGACGGCTACCCGGCGCTGCGCCGGCACCTGCGCGAGGTCGCGCCCGCCGAACCGGTGGCCCAGCCGGCCTCGTACAACGAGTACCAGCAGGCGGTCGAGGCCGAGATCGAGAACCTCAGGCACCTGGCGGAGGCGCTGGCCGATCCCCGGCCGGTGCGCAGGGCGGGACAGGTGCTGGCCGCCTCACGCCCGCTGCCGGTCCTCGGCCTGCGGGCCGCCGCCGCCCAGGCCTACGGCTTCGCGTACTTCGCCGCCAAGGTCCACCCGGACGTACGGCTGCTCGACGAGGGCGGCACGATGATTGAGGACCGCATCGACGGCGCCGTACGGGCGGGCGCCTCGGCGCTGCTGTGCTTCGCGCTGCCACGCCACCCGCGGGAGGTGGTGGACACCCTCGCCCACGCCAAGGAGGCGGGGCTGACCGTCGTCACGGTCGCGGACTCGGCCTTCGCGCCGGTCGCCAAGCACACCGACCTGCTGCTGCCCGCCGCCGTGGGCACCGGCCTCGCCTTCGACACCGCCTGTGCGCCGATGCTGCTCGGCCGGGTGCTCCTGGAGGCGATGTGCGACGACCTGCCCGACGCGCAGGCCCGCCTGGAGGAGTTCGACGGGAAGGCCGCGGCGCGGGGGCTCTTCGTGGAGTGACACCTCGTGACGCCCGGGGCCCGGGTGCTCTCGGAGGTGCTCTCAGACTCGTCTCACCAACGCTCGCTAGCCTGCCCGCCCGAACGAGGGTGCCGGGACGACGAGGAGGCAGGGCATGGCGCGGGCTGGTCGCACAGGTCGGGGAGGTCAGGGCCTGGCCCGGGTGGCCGTCGTGGTGCGGGCCGGAGCCGCGCCGCTGTGGTGGCTCGGGGTGTTCGCGGCGGGGATCGGCGTACTGGTGCCGGGGCTGACCGGGCGCCGGATCGGTGTCCTGGCGGGGGCCGCGCTGTTCCTGGTGGCGGCGGCGGTCGTGGCCTGCGCCCGGCGCCGACGCTACAGGGCCCTGGCCAGGGGCGCCTCCCGGGCCGGACGCCACGACGTGCTCCAGGACCGGGCGGTGAGCGTGCGCGTCTGGCGCCGGGGGCACCGCTGGTGGCTCGCGCCGGCCTTCCTGGCCGCGCTGGGCGGCTCCTTCGTCCTGCCCGCGGCCGGCGGCCTGCTGCTGGCCGGCGCCGGGGTGGGCCTGTGGCTCAAGGCCGGCCGGCTCGGGCGGCTGGAGCGGGCCGAGGACACGCTGCTGTGGGTGCGCGTCGACTGGCTGGGCAAGCGGGGCGGGCGCCCCGCGGGCCGGACGGTGCGGGGCTACCGCGGTACCGGCCTCGCGGCGGGCGACGCGGCCCCGGGCGGAGCACGCCGCCGCACCGCGGCGCTCGGCTAGGGTCTTTCGTTTGGATCAGGCCGGATCAGCGAGCCCGGCATGATCCAAACGAGAGGCCCTAGGGCAGATCCTGCGGGTCCAACCCCGGCGGGCAGGGGTCAGACCTCCAGCTCCTCCTCGATTCTCCTCAGCTGGTGGCGGGCCATCGCCAGGTTGGCCCGCTTGGCGTCCAGGACGAGGTAGAGGAACAGTCCGTTCCCGCCGCGCCCACTGATCAGACGGATCAGGTGGTACTGGTCGCTCAGCGTGATCAGGATGTCCTCGATCTGCGCCTTGAGGCCGAGATGTTCCATCGTGCGCATCTTGGCCCGTACGACGTCGGTGTTGCCCGCGGCGGCGACGTTCAGGTCGAAGCTCTTGCTGCCGCCCATCGTGCCCAGCGCCATGCCGCTGGTGTAGTCGACGAGCGCGACGGCCGTCGCTCCCTCGATGGAGGCGAGCGCTTCCTTCAGACAGGTCTCGGTATTGGCCATGGCCGGGGTCTCCTTGTTCTGTCAGCTTTCGGTGGTGGTGTGCGCGTTGGTGGCGGTGGTGCGCAGCGCGCGGGTGGTTCTGGTTCGTGCGGTGCCGGTCCTGGTGGCCGGTTTCACCGTCTTCTCGGGCGTCCTGTCGGGAGCCTTGGCCGCCTCGGCGTCGACCAGTTCCCCGATGCGTGCGCCCGCCCGGCGGCCCTCCAGGTGCAGACGGCCGACGTTGACGCGGTCCTCCGCGAGCAGGGTCAGCACCGCGGTGCGGCCCGCCGCGTAGGTCGCGACATAGCCGTGGACGCCCCGCACGAGCAGTTCGCGCAGATCGCCCTGGCCGGTCACGTCCGCCATGCGCACGGCGACGCCGAGCGAGGTAGCGGTGAGCGCGGCCAAGCTCTCCGGCTCCACGCCGGGGGTGTCGTGGGCCAGTACAAGGCCGTCGACACTGGCGGCGAGGGCGCCGGTGAGCTGGGGTACCCGGGCTCTGAGCCGACGCAGCTCGTCCAGGATCTCGGGCTCGGCTGCTGCCATCCGGTGTCTCCTCTCAAAGGGCCTCCAGCGCATCCCTGAGCCTCTTCAGCAGCGTGATGTGGGGGTCGGTGGTGTACGCCAGCCGGTCGGCGAGCGTGGGGGTCTGTCCGGCGCCGTCCGGTACGGGCGCCTCCTTCGGTGCGACGGCCGGCGCGACGAGCCCGGCGGCCGCCAGACGGCGTACGTCCACCAGGGTGTGGAAGGCCTGCCGGCCCAGTTCCCTGGCCAGATCCGTGGCCGTGCGGGTGCCGTCGATCCGCTCCAGGAGCGTCTGCTGGCGGGGCGTCACTCCCGGTGCCGCGGTGGTGGGCGTCCGCACCAGCGGGGCGCTGTCCGGCCCGGCGTCGGGCCAGACGCGGTGCAGCAGCTCGCGGCGGCGCAGGATCTCGCGCTCCAGGGCGGCCAACGGGACCGGCAGGACGGGGCCGAGCGGGTGGGCGATGCCGTAGCGGAACCGGCCCGGGGTGCTGCTCGGGGCGAGCGCGAAGTAGGCGGCGTCGTGGAGCGCGCCCAGATGGCACAGCTCCAGTGCGCCCTCGGTCAGATGGCCGCCGGCCAGCAGCAGGTGCGCGGCGCCGTGCCGGTCGTCGGCCCGGGTCACCGCGTCCCGCCATGCCTCGGCCGTCAGCGTGCCGTGGGCGGTGAGCAGAAGGTCGAGGCCGGGGCTCAGAGGGCTCTCGGCGTGCGCCACCCGGCCCTCGTCGAGGTAGAGCGTGCCGTGCTCGCGGACCAGGACGCCGGTCGCCCGCTCGGCGGCGAGCCGGGTCAGCATCGGCGAGAGGCCGCCCCAGGCCCGGTCCTCGTCGGCCGGCTTGCTGCGCACCGGCAGCTGGGGCGGGAGCGGGATGTCGACCACGGTCATCCCAGCACCAGCCGCTCGGCCATCTCGCCCAGGCGTATGCGGGCCAGGGCGAGGTTGCCTTCGGCGCGGGTCAGCCACAGGTGCAGGAACACGCTGCTGTCGAAGGACGTGTCCACGAACCGCAGCAGGTGGTAGCTGTCGCGGTTGCTGACGATCAGGTCCTCCACCGGGGGACGCTCGCCGTCGGGGTCCTCGGCGGCGGCGAAGGCGCCGTGCTCGGCGGCCAGCCGGGCCAGTTCGGCGGCCTCCGCCGCGGTGGTCTCGTGGTCGCCGCCCGGGGGCTCCCCGACGGTGCCCAGGGCAAGCCCGCTCGTCCAGTCGACCAGCGCGGCGCCTCTGGCACCGGGCAGCCGCATGGCTTCCAGTAGGCACTCGTCGATTCCGGGCACCGTTGTTCCTCTCCCACCGGGGGTTCGGCTGAGTGATGCCGAGGCTACGCACGGTGCGCGCCGGTGGTGAGGGTTACGGGCATTTTCCGGTGGAACATGCGACCGAGCGGCTAATGTGGGTCGACTGAACCGGATTTCGGGCGGGTCGCGCCGTATCCGCGGTGCGTCTCAAGGCCTTTGACGTGCCACGGCGCCGTGGACGCACACGTGCCTCAGCGCCCTGGACGCGCCTCGCCTCACAGTCCAGGACGTGCCGCGAGGCCTTCGGCGTTCCTCAGGCGCGCCCGGGTGTGCCCAAGGTGGTGAGGGCCGACGCGTGCGCCCCTCCGGACTCGGCCACGATCTCCTCGACCGGCTGCGGCTCGCGCACGAGGGCGAAGGCGACGCCTCCGGAACCGTCCGGGACGTAGCCGTGGACCCCGGGCCGGGGCAGGGAGTTGTAGGCGTAGTGGTGGGCGAAGTAGTAGGCCCCGGTGTCCAGCGCCGCCACATGGTCGCCCGGTTCGAGCAGGGCGAGCGCGCGGGCCTCGGCGAGCAGGTCGCCCGCGAAGCAGGCGGGCCCGGCCACGTCCTGCACCACCTCGGGTCCCGGCTTGGGCCGCCCCTTCGCGTCGTACGCGGCCAGGCGCAGCGGCCAGGCATCCGGCACGTAGACGGTGCGCGTCGCGACCTGCACGCCCGCGTGGGTCACGGCGACCGGCCGCCCCCCGGCGCTCTTGGTGTACTCCACCCGCGCCACCGTCGTGCCCTGCTTGGCCAGCAGTGACCGCCCGAACTCGGTCACCAGCCCGTACCGCCCCTCGCACAGCCCCGGCACCACCTCGCGCAGCAGCCGCGCGTAGTGCGCGTACGTCGGCGCGGTCGCCTCGGAGCCGAAGTTCACCGGCAGCCCGCCGCCGATGTCGAGGGTGTCGATCTGCCGCCGTCCCGCGCGCGCGTTGATCTCCTCGGCGAGCTCGTACGTCCGCGCCACGCCCTGCGCCATCAGGGACAGCGGGATGCCCTGGGACCCGGTGTGGGCGTGCAGCCGGGTCAGCCACGGACGGTCGAGATACGCCCGCACGACCCACTCGCGGGCGCCCTCGTCGCGCAGCGCCACCCCGAACTTCGAGGTCGCCGTGGCCGTCGACAGCGCCTCGATGGCACCCCCGCCGACCTGCGGGTTCACCCGTATCCCCAGCGGTGAGCGAGGGGTGGCGGAGCCCACGAGGGCGTCGATGCGGGCCAGCTCCTGGGGGTTGTCCGCGTTGACGGCGATGCCCAGTTCCAGCGCCTCGCGCAGCTCGGCCGGCGTCTTCGCCGGGGAGTCCAGGACGGTACGGGCGGGCGGCACCCCGGCCGCCCGCGCCAGCGCCAGTTCCCCCGGGCTCGCCACCTCGGCGCCGACGCCCTCCTCGTGCAGCAGCCGCAGGACGGGCACGAGCGGGGTCGCCTTGACCGCGAAGGCGTGCAGCACCGGGGTTCCCGGTGCCAGCACCGCCTCGAACGCCGCCCGGAGCGCCGCCGCGGACTCCCGGATGCCGACCACGTCGAGCAGACCCACGACGGGGGAGCCGGGGCCGAGCAGCCCCTGCGCCACCGCGGCCCGCACCGCCCGGTCCCGCCGCACGGCCCGCTCGCGGTCCGCCTCGGCGAGGCTCCGGTCCATGCCCTCGTTCACGCCCTCGTCGATGTCGTCGTTGATGTTCTCGGCCATGCCGTGCCCCCGGTCCCGTCGGTGTGCCTCCAGGTCCTGCCTTCCTGACCTGGAGCCGGGCAAACATCCGCCCAGGCCGCGCGCGCCGGACGGCGCGCACGTATTGACTAGTTCTATTCATCAAGCCAGGATGTGAATAGACGCAGTAATAATCCCGGGAGCACCCATCAGGAGGCAGACCATGTCAGGACCCCGCCCCGTACGAGCGCCGCGCGGTACGGAACTGAGCGCCCTGGGATGGCAGCAGGAAGCCGCCCTGCGGATGCTCCAGAACAACCTCGACCCCGAGGTCGCCGAGCACCCCGACAAGCTCGTCGTCTACGGCGGCACCGGCAAGGCCGCCCGCGACTGGCGCTCCTTCGACGCCATGGTCCGCACACTGCGGACCCTCAAGGCCGACGAGACCATGCTCGTCCAGTCCGGCCGCCCGGTCGGCGTCATGCAGACCCACGAGTGGGCCCCGCGCGTGCTGCTGGCCAACTCCAACCTCGTCGGCGACTGGGCCAACTGGGAGGAGTTCCGCCGCCTGGAGACCCTCGGTCTGACCATGTACGGCCAGATGACCGCCGGGTCCTGGATCTACATCGGCACCCAGGGCATCCTCCAGGGCACCTACGAGACCTTCGCCGCCGTCGCCGCGAAGAAGTTCGGCGGCACGCTCGCCGGGACCATCACCCTGACCGCCGGCCTCGGCGGCATGGGCGGCGCCCAGCCCCTCGCCGTCACCATGAACGACGGCGTGGCCATCTGCGTCGACTGCGACCCGCGCGCCATCGAGCGGCGCATCGAGCACCGCTACCTCGACGTGAAGGCCGACTCCCTGGAGCACGCCCTCCACCTGGCCGTGGAGGCGCGCGACCAGCGCAAGCCCCTGTCCATCGGCGTGCTCGGCAACGCCGCCGAACTCGTCCCGCAGCTCCTCGCGATGGGCGCGCCCATCGACATCGTCACCGACCAGACCTCCGCCCACGACCCGCTGGCCTACCTGCCGCTGGGCACCGACTTCGACGACATGGCCGACGCAGCCGCCAAGGACCCGGCCGGCTTCACCACCCGGGCCCGCGAGTCCATGGCCCGGCACGTCGAGGCCATGGTCGGCTTCATGGACGCCGGCGCCGAGGTCTTCGACTACGGCAACTCGATCCGCGGCGAGGCCCAACTCGCCGGGTACGAGCGGGCGTTCGCCTTCCCCGGATTCGTCCCCGCCTACATCCGGCCGCTGTTCTGCGAGGGCAAGGGCCCGTTCCGCTGGGCCGCGCTGTCCGGTGAGGCGTCCGACATCGCCAAGACCGACAAGGCGATCCTGGAGCTGTTCCCCGAGAACGAGTCCCTGGCGCGCTGGATCAAGCTGGCCGGCGAGCGCGTCCACTTCCAGGGCCTGCCCGCCCGCATCTGCTGGCTCGGCTACGGCGAGCGTGACAAGGCGGGCGAGCGGTTCAACGACATGGTCGCGAGCGGTGAGCTCCAGGCGCCGATCGTGATCGGCCGGGACCACCTCGACTGCGGCTCCGTCGCCTCCCCGTACCGGGAGACCGAGGCCATGCTCGACGGCTCCGACGCGATCGCCGACTGGCCCCTGCTGAACGCGATGGTGAACGTGGCCTCGGGCGCGTCCTGGGTGTCGATCCACCACGGCGGCGGCGTCGGCATGGGACGGTCCATCCACGCCGGACAGGTGACGGTCGCCGACGGCACCGCGCTCGCCGGGGAGAAGATCCGCCGGGTGCTCACCAACGACCCCGGCATGGGCGTGATCCGGCACGTGGACGCCGGGTACGACATCGCGGAGTCGGTGGCCGGCGAACGCGGGGTGCGCGTGCCCATGCGCGAGGGCGAGGAGGCGTGACGCGGCAGCCCGCCGACCCGGACGAGGCCCGTCCGGCCGTGGCACGGACCCCGGCGCCCGCCGCGGGCGACTCCTTCCACACGATGTGGCGGGAACTGCTCCCCATCGGGCGCCACCCCGGGTCCGGCGGTTACCGGCGCTTCGCCTGGACCGCGGCCGACGCCGAGTGCCGGGCCTGGTTCCGGCAGCAGGCCGAGGACCGCGGCCTGGCCTACGAGGTCGACCGCAACGGCAACCAGTGGGCCTGGCTCGGCGACCCCGAGGCCGGGGACGCCGTGGTCACCGGGTCGCACCTCGACTCCGTGCCCGACGGCGGGGCCTTCGACGGGCCGCTGGGCGTCGTGTCCTCCTTCGCCGCCCTCGACGAACTGCGCGGCAGGAACGCGCGGTTCACCAAGCCGCTCGCCCTCGTCAACTTCGGTGACGAGGAGGGCGCCCGGTTCGGGCTTGCCTGCACCGGCTCGCGGCTGACCGCCGGGCACCTCACCGTCGAGCAGGCGCACCGGCTCACCGACGCCGACGGGGTCACACTGCCCAGGGCCATGGAGGCCGCCGGGTACGACCCCGACGCCCTCGGACCCGACCCGGAGCGGCTCGCGCGCATCGGCGCCTTCGTCGAACTGCACGTCGAGCAGGGTCGGGCCCTCGACCTGACCGGCGACGCCGTCGGTGTGGCCAGTGCCATCTGGCCGCACGGGCGGTGGCGGTTCGACTTCCGGGGCGAGGCCAACCACGCGGGCACCACCCGGCTCGTCGACCGGCGCGACCCGATGCTGCCGTACGCCGAGACCGTGCTCGCGGCCCGGCGCGAGGCCGCGCTCGCGGGCGCCGTCGCCACCTTCGGCAAGATCGCCGTCGAGCCGAACGGCGTCAACGCGATCCCGTCCCTGGTCCGCGGCTGGCTCGACTCCCGCGCCGCCGACCAGACGACCCTGGACACCGTGGTCACCGGCGTCGAGAAGGCGGCCCGCGAGTACGCCGCCGCTCACGGCGTCGACCTGGACGTGGTCCGCGAGTCCTTCACCCCCGTCGTCGAGTTCGACCACGCCCTGCGCGACGAACTCGCCCGCCTCCTGGGCGCCGGCACCGAGCTGAAGGTGCCGGTGCTCGGCACGGGCGCCGGACACGACGCCGGAATCCTGTCCGGGACCGTCCCGACCGCCATGCTGTTCGTGCGCAACCCCACCGGTGTCTCGCACTCCCCGGCCGAATCCGCGGCCGAGGACGACTGCGTGGCCGGGGTGCGCGCGCTCGCCGACGTACTGGAAGGGCTGGCCTGCACGTGACCCCCACCGAGCAGACGCGGACGTACTGGCTGGAGCAGGCCTGGCTCGGCACCCTCCCCCAAGCTCTCGACGGCGATCGAGCAGGGGGGACCCCCATCGAGCCGGGCGTGGCGCTCGACGTGCGCGGCGGCCGCGTCGCGGCCGTCCGCACGGGCGTGCCCGTCCCGCCGCCGGGCGCCGAGGTGCTGCGGGGCCTCACGATCCCGGGACTCGCCAACGCGCACAGCCACGCCTTCCACCGGGCCCTGCGCGGCACCGTCCAGGTCGGCTCGGGGACCTTCTGGACCTGGCGCGAGGTCATGTACTCCACCGCCGACCGGCTCACTCCCGAGACGTACCACGCGCTGGCCCGCGCGGTGTACGCCGAGATGGCGCTGGCCGGCATCACGGCCGTCGGCGAGTTCCACTACGTCCACCACGCGCCGGGAGGCACCCGGTACGCCGACCCGAACGCGATGGGCGAGGCCCTGATCGCGGCCGCCGCCGAAGCCGGGATCCGCATCACCCTCCTCGACACCTGTTACCTGTCCTCCGGGTTCGGGCAGTCGCCCGACAAACACCAGCTCCGCTTCTCCGACGGGACGGCCGAGGCCTGGGCCGAACGCTGTTCAGTTCTCAAGGAACACGATCACGCGCGGATCGGTGCCGCCGTGCACTCCGTACGGGCCGTGCCGGCGCGGGAGCTGGAGACGGTGGCGCAGTGGGCCGAGGAGCGGCGGGCCCCGCTCCATGTGCACCTGTCGGAGCAGACCGCCGAGAACGACGCCTGCCAGGCCGCCCACGGCTGCACCCCGGCCCGGCTGCTGGCCGACCACGGCGTCCTCGGCCCGCGCACGACCGGCGTGCACAACACCCACCTGACCGACGAGGACATCGCCCTGCTCGGCGGATCCGGCACCGGCACCTGCATGTGCCCGACCACCGAGCGGGACCTGGCCGACGGCATCGGACCCGCCGTCGCCCTCCAGCGCGCCGGCTCCCCGCTCTCCCTGGGCTCCGACAGCCACGCCGTCATCGACCTGCTCGAAGAGGCCCGAGCGATGGAACTGAACGAGCGGCTGCGCACCCGCACCCGCGGCCACTGGACGGCCGCGTCCCTGCTGCGGGCCGCCACCGCCGACGGGCACGCCGCCCTCGGCTGGTCCGACGCGGGCAGCCTCACCCCCGGCGCCCACGCCGACTTCACGACGCTCGCGCTGGACTCGGTCAGGACAGCGGGGACGCTGCCCAGGCTCGGCGCCGAGACGGCCGTATTCGCGGCGACCGCCGCCGACGTACGCCATACGGTCGTGGCCGGCCGGCACGTCGTGCGGGACGGCGCCCACACCCTCGTACCGGATGTGCCGTCGGCGCTGGCAGGCGCCGTCGAGGCACTGCGCGGCTGAATCCCCCCGTCACCCCTGAGGACACCATGAGCAGCACCGTCATCACCAATATCGCCACGCTGGTCACCAACGACCCCTCCCTCGGTGACGGATCCCCCCTCGGACTGATCCGGGACGCGGCCGTCGTCATCGACGGCGACCACGTCGCGTGGACCGGTGAATCCAGCAAAGCACCCGCCACTGACAACCGGGTCGACGCCGGCGGCCGGGCGGTGATCCCCGGCTTCGTCGACTCCCACTCCCACCTGGTCTTCGCGGGCGACCGCACCGAGGAGTTCAACGCCCGCATGTCCGGCCGGGCCTACAGCGCCGGCGGCATCCGCACCACGGTCGCCGCCACCCGCGCCGCCACCGACGCGGAGCTGGAGGCCAACCTCACCCGCTACCTCGCCGAGGCCCTGCGCCAGGGCACGACCACGTTCGAGACCAAGTCCGGCTACGGCCTCACCGTCGCCGACGAGGCCCGCGCCCTGCGCATCGCCGCCGCGCACACCGACGAGGTCACCTACCTCGGCGCCCACATCGTCTCCCCTGACCACGCCGGGGACCCGGCGGCGTACGTCGCCCTGGTCACCGGGGAGATGCTGGACGCCTGCGCCCCGCACGCCCGCTGGATCGACGTCTTCTGCGAGAAGGGCGCCTTCGACGGCGACCAGGCCCGGGAGATCCTCACCGCGGGCATGGCCAAGGGCCTGCTCCCGCGCATCCACGCCAACCAGCTCAGCCACGGCCCCGGCGTCCAGCTCGCCGTCGAGCTCGACGCGGCCAGCGCCGACCACTGCACGCATCTGACCGACGCGGACGTGGACGCGCTGGCGAACGGGAACACGGTCGCCACGCTCCTGCCCGGCGCCGAGTTCTCCACCCGCGCCCAGTGGCCCGACGCCCGCCGCCTCCTCGACGCGGGTGTCACGGTCGCCCTGTCCACCGACTGCAACCCGGGCTCGTCCTTCACGTCCTCGGTGCCCTTCTGCGTCGCGCTCGCCGTACGCGACATGGGCATGACCCCGGACGAGGCGGTCTGGGCGGCGACGGCGGGCGGTGCGAGGGCCCTGCGCCGCGACGACGTCGGCCGTCTGTCCCCGGGCGCCCGCGCCGACCTCGCCGTCCTGGACGCGCCCAGCCATGTGCACCTGGCCTACCGGCCGGGCGTCCCGCTGGTCACCGAGGTCTGGCGGCGCGGCGTGCGGGAGGCCTGAGCAGGACCGACAGGACCGCACAGGGCGGCGGTGAAGCGCCGGCCGCGGCCGCCTGGGCCGTCGGCCGGCGCTTCACCGCCGCCCCGTCACCCGGTCACTCCTCGAGTGTCAGGCCCTTGCGCAGTTGGCCGAGTGTGCGGGACAGCAGCCGGGAGACGTGCATCTGCGAGATGCCCAGTTCGTCGCCGATCTCCGACTGGGTCATGTTGGCGACGAATCGCAGGGACAGGATCTTCCGGTCCCGGGAGGGCAGTTGCGCGATCAACGGCTTCAGCGCCTCCACGAACTCGATGCCTTCGAGACCGTGGTCCTCGTAGCCGATGCGGTCCGCGAGGGCGCCCTCGGAGTCGTCCTCCTCGGGCTGGGCGTCCAGCGACGAGGCGGTGTAGGCGTTGGAGGCGGCCATGCCTTCCACCACCTCGTCGTTGGACAGACCGAGGTGCTCGGCGAGTTCGGCGACCGTGGGGGCGCGGTCGAGCCGCTGGGCCAGTTCGTCACCGGCCTTGGCGAGGTCCAGCCGCAGTTCCTGGAGCCGGCGCGGGACGCGTACGGACCAGGAGGTGTCGCGGAAGAAGCGCTTGATCTCACCGATGATGGTGGGCATCGCGAACGTGGGGAACTCCACGCCCCGGGACAGCTCGAACCGGTCGATCGCCTTGATCAGGCCGATGGTGCCGACCTGGATGATGTCCTCCATCGGCTCGCTGCGGGAGCGGAAGCGGGAGGCGGCGAACTTGACGAGCGCGAGGTTGAGCTCGACGAGCGTGTTGCGGACGTACGAGTAGGCGTGAGTGCCTTCCTCGAGGGACTCCAGCCGCTCGAAGAGGGCCTTGGACAGGGCCCGGGCGTCGTCGGGGGCCACTTCGTCGTACGGAGGGATGTCCGGAAGTCCGGCCAGTGCGTCGGCCTGGTCGGCCCGCTCGGCGCGTACGTCGGGAAACTCGATGGGATCCAGGTGCTCCGTGGGGGATGCCGACGTCGCCATCCGGGTATGCGAGGCGTCGAGCCGGGGTGACATGATGTCCTCCATCGTTCTCGGCATATGGCTGCCGAAGCCAATTCGTGCACTGCGGTGTGCGGCGCCTCCAAAGCCGGCCGTGTCGGGTGCGGGTCCCTACTAGCCCTACCCGCTTTACCAACACCGCCGCAAGTTCCTTGTGTGGGGCTATGTCCGGTTGTGTGTGGTTGTTCGGGTGTCGGAGCGGTGAGGGAAGGCGTAGGGTTCGAGGGCGTCAGTCAGCAGCCAAGACCCCGGGAGAGAGACGGCATGGACCGCGGGACGGTCGGCAGCGCACAGTCGGGCCGGCTTCTGGTGGAGGTGCGGCAAGAGGGCTCCAGTGCCGTCGTGACGCCGGCGGGTGAGCTCGATCACCACACGGCCGACCTGCTGCGCGAGCCGCTCGAGGGGTGTCTCGACAAGGGGCGCTCGCGTCTGGTGGTGGACTGTTCACGTCTGGAGTTCTGTGACTCCACGGGGTTGAACGTCCTGCTGGGCGCGCGGCTGAAGGCGGAGGCGGCCGGAGGGGGCGTGCATCTGGCCGGGATGCTGCCGGTGGTGGCCCGCGTCTTCGAGATCACAGGGGCGGATGCGGTCTTCACCGTGCACGACTCCCTGGAGGACGCGCTGGCCGACGAGGCCGGCTGAGCCGGCCCCGGGACTCTCGACGTGCCCCTTTCGTGTTCCGCGCCCGGCGTACGCCGGGCGCCCGCACGGCGGGCCGAAAACGGGGGTGTTCCCCCCGATCGGTCGGGCAGGAGACAACCTGAGTGGATCGGCGGCCCTCGCGAGCCGGCTACCGGCATTCGGCGAATGAACGGACGTACCGGCGTGTACGTGAAGTGACTGGTGACTTTTGAATCGTGAACTGGTGAATCGGTGAGGTGAAGCGCTGATGAGCACCACCCGGCCTTACTCGCCGGGCGACCGCGGCCCGGAGCCCAGCGGCGCTTCCGGGGCGTCCGAGGGGGACGCGCCGGCGGGCGCGGTACCCCCAGGGGGTGCGACCGCCGTGCCGGCGGCCCCGTCCGGAAGTCGCCAGATCCGCAGGCTGAGCTTCGACGGCGAGAGCGGCGTCGTGCCGCTCGCCCGCGACTTCACCCGCCAGGCGTTGTACGCGTGGGGCTGGCTGCCCGCCGCGACCGCCGACCAGCGGGCCGCCGCCGAGGACGTCCTCCTCGTCGTCTCCGAACTGGTCACCAACGCCTGCCTGCACGCCGAGGGCCCCGACCAGCTGGAGATCACCTGCGACAACAAGGTGATCCGCCTCGAGGTCTCCGACCGCGGCACCGGACAGCCCGCCCCGCGCACCCCGCACCGCGCCGGACGCCCCGGCGGCCACGGCATGTTCATCGTCCAGCGGCTGTGCCTGGACTGGGGCGTCGTCCGCGCCCCCGGCGTCACCGGCAAGAGAGTGTGGGCCGAGCTGGGCGCACCCGCCTGAAAGACCGGCAACGCGAAAGGGCCGCCCCTCACGGGGCGGCCCTTTCGCGTTGCCGCAGGGGGACGTCAGTGGACGTCGCCCATCAGGGACTTCACCTTCCGGCGGTACATGTACACCGCGACACCGGCGAGGGCGGCGAGGGCCGCCTCCAGTGCGACCGCGCCCGTCCCACTGAGGTCGACCCCGGCCACGGCCGGGTTGGACAGCAGGCTGGTGATGGAGTCGCCCGCGGTGACCGCGAGGAACCACACGCCCATCATCTGGCTGGCGTACTTGGCCGGCGCCATCTTGGTCGTCACCGACAGGCCGACCGGGGAGAGGCACAGCTCACCGACGGTCTGGATCAGATAGATGCCGACCAGCCACATCGGGCTGACCATGGTGTCGCCGCCGGCCATGCCCAGCGGCAGCAGGAAGAAGAAGAACGAGACGCCGATGAAGAACAGGGCGGCCGAGAACTTCGCGACCGTGCTCGGCTCCTTGCCCTTGCGGTTCAGCCACAGCCAGAACCAGGCGAAGACCGGGGCCAGCGCCATGATGAACACGGGGTTCAGCGACTGGTACCAGGAGGAGGGGAAGCCGAAGCCGAGCAGCGAGGAGGAGGTCTTGGTCTCACCGAACGCCTGGACCGTCGAACCGCCCTGGTCGTAGATCATCCAGAAGGCGGCGGCCGCGACGAAGAACCAGATGTAGCCGGTCATCCTGGACTGCTCGGCGCCCGTCAGCTCCTTGTCGCGCTTGATGCGCAGCAGGACGCCGGCCGGGATGACCAGACCGATGACGGTGAGCGGGATCATCGCCCAGTTCAGGGTGAAGTGGCCGGTGAAGCCGACGATGCCGTAGAAGACGGCGGCGACGGCCAGCCAGGTCAGGCCCTTGCGCAGCCAGGATGCACGCTCGGCGGCGGCCAGCGGCTTCGGCACGACGCTGCTCTGCGGGCTCAGGTTCCGGGTGCCGATGAGGAAGGCCGCGAGGCCGATCGCCATGCCCACGGCGGCGAGGCCGAAGCCCAGGTGCCAGCTGACCTGCTGACCGACGGTGCCGATGATCAGCGGCGCGAAGAAGGCACCCATGTTGATGCCCATGTAGAAGATCGTGAAGCCACCGTCGCGGCGCGGGTCGTCCGGGCCGTTGTAGAGGTGGCCGACCATGGTGGAGATGTTGGCCTTCAGCAGGCCGGAGCCGAGCGCGACCAGCGCGAGACCGGCGAAGAAGGACGCCTGGCCACCGGGCAGCGCCAGGACCGCGTGGCCCGCCATGATCGTGATCGCGGCGATCGCCACCGTCTTGCGCGGACCCCAGACGCGGTCGCCCAGCCACCCGCCGGGCATGGCGAGCAGGTACACCATCGACAGATAGACGGAGTAGATGGCGGTGGTGGTGGCCAGATCCATGCCGAGCCCACCGCTCATGCTCCCCTTCTTGGCGTCGGGGCCGCCGGAGAGCAGGTACACGACGAGAAGGGCGCGCATGCCGTAGAAGCTGAAGCGCTCCCACATCTCGGTCATGAAGAGGGTGGCCAGGCCGCGGGGGTGGCCGAAGAAGGTCTTCTCGGAACCGGGGGTGCCCGGATGGACCGAGTCCTTCGTCAGGCTGGACGCCATGGTCGTTCCTTGCTGGTCGGGACGCGCCGCCCTCGGCGGTTGTGCGCCCGGTGGGGGTGGCCGGCACCGGCAGGCCCGAGGTCCACCCCACGCCCAGGGGGAGTCCGCTCCGGATCGCGAAGCGGGGGACGACGGCCACCGGGATCCACACCTCTGCCCGCGTCGACGCGCGTACGAGGCCCGGCCCTAGGTCGTTCTTTCCGGGCCGGCCCGGGCCGGCCCGCTCACAAAAGAGACCTTCAGCGTCAATACGATCGCCAAAGGTCCCCTGTGTGCATCAGACGTTCAATCCACCATACGGCAGGACACTGCCGGAAATGGAAGGACTTGAGAGATGGATCACAGGCTACAGGGGAACCCTGCCCTGCTTTCGAAGGTCTATTACCGAGGTCTCAAACGATCACATCCGGGCCGAGCGATCCGTGGCGCGGGCCGCCGAGGCGGCGCCCGGCCGGCCGCAAGGTAAGAACCGCGCGTGTCGATCACACCGCAGGACCGCCCCAGCGGGCGGCGTCGGCGGACTACCATCGGTCCATGACCCGTGTACTGCTCGCCGAGGACGACGCGTCCATCTCGGAGCCGCTGGCTCGCGCACTGCGCAGGGAAGGTTACGAGGTCGAGGTGCGTGAGGACGGACCCGCCGCGCTCGACGCCGGAATGCAGGGCGGTGTCGACCTGGTCGTGCTGGACCTCGGACTGCCCGGCATGGACGGCCTGGAGGTCGCCCGCCGGCTGCGCTCCGACGGCCACACGGTGCCCATCCTGATCCTGACCGCGCGCGCCGACGAGGTGGACACCGTCGTCGGCCTCGACGCGGGCGCGGACGACTACGTCACCAAGCCCTTCCGGCTCGCCGAACTGCTCGCCCGCGTCCGGGCCCTGCTGCGGCGCGGAGCCGCCGAGCCGCAGCAGCCGCCCGCCACCCACGGCGTGCGCATCGACGTCGAGTCCCACCGCGCGTGGATGGGCGAGGAGGAGCTCCAGCTCACCGCCAAGGAGTTCGACCTGCTCCGGGTGCTCGTGCGGGACGCGGGCCGGGTCGTCACCCGCGACCAGCTGATGCGCGAGGTCTGGGACACCACCTGGTGGTCGTCCACCAAGACCCTCGACATGCACATCTCGTGGCTGCGCAAGAAGCTCGGCGACGACGCGGCGAACCCCCGGTACATCGCGACCGTGCGCGGCGTGGGCTTCCGCTTCGAGAAGAGCTGAGCCGGCCGCCCCGCGCTTTCGTCAGGTAGGAGTACATGCGCCGCCGACTGATCCAGTCCACGCTTGCCGTGGTCCTGGTCGTGATCGCCGTCTTCGGTCTCTCCCTGGTGATCGTGGAGACCCGCACCATCAGCAGCAGCGCCCAGGAGCGCGTCGACTCCGAGGCGCTGCGGCTGGCCAGCATCGTCGACAGCAGGCTGCTCGGCGAGGCGACGGTCAACGCGGCGATCCTGCGCCACCAGATGGCCGACGGCCAGTACGCCGTGATCGGCATCCCGGGGCAGCGGCCCATCCAGGTCGGCGACAAGCCGTCCGGCGACGTGATCCACTCCACGGCCACGGGGGAGCAGGGCGAGACCGTCCGGGTGGAGGAGCCGCGCTCCTCGGTGACCCGCGAGGTCGGCCGTACGCTGCTGATCATCGGTCTGGTGGCGCTGCTCGCGGTGGTCGCCGCGGTGCTGCTCGCGGTCCGCCAGGCCAACCGGCTCGCCTCCCCGCTGACCGACCTGGCCGAGACCGCCGAGCGCCTCGGATCCGGCGATCCGCGCCCCCGCCACAAGCGCTACGGCGTCCCTGAACTGGACCGGGTCGCGGACGTGCTCGACGGATCGGCCGAGCGCATCGCCCGGATGCTGACCGCCGAGCGCCGGCTCGCCGCCGACGCCTCCCACCAGCTGCGTACGCCGCTGACCGCGCTGTCCATGCGCCTGGAGGAGATCACCCTCACCGACGATCCGGACACGGTGAAGGAGGAGGCGAACGTCGCCCTCGCCCAGGTCGAGCGGCTGACCGACGTGGTGGACCGCCTGCTGACCAACTCCCGCGACCCGCGCACCGGCTCCGCCGTCTCCTTCGAGCTCGACGAGGTCATCCAGCAGCAGATCGCCGAGTGGCGCCCCGCCTACCGCAGCGCCGGCCGGGCGATCGTCAGCTCCGGCAAGCGGCACCTCCGGGCCGTGGGCACGCCGGGTGCCGTCGCGCAGGTGCTGGCCGCGCTGATCGAGAACTCCCTCATGCACGGCGGCGGCACGGTGGCGCTGCGCACCCGCGTGACCGGCAACCAAGCCGTGGTGGAGGTCACCGACGAGGGCTCCGGCGTCCCCGCCGACCTCGGCGCCCGGATCTTCGAGCGCACCATCAGCGGCCGCAACTCCACGGGCATCGGACTCGCCGTCGCCCGCGACCTCGCCGAGGCCGACGGCGGCCGTCTGGAACTGCTCCAGGCCCAGCCGCCCGTCTTCGGACTGTTCCTGTCCCGCACCCCGCCGCTCAAGAAGGAGCCGGAGGACCACCCGATGGTGCGCTGACCGCCAGGGCCCGCGAGCCCGGCCTGATCCAAACGAGAGGCCCTAGCGGAAGGCCCTGGTCCGGGGCGTCTTCGACTCGGTCTGGAGGAAGGACTCCGCGCCCGCCACGGTCTGCCGGGCCGGCAGGGTGCGGAAGACCCAGGTGCGGTACGACCAGAAGCGGAACAGGGTCGCGATGCCGATGCCGAGGAACTTGAAGACGTTGCTCTGCAGCGGGCTGTCCCAGCCGAAGCCGTACGTCGCCAGGTACAGCACGCCGTTCTCGATCACCAGGCCGACCGCGCTGAACAGCAGGAACAGCGTCAGTTCCCTGGTGCGCCCGGTCCTCTCGCGGTCCCGGTACGTGAAGTAGCGGAAGCCGATGTAGTTGAAGACGATCGCGACGACGGTCGCGATGACGCTGGCCCGCACCACCTGGAGTCCGGTCGTGTGCCGCACCAGGTTGAACACGAGCAGGTTGACCAGCAGCCCAGCCCCGCCCACCGCGCCGAACTTGACGACCTCGCGCCAGAGCTGGTCCACGTGCCTGCGCAGCGCGCCGCGGGGCGCGGGGGGCGCCGGTCGAAGCCCCGAGGAACCATGTTCCATGGTCGTGCAGGCCCCCGTCTCGGTCGGTTCGGTCAACCCGGCCATGCTAACCAGCGCCGCACGTCCGCGCCCGTGCACAAGGCATCAGCTCGGGAACGGGTCGGAAAGAGTCCGGGAAAAGGCGGGAAAGAGCCGTCGAAGTGACTGGTAAGAACGCCGACGGGGGTGATGTCGCGTACATCAGTGCGGGGGGTGAGAGCCCCGCGAGGCGCCGGTACGGCCCCGGCGGGCGCGGAAGCGGTGCGCGGCGTGGCGGCCGATACCCTAGGAGCGTGACGTTCCCGGTAGTCGGCATGGTCGGCGGTGGCCAGCTCGCTCGTATGACACACGAGGCGGGCATCCCGCTGGGCATCAGGTTCAAGCTCCTCAGTGACACTCCCCAGGACTCCGCGGCGCAGGTGGTGAGCGACGTCGTCATCGGCGACTACCGCGACCTGGACACGCTGCGCGCGTTCGCGCGGGGCTGTGACGTGATCACCTTCGATCACGAGCACGTCCCCACCGAGCACCTGCGGGCCCTGGAGGCGGACGGCATCCCCGTGCGCCCCGGTCCCGACGCGCTCGTGCACGCCCAGGACAAGGGCGTGATGCGCGCGAAGCTCGACGCGATCGGTGTGCCCTGCCCGCGGCACCGCATCGTGAGCGACCCGCGGGACGTGGCCGCGTTCGCGGCGGAGCTCGAAAGGGGCGGGCACGAAGTGCCCTCCGGCAAGGGCGGCGGTGGGCGACGGGCGGGCGGTTTCCCCGTGGTCCTGAAGACGGTCCGCGGCGGCTACGACGGCAAGGGCGTGTGGGTGGTCGGCTCCGCCGAGGAGGCCGCCGAGCCCTTCCGCGCCGGCGTGCCCGTCCTCGCCGAGGAGAAGGTCGACTTCGTCCGGGAGCTGGCCGCCAACGTCGTACGCTCCCCGCACGGCCAGGCCGTGGCCTACCCGGTGGTGGAGTCGCGGCAGGTGAACGGCGTCTGCGACACCGTGATAGCCCCGGCACCCGACCTCGACGAGGGGCTCGCCCTCAGGGCCGAGCAGCTCGCGCTGACCATCGCCAAGGAACTCGGTGTCGTCGGCCACCTCGCCGTCGAGCTGTTCCAGACCCGCGACGGCCGCATCCTCGTCAACGAGCTGGCGATGCGCCCGCACAACTCCGGCCACTGGTCGATGGACGGCGCCATCACCTCCCAGTTCGCCAACCACGTCCGCGCGGTCCTCGACCTCCCGCTCGGCGACCCCCGCTCGCGCGCCCCGTGGACCGTCATGGTCAACGTCCTCGGCGGCGACTACCCCGACATGTACTCCGCGTACCTGCACTGCATGGCCCGCGACCCCCAGCTCAAGATCCACATGTACGGCAAGGACGTGAAGCCCGGTCGCAAGGTCGGCCACGTCAACACCTACGGCGACGACCTGGACGACGTGCTGGAACGCGCCCGTCACGCAGCCGGCTACCTGAGAGGCACCATCACCGAATGAGCCCAGTTGTTGGCATCGTCATGGGGTCGGACTCCGACTGGCCCGTCATGGAGGCCGCCGCCGAGGCGCTCGACGAGTTCGAGATCTCCTACGAGGTCGACGTCGTCTCCGCGCACCGCATGCCGCGCGAGATGATCGCGTACGGCGAGCGTGCTGCGGACCGCGGCCTGAAGGCGATCATCGCGGGCGCGGGCGGGGCCGCCCATCTGCCCGGCATGCTCGCCTCGGTCACCCCGCTGCCGGTGATCGGCGTACCCGTCCCGCTGAAGTACCTGGACGGCATGGACTCGCTGCTGTCGATCGTGCAGATGCCGGCCGGAGTCCCGGTGGCGACCGTGTCCGTCGGCGGTGCCCGCAACGCGGGTCTGCTCGCCGCCCGGATGCTCGCCGCGCACGACGAGGAACTGCTCACCCGGATGCGGGAGTTCCAGCAGGAGCTGAACGACCAGGCCACCGAGAAGGGCAAGCGGCTGCGCGCCAAGGTCGAGAACTCCGGCGGCTTCGGCTTCGGTAGGAAGTGACGCCGATGACCTCGCTGAACGAAGCCCGGGACCTGCTGCGGGAGTTCCCCGTCGTCGACGGCCACAACGACCTGCCCTGGGCGCTGCGCGAGCAGGTCCGCTACGACCTCGACGCGCGCGACATCGCCACGCCGCAGAACGCCCATCTGCACACCGACCTGCCGCGCCTGCGCGAGGGCGGCGTCGGCGCGCAGTTCTGGTCGGTCTACGTCCGCGCGGACCAGCCCGACCCCGTGCCGGCGACGCTGGAACAGATCGACTGCGTACGGCAGCTGCTCGCCCGTCACCCGGCCGACCTGGCGCCCGCGCTGACCGCCGCCGACATGGAGGCGGCGCGTGCGGAGGGCCGCATCGCCTCCCTCATGGGCGCCGAGGGCGGCCACTCCATCGCCGACTCGCTCGGCACGCTGCGCGGGCTGTACGCGCTCGGCGTGCGTTACATGACGCTCACCCACAACGACAACGTGGCCTGGGCGGACTCGGCGACGGACGAGCCGGGCGTGGGCGGCCTGTCGGCCTTCGGCCGCGAGGTGGTCCGGGAGATGAACCGGCTCGGCATGCTGGTCGACCTCTCCCACGTGGCCGCGACGACCATGCGGGACGCGCTCGACACCACGAGCGCGCCGGTGATCTTCTCGCACTCCTCCGCGCGGGCCGTGTGCGATCACCCCCGCAACATCCCGGACGACGTGCTGGAGCGGCTGCCCGCCAACGGCGGCATCGCGATGGTCACCTTCGTGCCGAAGTTCGTGCTCCAGGCGGCCGTGGACTGGACGTCCGCCGCCGACGAGAACATGCGTGCGCACGGCTTCCACCCCCTCGACAGCACCGCCGAGGCGATGAAGGTCCACCACGCCTTCGAGGAGGCGAACCCGCGCCCGGTCGCCACGGTCGCGACGGTGGCCGACCACCTCGACCACATGCGTGAGGTCGCCGGCATCGACCACCTGGGCATCGGCGGCGACTACGACGGCACGCCCTTCACCCCCGACGGCCTCAGCGACGTCTCCGGCTATCCGAACCTGATCGCGGAACTCCTGGACCGCGGCTGGTCCAGGACCGATCTGGCCAAGCTCACCTGGCAGAACGCGGTCCGCGTCCTGGGCGCCGCGGAGGACGTCGCCCGTGAAGCGCAGGCCACCCGGGCACCCTCCAACGCGACGATCGCCGAACTGGACGGCTGAGTTCCGGTACCGGACGGCAGGAGACCACGGCACGTGTGCCTCCTGCTGTCCGGCGCATACGGCGACCGCCGGACGCCTTTCAGCAGGCGCACAGGCAGAACGGGTGCCCGGCGGGGTCGGCGTAGACGCGGAAGCTGCTGCCGCCCTGCTCGGCCAGGGGCTTGGCCCCGAGCGCGAGCACGCCTTTCTCCGCCGCGTCCAGGTCCTCCACGATCAGGTCCAGGTGGAACTGCTGCGAGGCGTCCCCGGCCGGCCACTTCGGCGGCACGTGCCCCGGAGCCCTCTGGAACGCCAGCGCCGGACCGCCCGGCACCTTCAGGTCCACCCAGTCGCCCTCGCCCTCCACGGTCCCGCCGAGCACCTCGGCGTAGAAGCCGGCGAGGGCGCGCGGGTCGGGACAGTCCAGGACG
This sequence comes from Streptomyces sp. NBC_01788, assembly GCF_035917575.1. Lineage (GTDB taxonomy): Bacteria > Actinomycetota > Actinomycetes > Streptomycetales > Streptomycetaceae > Streptomyces. Next base: position 3,282,382 of record NZ_CP109090.1, on the reverse strand, counting down.
ACGACACCCAGCTTGGCGAGAGCCATGACTTCCTCCCAGTCGGAGACGGTGTTACCCATAGGAGTGGGTAACCGGTAACCGTTACCGCATGCTCCCGTATAGCAAGTAACGGCGCAACCGTATTGAAGAGGTACCGTCGCTGACATGAGTGAGAGATCGTCCGCGCCCGGGAGCCTGGCGCTGGTCGAGGCCCTGGTGAACACGCTGGACATCGAGACGGGCGCCGACTCGCTCGACACCGCGGAGGCCCGTGCGCGCCTGGGAATCTCCGAGGCGGAGCTGGAGCGGGCGCGCGAGCTGCGCGAGTCGCTGCGGGCGGTGCTGCTGGCCCACGCCGGTCACCCGCCGCACCGGCGGGTGACACCGCTGGGCGAGCTGCTGGCGCGGGCGCCGCTGCTGGTGTCCGTCGACGCCCGGGACGGCTCCGCCGCGCTCGCGCCCGCCGACGACGGCCCCCTGCTCTCCAGGGTCGCGGCCGCCGTCGCCGAGGCACTCGTCGCGGGCACCTGGACCCGGCTGAAGGCCTGTGAGGCGGCCACATGCCATTGGGCGTTCTACGACCGCAGCCCGGCCGGCCGCGGCCGCTGGTGCTCGATGCAGGTGTGCGGAGCACGCGCGAAGATGCGCCGCTACCGGGCGAAGCAGACGTGATCCACAGGCCGTTCGTCGTTCACACCGGCCTGTGTGGTGCACAATGCGTGCAGACGCCGGTTCGGCCGACTGAGCCTCGGCCGAACCGGCGTCGCCTGTTCTCGTGTGCCTGCCCGCGCGGGACTACGCGGTCGGACGGCCCATCGCCCGGTACGTCCACCCGGCCCGCCGCCACAGCTCCGGGTCCAGCGCGTTCCGCCCGTCGAGGACCATCCGGGCGGCGACGACCTCGCCCAGCCCTGCCGGGTCCAGCTCGCGGAACTCCCGCCACTCCGTCAGGTGCAGGACGACGTCGGCGCCCCGCACGGCCTCCAGCGCGGAGTCGGCGTACCCGAGCGTGGGGAACACCCGCCGGGCGTTCTCCATGCCCTTGGGGTCGTAGACCGTCACCTGGCCGCCCTGGAGGTGGATCTGCCCGGCGACGTTGAGCGCGGGGGAGTCCCGCACGTCGTCCGAGTCCGGCTTGAAGGTGGCGCCGAGCACCGCGACCCGCTTGCCGAGGAACGGTCCGCCGCCCAGTGCCTGCCGGGCCAGTTCCACCATCTGCCCGCGCTGGCGCATGTTGATCGAGTCGATCTCGCGCAGGAAGGTCAGCGCCTGGTCCGCGCCCAGTTCACCGGCGCGCGCCATGAAGGCCCGGATGTCCTTGGGCAGGCAGCCGCCGCCGAAGCCGATGCCGGCCCGCAGGAACTTCCGGCCGATCCGGTCGTCGTGCCCGATGGCCTCGGCCAGCTTGGCCACATCGCCGCCGGCGGCCTCGCAGACCTCGGCCATCGCGTTGATGAAGGAGATCTTCGTGGCGAGGAAGGAGTTCGCGGAGGTCTTCACCAGTTCCGCGGTGGGGAAGTCGGTGACCACGAACGGGGAACCCTCGCCGACCGGCGTGGCGTACACCTCGCGCAGCAGCTTCTCCGCCCGCTCGCTGCGCACGCCGACCACGATCCGGTCCGGGCGCAGCGTGTCCTGCACGGCGAAGCCCTCGCGCAGGAACTCCGGGTTCCAGGCCAGCTCCACGTCCGCGCCCGCGGGCGCGAGTTCGGCGATCGTACGGGCCAGACGGTCCGCGGACCCCACGGGCACGGTCGACTTGCCGACGATGAGCGCGGGGCCGGTCAGGTACGGGGCGAGCGAGGTGACGGCGGAGTCGACGTAGCTCATGTCGCAGGCGTACTCGCCGTGCTTCTGCGGGGTGTTCACGCAGACGAAGTGGATGTCGCCGAACGCGGCAACCTCCGCGTAGTCCGTCGTGAAGCTCAGCCGCCCGGTCGAGCCCTCGATCCCGGCCACGTGCCGGCGCAGCAGCTCCTCGAGACCGGGCTCGTACATCGGGACCTCGCCCCGCCGGAGCATCTCGATCTTCTCGGGGACCACGTCGAGACCCAGCACCTCGAACCCGAGCTCGGCCATGGCCGCGGCGTGCGTCGCGCCGAGATAGCCGGTCCCGATCACAGTGATCTTGAGGCTCATGGGTGCTCCAGGAAAGACGACGGTGATGCGGTGCCCGAGCATATCGGGGGCATGCGCGGGGCCTTCGCCGGGCAATGTCCCCGCTGTCGCCAAGCTCACGTATCACTGGCGGGGGCGGGCGCATAAAATTTGGGTTACTTAACGGTAATTAGCGTTGGAGCGTGAGAGACCTTGGCCGGATCGGCTGACTTCGACCTGTACCGCCCGTCGGAGGAGCACGGCATGCTCCGCGACGCCGTCCGCTCGCTGGCCGAGGCGAAGATCGCGCCGTACGCCGCCGTGGTGGACGAGGAGGCCCGCTTCCCGCAGGAGGCCCTGGAGGCGCTGGTCGCCAACGACCTGCACGCGGTGCACGTGCCCGAGGAATACGGCGGCGCCGGCGCGGACGCCCTCGCGACGGTCGTCGTGATCGAGGAGGTGGCCCGCGTGTGCGCGTCCTCCTCCCTCATCCCGGCCGTGAACAAGCTGGGCTCGCTGCCGGTGATGCTCTCCGGTTCCGAGGAGCTGAAAAAGCGGTACCTGACCCCGCTCGCCAAGGGCAACGCGATGTTCTCGTACTGCCTGTCCGAGCCGGACGCGGGCTCCGACGCGGCCGGCATGAAGACCAAGGCGGTCCGCGAGGGCGACACGTACGTCCTCAACGGCGTCAAGCGCTGGATCACCAACGCGGGCGTGTCCGACTTCTACACGGTGATGGCCGTCACCGACCCCGACAAGCGCAGCAAGGGCATCTCGGCGTTCGTCGTGGAGAAGTCGGACCCCGGGGTCTCCTTCGGCGCCCCGGAGAAGAAGCTCGGCATCAAGGGCTCCCCGACCCGCGAGGTCTACCTGGACAACGTCCGCATCCCCGCCGACCGCATGATCGGCGCCGAGGGCACCGGCTTCGCCACGGCGATGAAGACCCTGGACCACACCCGCATCACCATCGCGGCCCAGGCCCTCGGCATCGCCCAGGGCGCCCTCGACTACGCCAAGGGCTATGTCAAGGAGCGCAAGCAGTTCGGCAAGCCGATCGCCGACTTCCAGGGCATCCAGTTCATGCTCGCCGACATGGCCATGAAGATCGAGGCCGCCCGCAACCTCACCTACGCGGCCGCCGCCAAGTCCGAACGGGGCGATTCCGACCTGACCTTCCAGGGTGCCGCCGCCAAGTGCTTCGCCTCGGACGTCGCCATGGAGGTCACCACGGACGCCGTCCAGCTCCTCGGCGGCTACGGCTACACCCGCGACTACCCGGTCGAGCGCATGATGCGCGACGCCAAGATCACGCAGATCTACGAGGGCACGAACCAGGTCCAGCGGATCGTGATGGCGAGGAACCTTCCGTAGCAGGTCTCTTCACGCGTCTTCGACGGCCTCCGGCATCGCGCCGGGGGCCGTTCGTGTCGCGGCGGGGAGGGCCGCCGTAAGCCGAACGGCGGTAGCCGGTGCGTTGTCCGTGCCGGATGGCGCGGGGGCCCGGGCGGGCGTACGACGGAAGTGAACAGGGCCCCGATCCGGTGCCCTTCGTCCCCCAGGAGGAGCCATGACCCAGCCCGGAACCATGACCCCCATGAGCAAGGAGATGCAGGACTGCGTCCAGGCCTGCATGTCGTGCCACACCGTCTGCGAGGAGGCCATGAGTGGCTGCATGCAGATGGGCGGCCAGGCGCAGATGCAGATCATGCGCGCGATCATGGACTGCTCCGAGATGACCCGCATGTGCGCGGACATGATCATGCGCCGCTCGCCGATGGCGGCCGAGATGTGCGCGATGTGCGCCAAGGCCTGCGACATGTGTGCCGAGGCGTGTATGTCCATGCCCGACGACAAGATGATGATGCGCTGCGCGGAGGCGTGTCGCCGCTGCGCGGAGATGTGCCGGGCGATGGCGAGCGTCAGGATGTGACCTGAGCCCGACCGGACGGCGAAAGCCCCGCGGTGCCGGCCGGCACCGCGGGGCCCTCCTGGGAGAGGGGCCGGGTCAGTTGCCCGTGACCGTGACCTTCTCGTCGTTCTTCAGCTCGTTGACCAGAGTCTTGACCTTCGGCATGTCCCAGACGAGATTGCCGCCGGTGGAGCCGGATATCGGCATGTTCATGGAGGTGCCGTCGCCGCCGCTGACGTTCTTCATCGCCCAGAACATGGAGGCCAGGTTCCACAGGCTCATGTCCTTGTCGACGATCAGGGAGTCCAGGCCCGCGCCCAGCGTCGGGTAGAGCTTGAACGGGTTCATGACGGTCGAGGGGGTCGCCACCTCGTGGGCCAGCGCGGCGAGGAACTTCTGCTGGTTCTTGGTGCGCTCCAGGTCGGAGGCGGCGAAGGCGTGCCGGGTGCGGACGAAGGCCAGGGCCTGCCGGCCGTCCAGCGTCTGCTTGCCCGCCTTGAAGTCGGCGCCCGAGTACTTGTCCTGGAAGCCCTTGTCGATGGTGAGTTCCACGCCGCCGACCGCGTCCACGATGTTCGCGAAGCCGGCGAAGCCGATCTCCACGTAGTGGTCTATGTGCAGTCCGGTGTTGTACTCGACGGTGCGGACCAGCAGCTCCGGGCCGTCGAAGGCGTAGGCCGCGTTCAGCTTGTTCGCTCCGAGCGGGCCCTTGATCTTGCCGGACTCCGAGCCGCGGAACTGCGGGATCGTGACGTTGGAGTCGCGCGGCAGGGATATCAGCGTGTCGCCGTTGTCGCCGACGTGCAGGATCATCATCGAGTCCGTGCGCTTGCCCTCGGCTGACCCCGTGTGCAGGTCCTTCTTCTGCTGCGAGGACATGCCCTCGCGGCTGTCGGAGCCGACGATCAGGTAGTTCGTGCCCTTGCCGGCCTCCGGGCGGTCGATGACCTTGGACAGGTCGACCTCGCGGCGGAGCTTGGAGTCGGCCCAGAAGTAGGTCGCGACCGAGGTCACCACCAGCAGCGTGACCAGGGTGATCACGGACCACTTGAAGCGGCGGCGCCAGTTCGGCGCGGGACGGTAGCCGCGCGGGTCACCGCCGCCCGGTCCGCCGGGACCGCCGTAGACGTGGCCGGAGTTGTAGCCGTCGTGGCCGCCGGGATCGTCGTACCCCCCTCCGCCGACGTAGGACGGCTGCTGCGGGATGCCGTACGGCGGTGCCGAGGAGCCGGGGCCGCCGGGTCCCGGATACCCGCCCTGCCCTGCGGGGCCACCCGGGCCGCCACGCCGTACCTGGCGCATCACACGCGCCCCTTCCGGCGTCGCGCCGGCGCTGCCGCGTCCGTATCGGGGTCCACGGTCGCCGCCGGACCGCCCCTGGGGCCAATCACTCATGCGGCCCAGTGTGCAGGGCACCGCCGTGTGCCTTACAAGGGCCGTCGGTGAATAAGGGCCCCGCTGTTGCCAAGCTGACACAAAATCCCCCGGATGCCGCCTCGGCATAAGGTAGGGGTCATGACAGAGCAGGCCTCCACCGCTGAGTCCGAGATATCGGATATCCCCGGCAAGCCGACTTCGGCGTCCCGGACCACCCTGAGCCACATCATGACCCACAACGACACCAACCTGCTGGGGACGGTGCACGGCGGCGTGATCATGAAGCTGGTCGACGACGCGGCGGGTGCGGTGGCCGGCCGGCACAGCGGCGGACCCGCCGTCACGGCGTCCATGGACGAGATGGTGTTCCTCGAACCGGTCCGGGTCGGCGACCTTGTCCATGTCAAGGCCCAGGTCAACTGGACCGGTCGCACCTCCATGGAGGTCGGTGTGCGGGTCCTCGCCGAACGCTGGAACGAGTCCACCCCGACCACCCGGGTCGGCTCGGCCTACCTGGTCTTCACCGCCGTGGACGCCGACGGCAAGCCGCGCCCCGTGCCGCCGGTGCAGCCCGAGACCGACCGGGACCGGCGGCGCTACCAGGAGGCCCAGATCCGCCGCACCCACCGCCTGGCCCGCCGCCGCGCCATCAAGGAACTGCGCGAGAGGCGCGCCGCCGAGGGCTTCGAGGACTGACGGCTGCCCGCCGGTCCTCACTCCGTCAGCCGCACAGCACCTCGTCGCCCGTCATGACCATCGCGGCGCCCTGCTCCGGGTCCTCCACCCGCACCGGGCGCACCCGGCGGTAGTCGCTTCCCGCGATCACCTTGAGCGTGGCCCCCTGCCCCGGCACGGCCCGCAGCTCACTGCCCGGCAGCGCCGCGGCGAGCGACTTCGCCGACCGGTCCCACCGGGGGTCGTAGACCACGACCGTCCGCCGCGCGGTGCGGTCCTGGGCGTCCGCGGGCGCCCCCGTCGTACGGAACCCGGCCGCGGCCAGCGCCTCGTCCACCCGATTGCCGAGCCCGGCACCGGCGGTGCCGTTCTCCACCTGGACGCGGATCTGCTGCGGGGCGACCTGCACGGCCACCGGAGGGTTCGCAGGCCGCGGCCGGCGCACGGTCAGCGGCCGGTCCTCGCGCAGCGCCTGGAAGAGGCGGTCGGCCTTGGTCCGGTCCCACTTCACCGTCGAGCCGAGGCCCTTGACGGGATACGACGGCTGCGCGATCGGGACGGTGGTGAACTCCGAGGAGGACGGGGAGAAGTTCCGCATCGCCCGCCCGAGGTCCAGCAGCTCGTCGGTGTGGAACCCCTGGTCCGCCCGCACCGAGCCCAGCACGGTCAGCGCCACGTTCCGGAACTTCATGGGGTTCAGCAGCACCCGGGAGGAGGCCGCCCGCTCGATCAGGGCGGCCAGGAAGTGCTGCTGGCGCTTCATCCGGCCCAGGTCGCTGGCCCCGTCGACGTGCCGGGAGCGGACGTACTGCAGGGCCTGGCCGCCGGAGAGCGTGTGCGTGCCGGCGGCCAGGTCCAGGCCGGAGTAGCTGTCCCGCATCGGTTCGGAGGTGCAGATCTGCACCCCGCCGAGGACGTCCACGGTCCGCATGAAGGTGGTGAAGTCCACCTCCAGATAGTGGTCGATCTTCAGACGGGTCAGGTCCTCGACCGTGCGCACGGTCAGATGGGGCCCGCCCTCCGCGTACGCCGCGTTGAGCTTGACGGGGTGCGGTCCGTGCCGCCGGCCGGAGTTCTGGTCGACGTGGCCGGGCAGCTCGGCGTAGGAGTCCCGGGGCAGGCTCACCACGCTGGCCCGCTGCCGGTCCTGCGACACATGCACGATCATCATCGTGTCGGTGCAGTGGCAGGCCTGGCCGCCCAGCCGGTACTGGCGCCGCTCCTGCTCACTGATCCGGTCCCGGCCGTCGGTGCCGACCAGCAGGACGTTCATGCCGTGGCCCGCACGCGGGCGGTTCTTCATGTCCTTGAAGGGGTCGACCCGGGCGATGTCCGCGTCCAGGCTGGAGACCACCGCGTGCCCGATCCCGGCGGATGCGAGCACCACCACCGACAGCGTGGTCGCCGCTCGCATGGCCCAGCGCGGTCTTTTCCTCGGTACGGACGCGTACGGGACCCGGGCCGGCCGCGGCGGTGCGGGGCGGCGCTGCGGGGGTCGCGGTGACCGCGGGCGGGGCCGGGACGGCGTGGTGGGCATGGGGACACCTCCGCATAGGCGTGGGTGGGCACCGTGAGCACCGTAGGGCCATACGATCGGCTGACCGGTGCGGTGACCCCCACGGCGCGCACCGCTGTCCCCCGTTCGCGGTAACGTGAGCACCGATGAACGCCAAGCCCGACGTGCGGCTCCCCGCCGTTTCTGTGATCATGCCCGTCCTCAACGAGGAACGGCACCTGCGCGGAGCCGTCGAAGCGATCCTTGCGCAGGAGTACGACGGCGAGATGGAGGTGGTCATCGCCCTCGGTCCGTCCACGGACCGCACGGACGAGATCGCCGCCGGGCTCGTGGCCGACGACCCGCGCGTGCACACGGTCCCGAATCCCACCGGCCGCACCCCCGCCGCGCTCAACGCCGCGATCAAGGCCTCCCGCCATCCGATCGTGGTCCGGGTCGACGGCCACGGGATGCTCTCGCCGGACTACATCGCCACGGCGGTGCGGCTGCTCGAGGAGACCGGCGCGCAGAACGTCGGCGGCATCATGCATGCCGAGGGCGAGAACGCCTGGGAGCACGCCGTCGCCGCCGCCATGACCTCGAAGATCGGGGTGGGCAACGCCGCCTTCCACACCGGCGGCCAGGCCGGCCCGGCCGAAACGGTCTATCTGGGTGTCTTCCGCCGTGCGGCCCTTGAGCAACAGGGCGGCTACAACGAGGAGTTCATCCGGGCCCAGGACTGGGAACTCAACTTCCGCATCCGCGAGGCGGGCGGCCTGATCTGGTTCTCGCCCGAACTGCGGGTGTCCTACCGGCCCCGCCCGAACGTGCGGGCGCTCGCCAAGCAGTACAAGGACTACGGCCGCTGGCGGCACGTGGTCGCCCGCTACCACCAGGGCTCCATCAACCTGCGCTACCTCGCCCCGCCGGCCGCGGTCTGCGCCATCGCGGCGGGCATCGTGGCGGGCGCCGCCCTGACCCCGTGGGCCCTGGTGGTCCCCGGCGGCTACCTGGCGGCGATCGCCGCCGGCTCGCTCCCCGCGGGCAAGGGCCTTCCCCTGGCGGCCCGGCTGCGCATCCCGGTCGCCCTGGCCACGATGCACATGTCCTGGGGCTGGGGCTTCCTGACCAGCCCCAAGTCCCTGGCCCGGAGGGTCATCGCCGCACGACGTCCGGCGGTCCCCGCCGCCGACTGAGCGTTCCCGCCAAGAGTTCCGCGGGGCCCCTCTCCCCGGAGAGGGGCCCTGTTCGCGCTACCAGCGGTAGGGCGCGTACACGTCCATGCACTGGTTCTCGTCCGAGCCGTTGATGGCGTCGGAGTTCTCGGGCAGCTCGCCGGGCTTCGGCGTGGCCTCCTTCGGATACGTGCTCCCCGTACGCCAGTCGGCGCCGACGACGACGGTGACACCGGAGACGTCGGTCGACCTGCGCACCGAACTCAGCGGAATCCCGAGGGCCTTGGCGACGCTCTGCGCGTCGCCCTCCATGTCCGCGCTCGGATACCGCACGAGCGTCTCGTCCTCCGCCAGCGCCGGCGAGGTGTCCGCGGCGGCCCGGGTGAAGCCCTTGCCCGCCAGTTCCTGGCTGATCTCCCGCGCCCGGCCGCCGACCGGGGCCGCGGTGGCGGTGCGGGTGGCGTTCTGCACCAGGACGCCCAGCCGGTCGGCCGGGACCGAGGGAGTCCTGGCCGCCGCGCCCTTGCCGGTCTGCTTCTTGGCGTCCGGCGACGGGCCCTTGTCGTCGAAGGGCACGTCGTCGCGGATCATCTTCCACATCTTCGCGGCGTTGGCGCCGTCCGGGAGCAGGTGGTTCTCGTCCTTCCAGTCCTTGATGTTGGGCATCGTGGTCATGGTGATGCGGTCGGCGGGGACCGTCTTGAGCTGCATCCCGAGGTCGTACAGCTTCGCGACGGTGCCGATCTCCTCGGAGACCTCGAGCGACTTCGTGGCCGTCTCCGCCAGGTTCATCAGCCGGCCGGTGTCGGTGAAGACGTTCTGGTGCTGCAGTGTGCGGATCATCGAGTTCATGTACATGTGCTGGCCCCTGGCCCGCATCTGGTCGCTGCCCCAGGCGTGCCGGGTGCGCAGCCACTGCAGGGCCTGCTTGCCCTGGACCTTGTGCTTGCCCGCCGTCAGCTTCAGACCGGAACCCCCGGGCGCCCGGGGCGTGGGGTGGTCCCACACGTTCTGCTTCACACAGACCTCGACGCCGCCGATGGCGTCCGCCATCTTCACCACGCCCGCGAAGTCGAGCGTCATCCAGTGGTCGATGTACACACCGGTGAGGCTCTCCCAGGTGGCGAGCGTGCAGCCGGCGCCGCCGCGGGCCAGCGACTCGTTGATGATCTGGTTGACCGGCGGATAGACCTCGCCGGTGTCGGGGTCGGTGCACTTGGGGATGTCGACCCGGGTGTCCCGCGGGATGCTCACCACGGCGGCGCTCTTGCGGTCCGCGGCCAGGTGGATGAGCATCTGCACATCGGCCCGCGGCGGGGTGCCGCGGTTGTCCCGGCTGCCGCCCAGTGCGATGTTCGCGTCGGAGTTACGGCTGTCGGAACCGATCAGCAGGATGTTCATGGGCGTCTGGCCGTCCGCGTTCGGCCTCGACCGCTGCGCTTTGGAGTCGCCGCTGCTGCGCCGGCCCTTGTGGATGTTGTCGTTCAGGTGCTGGTAGTAGAGGTATCCGGCGCCGGCCGTGCCGAGTACGACCAGTGCGAGCACCGTGGCCGACCAGCGCAGTACGCGCCGCGCGGGGCTCCTGCCCGCGGTGTCGGGCTTCTTCCCGCCGCGTCCTCCTCCGCCGTGCCGGCCGCGGCCGTCCGATGCGCTGCCCTTGCGCGACGCGGGAGGTATCGCTTCCTCGACCGCCGACCCCTCCCCGCGCAGACTGCTCTGCGTCACTCCCCGTCCTCCCACCCTGGTGCCATGCCATGAAACAGGCCTGCCATGCGCCGGGTTAGACGCATGACAGGCCCATAAGGTGGTGCTGTGCGCTCAACTTGCGCACTCGACCTTGTCCGCCGTGGACTTCTCCTCGACATCCGGGGCCTTCGTCGGCGGGGTGAGCGGCACGCCGGCACCCTTGAAGTCCTTGCCCAGGGTCAGCGTCATCGTGGGCAGCCCCTGGGAGTTGGTGAAGCTCTTGCCCGGCTTCAGCGCGGCCCCGGACAGTCCCATGAGCGCGGCGAGCTTACGCGCCTGCGGCGCCTGGTCGGGCGCGTACTCGAGGGTGGTCTTGGGGATGGTGGGCGCGTTGGCCGCGTTCTCCGACTTGAGCACGCCCACGGAGGTCTGCAGCCAGCTGACGGTCTCCTGGGCGGAACCGGGGGCGGCCCCTCCGTTGAAGACCCGGACCCGCACCTCGGAGGCCTCGGACTGGGTGCCCTTGAGGCGGGCGGCCGCGGCGCTCTTGTCCGTCTTCTGCTTCTTCTTCACCTCGGTGAAGGAGACGTCGTTGGCGATGGCGTCGAAGACCGGGGGGGCTATGACGGGGTCGACGATGACCGTCTTGTGCACCACGCCGTCCGCCGGGTTGTCCCGCACCGGCACCGTCAGGAAGGTGATGTTCTTCGTCGGCACCTTCTTCAGCTCCAGTGCCACGTCCTTGAGGGTGCTGACCTTGCCGATGCCGGTGTCGACGGTCAGCGCCTTGGTGGCGGCGTCGGCCAGGTCGTACAGCTTGGCCGGGTCGGTGAGCGTGTCACCGGAGGCCATCTTGCGCATCAGCGAGCTGAGGAACTGCTGCTGCACCTTGATCCGGTCCAGGTCGCCCTTGTTGCCCCAGGCGTGCCGGGTTCGCACGAAGGCCAGTGCCTCCTCGCCCTCGACGTTGGACTTGCCGGCGGGCAGGTTCAGGTGTGATTTGTCGTCGTTCACGGCGTGCTTGAGGCACACGTCGACTCCGCCGACCGCCGTCGTCAGCGTCTTGACCGCGTTGAAGTCGGCCATCATGAAGTGGTCGGGCTGAACACCGGTGATCTCTTTGACCGTTCGCATGGTGCAACCCGGGTCGCGGCCGTCCTGGCCGAGGCTCGTGTTGAAGCGCTCGTTGCTCGTTCCCGGGATGACCCTCGTGCTGCCGTCGGGCTGCTTGGTCGGGCAGTCCGGGACATCCACGATCAGGTCGCGCGGGATGCTCATCGCGGTCGCGTTCGTACGGTCCTTGGAGACGTGCAGCAGGACGTTGGTGTCGGCGTGGCCCACGCTGCCCTTGTCGCCGTAGCCCTCGTTGCCTTTGCCGGTGCGCTTGTCCGTGCCGATGATCAGTATGTTGAAGGCTTCGTCCTTGCTGAAGCCGTTCTTGGCCGCGCTGCCCACGTCGGTGGTGGAGACGTTGCCTTCGAGGTGCTTGTAGACCAGGTAGACGGTCGTGCCGACGCCCACCACGACGAGCGCCATGGCGCCGCTGGTCCACATCAGGACCTTCTTGGTCTTCGACTTCTTCTTCTCCGGCCGGCGCCCCCGCCGTCCGGGCGGCGGCTCGTCGGCCGGCACTGCTCGGCGCCGGCGCGGGGCGGGCACCGTCTCGGCGGGAGCGGCCTCGCGGGTCTTCTGCCCTCCGGCCGGCGCCGCCGGGCGCTCCGCGGACGCGTTGCCCCCGGCCCTGCCCGCGGACGGCCGACGAGGACCCGGCACCGCCGACTGCGGTGCGGAATCGGGCAGTCGCAGCTCGTATTCGCCGGTGTCCGGATTGAGTACCCACTGGTCTGCGGGGTCGATGTTGTCCGCCCGCCCACGGCCTTGCGCGTCCACGGTTGTCCGAATCCTCCGTCGGGGCCACGCGGCGCCTGCCATTTCGGCGCCAGGTCTGCTTCACACAGTGCGTGACCCCAGGAAGACCTCGCGGCCAGCCGCACCGGATCGCTCACACTATCCGGCAGATTCAACATCGAGCGACGCTGGTGACAAATTCCACTTCCGCACAAGGGGGCAATCCGCCCATTTCCTTGGACAAAAGTTCGCCTTTGGCCGTGGCTTTACCGCCTGGCGCCTTCGAGTTGGCGGTGTTGTCGCGGAACGGCGTCGCGGGTCAGGGCGCCCGCCGTGGATCGCCGGAGGGCTCGACTCGCGTCGTGCGCAACCCCGGGGAATACGTAGCGTAGTCGTGCGACTGCGCAGATGATTTCTTTTCCGGCCCGGAATCCGAATCCGTCGCCACGGAATTAGTGCCGTTCGCCCCGAATCCGGCATTCCGCGGGATTCGGGGTGAGGGAGTGGTGCGGAGATCCGGGCGCGGGGCCCGGTCGCCTCATCTGGCCGTGGCTGTGACCCGTTCGGATTCGATGCGCTTGGCGAGGGCGTCCTCGGGCAGGCGGTCGAGGTTGCGGCACAGGACGACCGAGGCGCCGGCGGTGAGCGGCGCGTACAGGCCCGCGCTGAGGCCCTCCCAGGTGTCGTACTGCAGCGCCGACAGCAGGCGGGAGCCCGGCCCGGTCAGGTTCAGTTCCGGGGCGTCGCCGCGGGCCCGCTCCACGACCTCGGCCGCCGTGTACTCGGCCCCGGCCACGATCAGCGCCGGCTCCTCCGGGTCCACCGGTGCGAAGGGCGCGAACACATCGCCCTGCCCCGGCACCTCGACGGCGTAGTCCGCGAAGCCCTCCGGCGGCTGCGGGAAACGCCCGCCCAGCGGTCGCAGCGCCAGCGCCACCCGCTCCCCGGAGCAGGCGCGGGCCGCGTCCAGTGTGCCGGGACCGCTGACCACGACGTCGGCCGCGCGCGCGTTCCCGTCGACGTCGGCCACCGCGCCCACCGACGCGCACGCCAGCAGCCACACCGCCGTCTGCCAGTGCGCCGGCAGCAGCAGCGCGACCCGGTCGCCGGGGCCGGCGCCGAGGTCCCCCTGGAGGAGGTTCGCCGTCTTGGCCACCCAATTGGAGAAGGTGGCCACGGACAATTCGACACGTTCGCCCGTGGCGTCGTCGTAGAAGGTCACCAGCGGGCGTCCGGGATCCGCGGCGAGCGCGGAACGCAGCAGGTCGGCAGGGGTGCGTTCGGTGGCGTTCACCCACGCAAGCGTACGCGGCGCCGGTCCCGCGCACCGCGTGGCGGGCCAGGCGCGGGCCACCGGTTCGGCGCAACGGCAGCCGACGGTCCGTCAAGTCACCGATGGACAGGTTTGTCTGACCATGTCCAGGATCAGGGGCATGCGTCGATACGGATTCCTCGCCTCCTCCCTCGGTGTCGCGTGCGCGGCCGCCCTCGCCCTCGCGCCGAGCCTGACGGGCAGTCGGGCAAGCGCTCAGCCGACAGGGGCGGCCGGGTCGGCGGCCGTCACCGGCACCACCCGGTCACTGCCCCTCGCCCCGCTCACCCGTGACCCCGATCCCGGCGGCGCCGCCCTCGAACAGGGCCTGCGCCGCACGGACGTCCATCACTTCTCACTGGCCGGCGTCGTCTGGAACGACCCGGACGCCGAGCTGCACGGCACCGTCCGGATCCGCACCCGCTCCGCCGCCACCGGCGCCTGGTCCGGCTGGCAGGACCTCGACACGCGCAACGCCGACCACGGCGCCGACCCCGGCACGGCCGAGCGCACCTCCGGGCACGTGCACGGGGCCACCGCGCCGCTGTGGGTGGGTGACTGCGACGGCGTCGACGTACGCGTCCGCGCCGATGCCGGGAGCCGCGACCCGGCCGCCCGGCCGGTCCCGCTACCCGCGGGACTGCGCCTGGAACTCGTCGACCCCGGCACTCTGTCCCCGGCGCGGGGCCGGAGCGCCCAGGCCCCTGTGGGACCGCGGCCGGGTATCGTCACGCGCCGCGGCTGGGGCGCGGACGAGTCCCTGCGCGAGCCGGGCTTCGTCTACACCCAGAAGGTCAAGGTGGCGTTCGTGCACCACACCGCCTCCGGCAACAACTACACCTGTGCGCAGGCCCCGGCGGTGATCCGCGGCATCTACCGCTACCACGTCAGGAGCATGGGCTGGCGCGACGTCGGCTACAACTTCCTGGTCGACAAGTGCGGGACCATCTACGAGGGCAGGGCCGGCGGAGTGGCGAAGGCCGTGCTGGGCGCCCACACCATGGGGTTCAACAGCAACAGCGCGGGCATCGCCGTCATCGGCACCTACGACACCGCCAAGCCCTCCTCGGCCGCGGTGACAACCCTCGCTCGGCTGACCGCGTGGAAGCTCGGCCTGTACGGGATGAATCCGCTCGGAAAGACATATCTGACGTCCGGTGGTGGCAACCTCTACCAAAAAGGGAAGAGCGTACGCCTGAATGTGATCTCCGGCCACCGGGACGGCTTCGCCACCGACTGCCCGGGACAACAGCTCTACGGCAAGCTCGGCACCGTCCGCTCGACCGCGGCGCGCTACCAGGGCCGCTGAGGGCGGACCGAGGACGAACAGGAAGCGGAGACGACAGGTGACAGAAGCGATCCTCCTGGTCGGCGGCAAGGGAACACGGCTGCGCCCCCTCACGGTGCACACGCCGAAGCCGATGGTGCGGGCGGCGGGAGTGCCGTTCCTCACCCACCAGCTGGCGCGGGCGAGAGCGGCGGGCGTCGAGCACGTCGTGCTCGCCACCTCCTACCTGGCCGAGGTCTTCGAGCCGTACTTCGGCGACGGCTCCTCGCTCGGGCTCCACCTGGAGTACGTGACGGAGGAGGAGCCCCTGGGCACAGGCGGCGCCATCCGCAACGTCGCCCCCCTCCTGCGCTCGGGTCCCGACGAGCCGGTCCTGATCTTCAACGGCGACATCCTGACCGGACTGGACATCCGGGCGCTGGTGCGCACCCACGAGACGACGGGCGCGGACGTCTCCCTGCACCTCACCAAGGTGCCGGACCCCCGCGCCTACGGTCTGGTCCCCACCGACGGGACCGGCCGCGTCCTCGCCTTCCTGGAGAAGCCGCAGACCCCCGAGGAGATCGTCACCGACCAGATCAACGCGGGGGCGTACGTCTTCCGGCGCTCGGTCATCGACACGATCCCGCACGGCCGGCCGGTGTCGGTGGAGCGGGAGACGTTCCCCGAACTGCTCGCGGCGGGCGCCCACTTGCAGGGCATGGTCGACTCCACCTACTGGCTGGACCTGGGCACCCCGGCCGCCTTCGTACGCGGCTCCGCGGACCTGGTCCTCGGTCGCGCGCCCTCCCCGGCCGTGCCCGGCCGCTGCGGCGACCGTCTGATCCTGCCCACGGCCGTCGTCGCCCCCGGGGCCAAGCTGACCGGCGGCACGGTGGTGGGCGAGGGCGCGTTCGTCGCCGAGGGCGCGCGGGTGTTCGGCAGCACGATCCTGCCCGGTGCCGTCATCGAGTCCGGGGCCGTCGTCACCGACTCCCTCATCGGCAGCCGCGCCCGCGTCGGCACCCGCTCCGTCCTCAACGGCACGGTCGTCGGCGACGGCGCGGTGGTGGGCGCCGACAACGAGCTGAGGAACGGCGCGAGAGTGTGGTGCGACGCGACGATCCCGGCCGGATCCGTGAGGTTCTCCTCGGACCAGTAGCCCGGCCTCGCGCCGGCTGAGACGCGGGCGCCCGGCAAGGCCTTTGAGCCGCCCGGCTCGGAGGTGCCCGGCTCAGAGGCGCCCGATGTCGCCCTTCGGCATCCGCGGCGCCCGCCGGGGCGGCACCCGCCCGCTGATCAGGATCAGCCGGGCCGCCCGATGCCGCTGCCCGGCGTACGGCTCCAGCAGACGCAGCATCTCCGCGTCGTCCGCGTTCCGGTTCCCGGCCAGCGCCCAGCCCACGATTCCCGGCAGGTGCAGATCGCCGACCGTCACGGCGTCCGCCGCTCCATGACTGCGCTGCACGGTCTCCGCGGACGTCCACGGCCCGATGCCGGGCACCAGTTCCAGACGCTCCCGCGCCCGCTCCGGAGTCATCCGCGCCGCCTCCTCCAGCCGCGCGGCGACCCGCACCGCCCGCAGCACGGTCGACGCCCGCTTGTCGTCGACCCCGGCCCGGTGCCACTCCCACGACGGGATCAGCGCCCAGGTCCGCGGCGCCGGCATGACGTACATCCCTGCGGGGGCGGGTCCGGGCGCCGGCTCCCCGAACGTGCGCACCAGAGTCCGCCAGGCCGCGTACGCCTCGACCGTCGTCACCTTCTGCTCCAGGACGGAGGGGATCAGCGACTCCAGTACCAGCCCGGTCCGCGTCAGCCGCAGCCCCGGCCGGCGGTGGCGGGTCAGCGCGAGCAGCCGGTGCCGCGGTACGAACGCGGACGGGTCGTCGGTGGCCCCGAGCAGCTCGGGCAGCTGCTCCAGCAGCCATGCGGCCCCCGGCCCCCACGCCTCGCCGCGCGCCTTCCCGCCGTGGGCCAAGACGCGCAGCGTCCCGGGTCCGAGCGGTGTGCGGCCGGTGCGCCACACCGAACCGTCCGGCGTCGCCCGGAAGGTGGGGTCGCCCTGCCCCCGCCGCAGCGGCCCGAGCACGAGGCCCAGGTCCAGCGGCCCGTCCGGCGTCCAGGTGCGCACCCGCCCCGGCGCGGCGGCCTGCCGGGGCACGGCCGCGGGTACGCCGGCGTGCCCGCCGCGCACGGTCGGGCGCGGGGGCCGCGGAGCGAAACGTCCTGCCACGAGTGAGATCCAGGGTTGCCTTGGAGATGCCGTACGAGCCTATGCGGTCACCGGGAGACGACGAACGCCCCCGCGTCGCGCTCCGGCCGCGGCTTCGGCAGCTCCGCAGGATGCCCGACGGCGACCGCTCCCATCGGATCCCAGTCCTCGGGCAGCCCCAGCACCTCGCGCACCACGTCCCGGCAGAACATCGTCGAGGACACCCACGCCGAGCCGAGCCGCTCCCCGGCCAGCGCGACCAGGAAGTTCTGCACCCCGGCCCCGGCGGCGACCACGAACATCTCCCGCTCGGCGCCGTCCCGGCGCTCGTCGCCGTACTCGTGCGAGCCGTCCATGACGAGGCAGGGCACCACGAGGTACGGCGCGTTGCGCAGCACGTCCCCGCGCCGGATCCGCCGGGCGATCGACTCCTCGCTCTTCCCGTCCCGTCGCAGGTCCGCGATCCACGCCTCGCGCATCGCGTCGAGGAGCCGGGTACGCGACTGCGCGGACTCGAGCAGCACGAACCGCCACGGCGTGGTGTGGTGCGGCGCGGGCGCGGTCACCGCCGCGGTCACCGCCCGCCGTACCGCGCCGGGGTCGACGGGCTCGTCGGTGAAGGACCGCACGGTACGCCGCTGGGTCACCGCCTCCCGCACGGCCTCGGAGGTCCCCAGCCGGAACATGTCGTCGCGCGCGTCCCGCACCATGGCCCGCGCTCCTTCCCCGTCCTCCCCGTCCTCCTCCGCCACCACGTGCCGCAGCCCGCGCACCACGGCGACGGGCAGCCCGGTGGCCTTGCCCTTGACCAGGTCGCCCGCGGCGGCGAGTTCGTCGGCGGTGGCGACGACGGTGGCGCTCAGCGGGTTGCCGTGGGCGTCGGTGCCGCCGCGCAGATCGTCCAGCACGCGCACGCCCGCGGCGCCGATGGCGACGTCGGTCAGCCCCGCGCGCCAGGGCCGCCCGAAGGTGTCGGTGACGAGCACGCCGACGGTGACCCCGAGTGCGTCGCGCAGCCCGTCCCGGATGGCACGCGCGGACGCGTCCGGGTCCTCCGGGAGCAACAGGACGGTGCCTGAAGGGGTGTTGGACGCGTCGACTCCGGCGGCCGCCATGACGTGCCCCTGCCGGTTCTGCACGATCCGCAGCGGCCCGCGCCGGGCCACGACCCGTACGGTCTCGGCGTCGATGGCGGCCTCCCGGTCGGCCGCGTGGAGCAGCCGTCCTTCGGCCTTGGAGACGATCTTCGAGGTGACGAGCAGCACATCCCCGTCGGCCAGCCCGGGTTCCGCGCCGGCGATGAGCTTGGCCAGATCGTCGCCCTGCGCGACCTCGGGCAGCCCGGGCACCGCCCAGACCCGGAACTCCGGGGCGGCCGGTGACTGCTCCGTCGTGCCGCTCATGCCCCGCGCACCTCCTCGGCCAGCGTGAGTGCCTCGTCCGCCATCCGGGCGGTGGCGTCGACGTCGGTCATCATCAGCGGCACCGCCCGGCACCGGATGCCCGCGGCCTCGACCCGCTCGACGGAGGCCTCGTCGACCGTGTCGACCAGCCAGCCGTCCAGCAGACCCGAGCCGTAGTGCTCGGCCACCGCCGCGGCCGTGGACTCCACGCCCACCGCGGCGAGGACCTTGTCGGCCATGCCGCGCACCGGCGCGTCCCCGACGATGGGGGACAGGCCGACCACCGGTACCCCGGCGTCGGCGATGGCCTCCCGGATGCCGGGCACCGCGAGGATGGTGCCGATGGAGACGACGGGGTTGGACGGCGGGAAGAGGATCACGTCGGCCGCGGCGATCGCCTCCAGCACGCCGGGCGCCGGCTTGGCCTGCTCCGCGCCGACCGGCACCACCGCGTCGGCCGGCACCGAGGCCCGCAGTCGCACCCAGTACTCCTGGAAGTGGACGGCCCTGCGCTCGCCGGGCCCCGGGGTGGCCCCGCTGTCGGGCAGCGTGACCGCGACATGCGTCTCCACCCGGTCGTCGGTCATCGGGATCAGCCGCACCCCCGGCTTCCACCGCTCGCACAGCGCCTCGGTCACCGCGCTGAGCGGGTACCCGGCGCCGATCATCTGAGTGCGCACGATGTGCGTGGCGAAGTCGCGGTCGCCGAGGCCGAACCAGTCCGGTCCGACGCCGTACGCCGCGAGCTCCTCCTTGAGATGGAAGGTCTCCTCGGCCCGGCCCCAGCCCTGCTCCTCGTCGATGCCGCCGCCGAGCGTGTACATCACCGTGTCCAGGTCCGGGCAGATCTTCAGCCCGAAGAGGTGGATGTCGTCACCGGTGTTGCCGATGACCGTGACGTCCGCGTCCGGCACGGCCCGCTTCAGACCGCGCAGGAACCGGGCACCACCGATGCCGCCTGCCAGAACCACAATCCGCATGGAAACAGTGTGTCAGCCGCCGGGCCGACGCGTGGCGGCCTGTGGACAAGGGACAGGTCCGCGGTCTGTGGACGAGGAAGCCGACGCGCGGCGGCCCGTGGACCAGGGGCATGCCCCCGCGCGGGCGGCTCAGGCGCTGGTCGCGCCCGCCGGGTCGGGGAAGGCACCCGCGCACCGGGCGGCGGAGTGGGCCGCCCCGGTCGAGGACCGGGGGTGCATGGGCATCTCGGTCAGACCGGGGAAGTACACGTGCAGGCTGACCGCCGGCTCCAGCGTGTCGTTGACGACCTCGTGCACGTAGCCGGGCGCGAACACCCTCCCCCACTCTCGGCTTCGCTCGAGCGGGGGGACCCCCACCGCCCCCGCGCCCAACGTGCGGGTGGCCCGCGCGGTGCGCTCGGTCAGCTCGCCCTCCAGGACCGTGAGCACGCCGGAGGAGGGACCGTGGTCGTGCGGTCCGCTGCCCTGTCCGGGCACCCAGGACAGCAGCCACACCTCGTAGCCCGGGCCGGTGCGCAGCCGGTGGTACCAGCGGGTCGTCGCGTCGTAGCGGACGAGGTGCGCCCACTGGGCGCGGTCGGCGGCGATGGAGCGGGCCAGTCCGACGAACTCGGCCACGGTCGAGGGGTGTTCGCGGGGGGACTGGAGCAGGTGCGGGACTTCGAGGATGTCGCCGGCGATCTGGAGGTCGCTGTCGCTGTTCATGAGGGTGGGGTGGTTCCTCGGTGAAAGAAGGTCAGAGGGAACGGGGGCCCGGCCGCGAAGGGCCGGACGACGGCTGGAGCACGCGTGCGCGCGTGGGGCTCAACAGCCGCAACAGCGACAGCTGTGGCGAACGTGGGCAGCACCGCGGGACCCGGCGGTGCGGGTCGTGGTGAGTACCGAGTTCGCGAGCATGCCCTCAAGGACAGCGGCTCACACCTTCACTGTCAACCTGACGCCCGGAATGTGGGACATGTTTCACCTCATCCGGTTCATCTCACAGGTGAAAGGTTTGCTCGTGGGGCCACCGGGACACATGGCGTCCATGCCGGGCGCGCAAGCCCCGTTACGATCCCGTGATCAGACCGTGATCCGGGTCGCTTCGGTGCATGTGCCGGAACGAGATCGAAGTCCGGGTCGTCCTTCCCTGTGCGGGCTCCGCGCGGGGTGCGAGACCCTCGGGGCCTCGGCGGCGTGTCAGGGTTTATCCCGATTTGAACACTTTCCGCATGGCCTTGGTTCCGCAGAGTGAATAAGGGGCTCAATAGCAGATCTCGGCTTGACTCGCCCGGAGCAGCACACTTGTAATTTCACTCGTGTCGTTCAGCCGGACAGATAACGGCTGCATCACGGGGACGCGAAAGACAGACGAGGGGCGCACATGACCGAGCTGGTGCAGCAACTGCTGGTCGACGACGCGGACGAGGAGCTCGGCTGGCAGGAGCGCGCGCTGTGCGCCCAGACCGACCCCGAGTCCTTCTTCCCCGAGAAGGGCGGCTCGACCCGCGAGGCCAAGAAGGTCTGCCTCGCCTGCGAGGTCCGCTCCGAGTGCCTCGAGTACGCCCTCGCCAACGACGAGCGCTTCGGCATCTGGGGAGGCCTGTCCGAGCGGGAGCGCCGCCGGCTGAAGAAGGCCGCCGTCTGACCGCCGGACCACCGCAGGCTCCGCTCGCTTCCCCCGAAAAACGTCACGAACGGCCCGTCGCAGGTGGGTTATCCACAGGCGGCGGGCCGCCCTGTTGGCCAGCCGATAGTGTGGTCGCTCGTCCGACACGCCCCCCTGCACCCAGCGGGCGCGGGCGTCCACCGCAGACCACCGAACCGGGGCCCGTATCTCGATGTCCGTGCACAGCCATACGGCAGCCCACTACGACGGCGCTGCCCCAGCGCCCGACCTGGCGCGCGCGACGGTGTCCGACCAGACCGGCACACCGGAGTACCCGCGCCACGTCGTCACCGCCGTGCTCGTCTCCCACGACGGCGCCCGCTGGCTGCCCGACGCGCTCGCCGGCCTGCTCGGCCAGGAGCGCCCCGTCCAGTACGCCGTGGCCGCCGACACCGGCAGCGGGGACGAGTCCGCCCAGGTGGTCACCGACGCCCTCGGCCCCGACCGCGTCGTGCACCTCGCCAGGCGCACCGGCTTCGGACAGGCCGTCGAGGAGGCCCTCCACGGCGCCCCGGTCCTCACCCCGGACGACCTGCCTTACCTCAAGCGCCCCAGCAGCTGGGACCCCGTCACGCGCACCTGGCGCGACGACGCCTACGACCTGCCCGAACTGCCCCACGGGGAGCCGGTGCAGTGGCTGTGGCTGCTGCACGACGACTGCGCACCCGAACCCGACGCCCTGGCCGAGCTGCTGCGCGTCGTGGACAACGAGTACGAACTCGGTCGCGACGACGTGGCCGTCGTCGGCCCCAAGCTGCGCGGCTGGTACGACCGCAGGCAGCTCCTCGAAGTGGGCGTCAGCATCGCCAACTCCGGCCGCCGTTGGACCGGACTCGACCGGCGCGAGCAGGACCAGGGACAGCACGACCACGTACGGCCCGTGCTGTCGGTGTCCACCGCCGGAA
Organism: Streptomyces sp. NBC_01788; assembly: GCF_035917575.1. GTDB lineage: Bacteria > Actinomycetota > Actinomycetes > Streptomycetales > Streptomycetaceae > Streptomyces. The sequence goes on along the minus strand of NZ_CP109090.1, from coordinate 3,260,411 downwards.
TGCTGATCCGGCGTGACATCTTCGAGGAACTGGGCGGGTTCGACCGCCGGATCCCCCTGATGCGCGACGACGTCGACCTGTGCTGGCGTGCCATCTCCGCCGGCCACCGTGTCCTGGTCGCCCCCGAAGCCGTCGTACGGCACGCCGAGGCGGCCTCCCGGGAGCGACGCACCGTCGACTGCGCCGGCCGCACCGCCGCCTCCCCGCACAAGGTCGACAAGGCCGGCGCCGTCTACACCCTGCTCGTCAACGTCCGTACGGCGGCACTGCCCTGGGTCCTGCTGCGGCTCGTCCTTGGCACCTTGCTGCGGACCGTCGCCTACCTCGTCGGCAAGGTCCCGGGACAGGCGGTGGACGAGATCCGCGGCCTGATGAGCGTCCTGTTCCGGCCCGAGCGGATCATCGCGGGCCGCGGCAGACGCGGCAGGCCGCAGATCGACAAGGGCGAGCTGCGGGCGCTGCTCCCGCCGCCGGGTGCCACCATCCGCGCCACGGTGGAACAGGTGGCCGGCAACTTCGTGGGCGGCTCCGACGCCGAGGCGTCCGCGGCCGGCCGGCACGGTAGCGCGATCGAGTCGGGGCCCGGCGGCGACGACGCCGACTTCCTCGAGGTCGAGCAGTTCGCCCGCCTCAAGCGCATCGCCCGCAAACCCGGCCCGGTGCTCTTCCTGGTGCTGCTGCTCGCCTCCCTGGCCGCCTGCCGCGGCCTGCTCGGCGGCGGCGCGCTCGCGGGCGGGGCCCTGATGCCCGCACCCGCCGACTCCGCCGAACTGTGGTCGCGCTACCTCGACTCCTGGCACCCGGTGGGCGCGGGCGGCACCCCGTCCGCGCCGCCGTACCTGGCGATGGTCGCGATGCTCGCCTCCCTGCTGCTCGGCTCGAGCGGACTCGCGGTCACCGTCCTGCTGGTCGGATCGGTCCCACTGGCCGGGTTCACGGCGTACTTCGCCTCCCGCCCGCTGGTCCCCTCCCGTCTGCTGCGCGCCTGGGCCGCCGTCGCCTACGCCTTCCTGCCCGCCACCACCGGCGCGCTGGCCGGCGGCCGCATCGGCACCGCCGTGCTGGCCGTGCTGCTGCCGCTGATCGCCCGAGCGGGCGTCGCGGCCGGCGGCCTCGCCAAAGCCCCCGGCGCCCGCGGCAGTTGGCGCGCCACCTGGGCGTACGCCCTGCTGCTGACCATCACCACCGCGTTCACGCCGATCGTGTGGCCCATCGCGCTGCTGCTCGGCCTCGGCGTGCTGGTCGTCCGCCGCGACGACATCGTGGCCCACGGGCTGCGCTTCCTGGCCCAGTTGGGCACCCCGCTGCTGGTCCTCGCGCCCTGGTCGCTGTCGCTGCTGCCGTTCGGCTTCTTCCACGAGGCCGGCCTGGAGTACGGCGCCTCGGCAGCCTCCGCGCTCGACCTGCTCGGCGCCGGTCCCGGCGGCCCCGGCACCATGCACGGGCTGATGCTCATCGGCATCGTCCTGGCCGCGCTGGCCGCCCTGCTGCGCTCCGAGCGCCAGTTCGCGATCTGGACGGCCTGGGCGGTCGCCCTGGTGGCGCTCGTCTTCGCCGTGCTGTCCAACGGCTCCACCTGGGCCGGCCCGGCCACCCTCGTCTACGGCCTCGCCCTCCTCGCCGCCGCCGTGATCGGCGCCGACGGGGCACGCGCCCGCGTGGCCGAGCAGAGCTTCGGCTGGCGCCAGCCGGTCGCCGCGCTCATCGCCTTCGCCTCGGCCGCCGGACCCCTGCTCGTCGCCGCCGGCTGGATGATCGGCGGCGCCGACGGCCCGGTGGAGCGGCGCGACCCCGTGCAGGTGCCCGCGTTCGTCGCCGAGGAGAGCGCCACCCGCGACCAGGCCCGCACCCTGGTCCTCGACAGCGACTCGCCCGCACACGTCGGCTACATGCTCGTACGCGGTTCCGGCGCCCGCATGGGCGACGCCGAACTCGCCGCGGTGAACGGCGCGAACCAGCAGCTGGACAAGGTCGTCGCCAACCTGGTCGCCGGCTCCGGCGCCGACCAGGCCGGCCAGCTCGGCGGCTACGCCGTGCGCTACGTCCTGGTCCACAAGGGCGCGCCCCGCGACGTCAGCCGTGTCCTGGACGCCACGCCCGGCCTCACCCGGCTCAGCCAGCAGGACGGCAGCGCCCTGTGGCGGGTGAACCGGGAGGTCTCGCGCGCCGCCGTCGTGTCCGCCTCGGGCTCGGGCACCGCCGAACCCGTCGCCGCGGGACCCGTCGAGATCCACACCACCATCCCGTCCGGGGCCGAGGGCCGCGTGCTGCGCCTGGCCGACTCCGCCGACGCGGGCTGGACGGCCACCCTGGACGGCAAGCCGCTCACTCGCACCACCGTCGACGGCTGGGCCCAGGGCTTCCAGCTGCCCGCCTCCGGCGGCAAGCTGGACGTCACCTTCGAGGACCCGTTCGCCCACACCGCCTGGCTGTGGGCCCAGGGTGCCCTCGCCGTCGTCCTCGTCGTGCTCGCCCTGCCCGGCAGGCGCCGTGACGTCGACGACGACCTGCCCGAGGAGGAGCTCGTTCCCGCCGAGGCCGTCGCCGGAGAGGGCCGCCGGGCCCGAAGGCTCCGGGCCCAGGCCGAGGCCGAGGAGGCCGGACAGGACGAGGCCGGTCACGAGGGGTTCGGTCCGGAGGAGCCCGGGCAGCAGGAGCCCGGAAAGGCGGAGTTCGCGCCGGAACCGGGCACCGTGCCGCCTGCCGCCCCGGACGAGGCACCCGCCGCCGTCCCGCACCAGCAGGCCTACGACGAGTGGGACACCACCGCCTACGCGGGAGCCACGGCCGAGTACGGCGCCTACGGCGACAACCAGTACCAGGACGACGGCCAGTACCAGGGCGCCCAGCCCCAGCAGTACCCGGCGGGCGGCTACGACCAGGCGTACCAGGCCGACCCGTACCCGGGCACCCAGTACGACCCGTACGGCTACGACGGCCGGACGCCGGCGGCGCCGTACGACCAGACGACGTATCACCAGGGATACGAGGAGCCGTACGACCCGGCTCAGCATCACCCGCACGGCAACGGCAATGAGCGCCCCGACGGGAGCCAGCAGTGAACCGCACGACCCTGTCCCTGATCGCCGGCGTGACCGCGCTCGCCGCCGTCACCGGATTCGCCGCGCTGGAGACGCCGGAGGCCACGGGCGCCGGCACCGCCACGGCGGCCGCGCAACTGCCGGTCGAGCGCACCACCCTGGTGTGCCCGGCGCCGAGCACCTCGGACATAGCCGACACCACGTACGCGTCCTTCACCCCCGTGACCACGGGCACCGGCAGCACGGGCAAGGCCCAGTTGCTGCCCGCCGCCGAGGCGTCGGACACGGGCGCCGGGAAGGGCACGGCCAAGGGCGGGACCAAGGACGGCGGAAAGAACAAGACCGCCAAGTCCGTCCTGGAGCCCAAGGAGCCCGGCACCCCCGTCACCGCCGACATCTCGGGCGGGGACGGGACCGCGCTGATCGGCACGGCCGAGGGCAAGTTCGCACCCGGCTGGACGGTGCAGCAGACCACCGAGGTCACCGTGGGCGCCGGCCGCGGCCTCCTGGGCGTGACCTGCACCCCGCCGGACACACAGTTCTGGTTCCCCGGCGCCAGCACGGCCGCCGGCAGGTCCGACTACATCCACCTCACCAACCCGGACGACTCCCCGGCCGTCGTCGACATCCAGCTCTACGGCACGGAGGGCGTCGTGAAGTCGCCCGCCGGCGAGGGCATCACCGTTCCGGCGCACTCCAGCGAGCCGGTCCTGCTCTCCACGCTCGCCGATTCCCCGCAGCAGGACCTCACCGTGCACGTGAGCGTGCGCAGCGGCCGGGTCGGGGCGGCGGTGCAGTCCCTCGACAACAGTCTGGGCGGGGACTGGCTGGCGGCCTCGGCCGACCCGGCGGGCAGCCTGGTGCTCCCGGGCATCCCCAAGGACGCCACGGACGTAAGGCTGGTCGCCTTCACGCCCGCCGACTCCGACGCCGACCTGACGGTGCGCCTCGCCTCCCCGTCCGGGCTGATCACGCCCGCGGGGCACGAGACGGTCCACCTCAAGGGCGGGACGACGACCGTCGTCGAGCTCGGTGAGGTCACGCGCGAGGAGGCGGGCTCGCTGGTGCTGACCCCGACCTCGCGGTCGGTGCCCGTGGTCGCGGCGCTGCGGATCCTGCGGGGCAAGGGCGACCGGCAGGAGACGGCGTTCATCCCGGCGACCGGCCCGGTCGTGACCCGGGCGACCTCGCCGGACAACAGCGCCAAGGGCTCGACGCTGTCGCTGACGGCTCCCACCGCCACCGCGGAGGTCAAGGTCACCGCGTCGGCGGGCAGCGGCGGCGGCACGGCCGTGTCGAAGACCTACACGATCAAGGAGGGGACGACCCAGGACATCGTCCCGCCGGTGCCGTCCGGTCTGAAGGGGACGTACGCGGTCACGGTGGAGCGGGTCTCCGGCGGCCCGGTCTACGGGGCGCGCACCCTCACGGCGTCGCGGGAGGGCAGCTCCGGCTTCACGATCCAGACGCTGCCGGACGACCGGGGGATGGTGGCGGTGCCGCACGCGGAGCAGGACCTGTCGGTGCTGCAGAAGTGAGCCGGGCGGCCCCCGGCGGGCAGGGGCGCTCCTCGTCGCGGCGGGGCGGTCAGTCCTCGCCGTACCGGGGGTCGACCGTCTCCGGGGTCAGCCCCAGCAGCTCGGCCACCTGTTCGACCACGACCTCGTGCACCAGGGCGGCCCGCTCGTCGCGGCCCTTGGTGCGGATCTCCACCGGCCGCCGGTAGACCACCACGCGCGCGCGTCGGCCCTCGCGCGACGCGACCGTACCCCCGAGCGGCACCACCTCGTCGCTCCACGCCTGCCCCGGCCCGTCCAGCCGCGGCACCTCCACCACGAAGAAGTCGATGTCGGCCAGTTGCGGCCAGCGCCGCTCCAGCCGGTCCACGGAGTCCTGCACCAGATCCGCGAACGCCTCGGCACGGCTCGCGGCGAGGGGCACCTGCGGCGGGGCGATCGGGCCGCGCATGCCCCGGCCGTGGCGATCACGTCGTCGGGGCCCGGGGCCGGCGGCACGGGGCGGTACACGGTTGTCCATCACTGCTGAAGGGTAGTCCCCGGCGTCCCCGCGCGCCCGGCTCCACGCGTCATCCCGGACATCGCGCGCCATCCCGGACACCGCGCCCGACGCCGCGTCACGGCCTGCGTGACAGTGAGCATTTCAGCCAAGCTGGGGCTCGATTCCATATCTCTACGGGACCGTCAATATCAAGGTAATTGACTGATTTTGTACCCGGTCGTGACCGGATGTGACTTGCCCGAGGTCCCGTCAGGCAGCGTTCGCGCAGGTCAGGGAAGTGTGACAGAAGGCGCTTCCGGGACGTTTCATGCCGCGACACGGTGGAGTGGCCTGGTGGAGAGTCGTCGCGGCCCGCTCAAGAGTGCGGTACCGTCCAACGTCGTGAGCCTTGTACGTCGCTGTTCGCGCACCGCTTGCGGCCGTCCCGCCGTAGCGACGCTGACGTACGTCTACGCCGACTCGACCGCTGTCCTCGGCCCGCTCGCGACCTACGCCGAACCCCACTGCTACGACCTGTGCGCCGAACACTCCGAGCGCCTCACCGCCCCGCGCGGCTGGGAGGTCGTCCGGCTCCTCGACGGCTCGGCTCCCGCGCGGCCCAGTGGCGACGATCTGGAAGCGCTTGCCAACGCCGTGCGCGAGGCCGCCAGGCCCCAGGAACGGGCGGCCGAGGCCGGTGGCGGAGCGCGTACCGCGGACCCGATGGAGGTCGCTCGCCGCGGCCACCTGCGCGTGCTGCGCTCGCCCGACAACTGACCGCGTCCGGCCGCGCACTCCTTCCGTCACCCGTGCCCCGCGCCTTCGCTGCCTCGTGTTCGCGCACCGACGGTAGTTTGTGGTGACCGATAGGACCTCAGAAGGGCTTGCCGTGGCTGCTGATCTGTCGCAGATCGTGAAGGCGTACGACGTACGCGGGGTGGTCCCGGATCAGTGGGACGAGTCGCTGGCCGAGCTCTTCGGTGCGGCCTTCGCCCAGGTGACCGGCGCCGAGGCCCTCGTGACCGGCCACGACATGAGGCCCTCCTCGCCCGGCCTGGCCCGCGCCTTCGCCCGCGGCGCGGCCCGTCACGGCGCCGACGTCACCGGGATCGGACTGTGCTCCACGGACCAGCTCTACTACGCCTCCGGCGCCCTGGACCTGCCCGGCGCGATGTTCACGGCCTCGCACAACCCGGCCGAGTACAACGGCATCAAGATGTGCCGCGCGGGCGCGGCCCCCGTCGGCCAGGACTCCGGACTGGCGGACATCCGCGAACTGGTCGAGCGGTGGCTCGCCTCGGGCGCCCCGGAGCCGGCCGCCCGGCAGGGGACGATCAGCCGGCGTGACACGCTGCACGACTACGCCGCCTACCTGCGCTCCCTCGTGGACCTGGACTCCCTGCGCCACCTGAAGGTCGTCGTCGACGCGGGCAACGGCATGGGCGGCCACACCGTCCCGACCGTCTTCGACGGCCTGCCCGTCGACCTCGTCCCGATGTACTTCGAACTGGACGGCACCTTCCCCAACCACGAGGCCAACCCCCTCGACCCGGCCAACCTCGTCGACCTCCAGAAGCGGGTCCGCGCGGAGGGCGCCGACCTCGGCATCGCCTTCGACGGCGACGCCGACCGCTGCTTCGTGATCGACGAGCGCGGCGAGCCGGTCTCCCCGTCCGCGATCACCGCACTGGTCGCCGCCCGCGAACTGGGGAAGAACGGCGGCAAGGGCGTGATCATCCACAACCTCATCACCTCCTGGTCGGTCCCGGAGGTGGTCGAGGAGAACGGCGGCACGCCCGCCCGCACCCGCGTGGGCCACTCCTTCATCAAGGCCGAAATGGCGAGGACCGGCGCGATCTTCGGCGGCGAGCACTCCGCGCACTACTACTTCAAGGACTTCTGGAACGCCGACACCGGCATGCTCGCCGCCCTGCACGTCCTCGCGGCCCTCGGCGGCCAGGACGGCCCGCTGTCCGCCCTCGTCGCCCAGTACGACCGCTATGCCGGTTCCGGCGAGATCAACTCCACGGTCGACGACCAGGCCGCCCGCCTCACAGCGATCAGGTCGGCCTACGAAGGCCGCGCGGACGTCACCCTCGACGAACTCGACGGTCTCACGGTCAGCGCCGCCGACTGGTGGTTCAACGTCCGCCCGTCCAACACCGAACCGCTCCTGCGGCTGAACGCCGAGGCCCGCGACGAGCCGACGATGGCCAAGGTGCGCGACGAGGCCCTCGCGATCATCCGGGGCTGAGAGACCGTTCACCCCGGTGGAGGCGGGCCGCGGCATGCGGGCCCCGGCCCGCCCCCGCCATGCCGCCGCCACCGGCGGTACGCTGACCAGGCACGTCCGTACGACCGCACCGACGCGTCCATCCCGCCGCCCGAAGGGAAACCCCATGCCGCTCGAAGCCGGCCTCCTGGAGATCCTCGCCTGCCCGGCCTGCCACGCCCCCCTCAAGGAGCAGGAAGCCGAGCTGGTCTGCACCGGGCAGGACTGCGGTCTGGCGTACCCCGTCCGCGACGGCATCCCCGTCCTGCTGGTCGACGAGGCCCGCCGCCCGGCGTGACACCGGCTCGTCCGGAGGAGGCCCACCGCCTCGTCCGGACGACTTCCGCTGCCCGCACGAAGACGACCAGGCGCTCGGTGCCCGATCGGGAGGCTGCCGCCCATGCTCGACGAATCGCTGCTCGACGCCCCTGAGGGGCTCGCCGCCGCCGACAGTCGCGGACTGCTCCGCGGTGCCGCCGAGGCCGGTGCCCGCGTCCGGACCGCCGCCCGGAACGCCACCGAGGCCGGAGTGGCCGGCCTCAGGCCCGACGGCCGCCCCCGCGCCGTCCTGATCGTCGGCCCCGGAGCCGCCGCCACCCACGCGGCCGACCTGCTCGGCACGCTCGCCGGCGCCGGCAGCCCCGTGACCCGGCTGGCGCCCACGGGCGTGGCCTCCGCAGCCGGCGCCCTGCGCTGGGAGCTGCCCGGCTGGGCCGGCTCCGTCGACCTGCTGCTGATCGCCACCCCTGACGGCACCGAACCGAGCCTGTCCCTGCTCGCCGAGCAGGCCTACCGGCGCGGCTGCACGGTCGTCGCCGTGGCCCCGGCCGGAACCCCGCTCGCCGAGGCCCTCGAAGGCGCCCGCGGCCTGTTCATCCCCATGGCCACGGCCCCCTACGACCACGACGAACCCCTCGCCGGATCCGCCCCGGGGGTCCTGTGGGCGTTGCTCACACCGCTGCTGGCCCTCCTGGACCGCGTCGGCCTGCTCGCCGCCCCGCCCGACGCCTTGGAGAAGGTCGCCGACCGGCTCGACCAGATCGCCGAGCGCTGCGGACCCGCCATCGTCACCTACAGCAACCCGGCCAAGACCCTCGCCGCCGAACTCGCCGACGCGCTGCCGGTCATCTGGACCGAGGGCGCCTCCGCGGGACCCGCGGGGCGCCGCTTCGCCGCCGGGCTCGCCGAACTGTCCGGCATCCCCGCGGTCGTCGCCGAACTGCCCGAGGCCCTCGCCGCGCACACCGCGCTGCTCGCCGGTCCGCTGGCCGCCAGCGCCGACCCGGACGACTTCTTCCGCGACCGCGTCGAGGAACGGCCCGCCCTGCACGCGCGCGTGGTACTGCTGCGCGACCGCCCGCTGGGCGGCCTGACCGCGGCCCCGGCCGCCCGGGACCTGGCCCTCAGCCACGACACGCCGATCAGCGAACTGGAGCCGGGCCCCGGCGACGAGATCGAGAGCCTCGCGGAACTGATCGCCGTCACGGATTTCACCGCCGTTTACCTGGCGCTCGCCTCCGGCACCTGATCTGTCCTTGAGAACAGCCGAGAACAGCCCAGAACCGCAGAGAGAAGCGCATGGACCGCCTCGACAACACGATCCGCCCCTACGCCTGGGGTTCCACCACCGCCATCCCGCACCTGCTGGGTGTCGAACCGAGCGGCGAGCCCCAGGCGGAGCTGTGGATGGGGGCCCACCCGGGCGCACCCTCGCGCACCGCACGCGGCACCCTCGCCGACGTCATCGACGCCGGCCCCGAGGAGGAACTCGGCGCCGGGACGGTCGCGAAGTTCGGCCCGAATCTGCCCTTCCTGCTCAAGATCCTCGCCGCCGGCGCCCCGCTCTCCCTCCAGGTCCACCCCGACCTGGAGCAGGCCAAGGAGGGATACGCCGACGAGGAGCGCCGAGGCGTCCCCGCCGACGCCCCGCACCGCAACTACAAGGACGCCAACCACAAACCCGAACTGGTCTGCGCACTCACCGAGTTCGACGGCCTGTGCGGCTTCCGCGCGCCGAACCGGGCCGCCGACCTGCTCGAAGCCCTCGGTGTCGACTCCCTCAAGCCGTACATCGAGGTGCTGCGCACCCGCCCCGAGGAAGCCGCCCTGCGCGAGGTCCTCACCGCGCTCCTCACCGCCGACCGCGAGGAGATGGCCGCGACGGTCACCGAGGCCGCGGCCGCCTGCGCCCGCCTCGGCGGCGACCACGCCCCCTACGCCGGCATCGCCCGCCACTACCCGGGCGACCCGGGCGTGCTGGCCGCGATGCTCCTCAACCACTTCCGCCTCAAGCCGGGCGAGGCGGTCTTCCTCGGCGCCGGCATCCCGCACGCCTACCTCGACGGCCTGGGCGTGGAGATCATGGCCAACTCCGACAACGTCCTGCGCTGCGGCCTGACCCCCAAGCACGTCGACGTCCCCGAACTCCTGCGCATCGTCCGCTTCGAGGCAGGCGACCCCGGCATCATGTCCCCGGAAGCCGGCCCCGACGGCGAGGAGGTCTACGACACCCCCGTCGACGAGTTCCGCCTCTCCCGCTACGTCCTGTCCGAGGGCACCGCCGACGTCGACCTCACCCTCGGCACCCCGCAGATCCTGCTCTGCACGACCGGCTCCGTCCGGGCCGGCGAGCAGCAACTGACCCCGGGGCAGTCCGTGTTCGTCCCGGCCGGCGAGAAGGCCGGGGCATCCGGCACCGGCACCCTGTTCCGCGCCACCGTCGTCGTATGACCTCCCGGGCGGCGGCCCGGGAGGCCGCCGCCCGCGTACCGCCGCCGGACCGGGCTGCCACAATGACCCACCGGCCGAGCACGGGACACGGCCGCGACGGCGTACGACGGCGAAGGGACCACGCGAACAGATGAGCGCGTCAGGCGGTACCAGGGCGATCATGGCGGCACTCGGCGCCAACCTCGCCATCGCGGCAGCCAAGTTCGTGGCGTTCGCCTTCAGCGGCTCCTCCTCGATGCTCGCCGAGGGCGTGCACTCCCTCGCTGATTCCGGCAACCAGTTCCTGCTGCTGATCGGCGGCAAGCGGGCCCAGCGCGAGGCGACCCCGCAGCACCCCTTCGGCTACGGCCGCGAGCGGTACGTCTACGCCTTCCTCGTCTCCATCGTCCTGTTCTCCGTCGGCGGCATGTTCGCCGTCTACGAGGGCATCGAGAAGATCAGGCACCCGCACGAACTGGAGCACTGGTACTGGCCGGTGGGCGTCCTCCTCTTCGCGATCGTCGCCGAGGGCTTCTCCTTCCGCACGGCCATCAAGGAGGCCGACCAACTGCGCGGCAAGCTGTCCTGGCCACAGTTCATCCGCCGCGCCAAGGCACCCGAACTGCCGGTCGTGCTCCTGGAGGACTTCGGCGCGCTGATCGGCCTCGTCCTCGCCCTCGGCGGTGTGGGTCTCTCCCTGCTCACCGGCGACGGCATCTGGGACGGCATCGGCACGGTCTGCATCGGCGCCCTGCTCGTACTGATCGCCCTCGTCCTGGCCGCCGAGACCAAGTCCCTGCTGCTCGGTGAGGCCGCCGGCACCGACGTGGTCCGGCAGATCGAGACCGCCATGGTCGACGGCGACACCGTCACCGGCGTCATCCACATGCGCACGCTCCACCTCGGCCCCGAGGAACTGCTCATCGCCGCCAAGATCGCCGTCCGGCACGACGACACGGCCGCCGACGTCGCCGCTGCCATCGACGCCGCTGAGGCCCGCATCCGCGCGACCGTCCCGATCGCCCGCGTCATCTACCTGGAACCGGACATCTACAGCGAGGCCGAGGCGGCCAAGGGCCCGGACCGCGAGGCCACCCCGGGCGGCCCCGCCCCGCACCCCACAGGCCACTGATCCCGCCCGGCCCGGCGACGATCACGACGGCCCGCGAACGGCCCGGAGTGTCCGGACGCGGACTGTGGGCCGCCGCGCTTCGCGGTGTAGCTTGGGTCGGAGCCAGACGTCGCTGCTGATGGCGGTCGGGCGGCCCGAGCAGGGGCCGGCCGAGGGAGAGAGGGCCTCCGACGGATTGCGCTGCGCGCACGCGGGCATGCCTGTGTCTCCTTCGGGCACCCCTGTGTCCGCCGCCGCGCAGATCAGCCGTACCCACCTCGCCCCAACCCCGAGGAGCAGCACCCCATGACGACTGTCGAGAACCGACAGGACTTCAAGGTCGCCGACCTGTCCCTGGCCGAGTTCGGCCGCAAGGAGATCTCCCTCGCCGAGCACGAGATGCCGGGCCTCATGACCATCCGTGCGGAGTACGCCGAGAAGCAGCCGCTCAAGGGCGCCCGCGTCACCGGCTCCCTGCACATGACCGTGCAGACCGCCGTCCTGATCGAGACCCTGACGGCCCTCGGCGCGCGCGTCCGCTGGGCGTCCTGCAACATCTTCTCCACCCAGGACCACGCGGCCGCCGCCATCGCCGTCGGCCCCCACGGCACCCCCGAGGACCCGCAGGGCGTTCCGGTCTTCGCCTGGAAGGGCGAGACCCTCGAGGAGTACTGGTGGTGCACCGAGCAGGCGCTGACCTGGCCGGACAGCCCCACCGGCGGCCCGAACATGATCCTGGACGACGGCGGCGACGCCACCCTGCTCGTCCACAACGGCGTCGAGTACGAGAAGGACGGCAAGGTCCCCTCGCCCGACACCGCCGAGTCCGACGAGCACCGCGTCATCCTGGAGCTGCTGAACCGCACCCTGGGCGAGAACCCCCAGAAGTGGACCCAGCTGGCCTCCGAGATCCGGGGCGTCACCGAGGAGACCACCACCGGCGTGCACCGCCTGTACGAGATGCAGCGCGAGGGCACCCTCCTGTTCCCGGCGATCAACGTCAACGACGCCGTCACCAAGTCGAAGTTCGACAACAAGTACGGCTGCCGGCACTCCCTGGTCGACGGCATCAACCGCGCCACCGACGTCCTGATCGGCGGCAAGACCGCCGTCGTGTGCGGCTACGGCGACGTGGGCAAGGGCTGCGCGGAGTCCCTGCGCGGCCAGGGCGCCCGCGTGATCATCACCGAGATCGACCCGATCTGCGCCCTCCAGGCGGCGATGGACGGCTACCAGGTCACCACGCTGGACGAGGTCGTCGAGACGGCCGACATCTTCGTCACCACCACCGGCAACAAGGACATCATCCTCGCCTCCGACATGGCGAAGATGAAGCACCAGGCCATCGTCGGCAACATCGGCCACTTCGACAACGAGATCGACATGGCCGGCCTCGCCAAGACCCCCGGCATCGTCAAGGACGAGGTCAAGCCGCAGGTCCACACTTGGACCTTCCCGGACGGCAAGAAGATCATCGTGCTGTCCGAGGGCCGCCTGCTGAACCTGGGCAACGCCACCGGCCACCCGTCGTTCGTGATGTCCAACTCCTTCGCGGACCAGACCCTGGCCCAGATCGAGCTGTACACCAAGCCCGACGAGTACCCGACCGGTGTCTACGTGCTGCCCAAGCACCTCGACGAGAAGGTCGCGCGCCTCCACCTGGACGCCCTCGGCGTCAAGCTCACCACGCTGCGCCCCGAGCAGGCCGCGTACATCGGCGTGGAGGTCGACGGCCCGTACAAGTCGGACCACTACCGCTACTGACCGCCACCGAGCCGCACCCCGCGTCTCAGCCAGGTCCTTCGAGGCAGGCCCCCGCACCCCCGTGTCGGGGGCCTGCCCCTTTGGCCGGACCGGCCGTTTCGACCGGACCGGCGGCCGTCACGCCGCCCGCCCGCCCGAAGCACCGAGGCGGCCGGACCACCCCGTCACACCCCAGGACCCCCATGCCCCGCGGCCGTTATTCGCTCCACGATCCGCACGATCACACCCCCCTCGCAGAAGAGCACTTCCAGTGCGCGCCCGGCCCCTCCGGCTGGCGCTACGTGTCCCAGGTGACCACCCCCTCGGGCACTCATCACGGCTCCGTCGACCTGGCCCTGGACGATCTCGGCCGTCCCCTTCGCCTCGAACTCCACGCGGGAAGCTGGCAGGTGCGCGGTGCCGCCCTCGACGGCGTCACCTGGGTCCGCACCGACCCCACCGGCATCCATGCCATCGAAGGCACTGCGCGCGCTCACGCCTTCACCGGCACGTCCCCCGCGTTCCTCGTCGCCACCGCCCGTCTCCTGCGCCTCACCCCCTCTGCCTCCGCGACCCGCGTCCGCCTCGTCGCCTTCACGGATCCGGTCCTCGCCCCCCGCACCGTGGACCAGTCCTGGGCTCTGCTGGAAAGAGAAGCACACGCCACTGACAACGGGCCCCTGACCGTGGACGAATACCAGGTCACAGCCCTGGACACGGGCGAGCAGCACACCGTGCACATCGCCGGGGACGTGGTTCTGGCAGCCCCCGGCATCGAGCTCGAAGACCTCCAGTCGCCCCCGTCGGTCTTCGACTCCTGAGCCTGCGGGGCGGAGCGGCCGACGCGTCAGGCCGGCGGCACGAACCCGGTACCGGGACGCTCGGTCCGCGACGTGTCCTCGAAGGCAGCGTCCTGCGACGGGAGATCCATGGCCGGGGCGCCCCAGGAGGGGGTGTCCTGAGGCGCGGCGGGTGAGGCCGCGGCGGCGGACACGGGAGCACCCGGGTGCTCGCCGACGCCGTACGCCTGCGACTGCGGCGCGCCGTACACCGGCGGTTGCGGCGGCGGGAAGCCGGGACCACCGGGCGCCGCACCGAACCCGGCGACCGGGACCCCGCCCTCTGCCGCGAACGCACCGGCCCCGTAGCCGCCGCCGAACGTGCGCCGGGCCTCACGCGCCTGCCGCTCCTGCAGCACCGCCGCCAGATACATGGCCGGCGGGATCTCGCGCGGTGCCGGAGTCCCGGTAAGGGCGACGAGATCGGCGGCGAGCCGTTCGGCCATGTTCCAGCCGACCCGCGGATCCAGGTGCTGCATCCGTGTCAGGTACTGCCGGATCGCCAGCCAGAGCCCGTCGGGCACCGCCGACAGATCGAGCTCCGAGAAACGCCCCGCCAGCCAGGGCGGCGGCGGAGGCACGGCGGTCGCCTGCCCGGCCGGCACCCGCTCCCGCACGACCAGGGTGCCCGCGAACACGTCACCCAGCCGACGCCCTCGCGCCGACACCAACGAGGAGATGCAGGCGACGGCCCCGAACGTCATCAGAATCTCGACCACACCGATCGCGCCACGCACCAGCGCGTGCCGGAAGCGGATCGGCCCGCCGTCGTCCCGGACCACCCGCAGCCCGCAGGCCATCTTTCCGAGGGACCGCCCGTGGCTGAGCGTCTCCACGGCTATCGGACCCCCGACCAGCACGAGCAGGAACGTCCCGATCGACACCGCGATCTGCGCCGCCTCGTCCAGGGAAGCCGTAGCGGCGAGGAGGCCAAAGGACACGACCACGTAGACCATCACCGTCACGACCAGGTCGAGCAGCACCGCCAGTGCCCTGCTGGGCAGCCTGGCCGGGCGCACCTCCAGCGCCACGGCCTCACCCGTCACCAGCTCACTCATGCCCGTCGTCCTTCCCCTGGCCTGCCCCGAGAACGGCCAGTCTGCCAAGCTGAGGGCGACCGCGCCGCAGTAGGACAAGCTGACACAGCCGACGAGTTGTCGAACAACCAGCCGAGGAGCAGGCAGGCACGATGGACCTGGACGTCTTCGTCTCCGCCCACCGAGCGGAATGGGACCGCCTCGACACCCTGCTCCGCCGCAGGCGCAGGCTCACCGGCATGGAGGCCGACGAACTCGTCGCCCTCTACCAGCGCACCGCCACCCACCTCTCCCTGATCCAGTCCAGCGCACCCGACCCGCAGCTGACGGGCCGGCTCAGCCAGCTCGTGGCGGGCGCGCGCAGCGCTGTGACGGGGACCCGCCGTGCCTCGTGGCGGGACGTCACCCGCTTCCTGCTGGAGGGGTTCCCCGCGGCGGTCTACCGGGCTCGCCACTGGTGGGTTCCCACCGCACTCGTGTCCACCGTCGTCGCGGCACTCCTGGGGTGGTGGATAGGGACACACCCCGAGGTGCAGGCCGCGATCGCGGCACCCGACGAACTGCGGCAGCTCACCCGTCCCGGCGGCGAGTACGAGACCTACTACTCCAGCCACCCCGCGGCCGCCTTCGCCGCCCAGGTCTGGACGAACAACGCGCAGGCCGCCGCGATGTGCCTGGTCCTGGGCGTCTTCCTGGGGCTGCCGGTCCTGTGGATCCTCTTCCAGAACATGCTCAACCTCGGTGTGGGCATCGGCCTGATGTCCTCGGCCGGCCGCCTCGACACCTTCCTCGGCCTCGTCCTCCCTCATGGTCTGCTCGAACTGACCGCGGTCTTCGTCGCTGCCGGTACGGGGCTGCGCCTGGGCTGGACGGTCATCGACCCCGGTCCCCGCTCCCGCCGCGCCGCTCTCGCCGAAGAGGGCCGGGCCGCGCTGGGCATGGCGATCGGCCTGGCCCTCGTTCTCTTCGTCTCCGGCGCCATCGAAGGCTTCGTCACGCCGTCGGGACTGCCCACCTGGGCCCGCATAGGCATCGGGATCCTCGCCGAGCTGGCCTTCCTGGCCTACGTCTACGTCCTCGGCGGTCGAGCGGCACGGGCCGGCGGCACAGGGGACGTGGAGCCGATCGAGCGAAGCGCGACCGTGCCGACCGCCGCCTGATGTGCGTTTGAGCCCGCCGAGCTGCTACTCTCCTCTTCGCCGCACCAGAGCCGTTGACACGGGTCCGGTGAGGAGGTAGATTCAAACAGTTGCCCAGAGATGGACAGAGTCCACGAGGGTGACAGTGAGCGTCTATCTGCTTCTGTACATGTCGACAAGATCGAACATGGAGAAGCCTCTCCCGATAAATCGGAAACGAAGGCCGGCCAGACCGGCTCAAAAGTTCTGATAAAGTCGGAACCGCCGGAAAGGGAAACGCGAGAGCGGAAACCTGGAAAGCACCGAGGAAATCGGATCGGAAAAAGATCTGATAGAGTCGGAAACACCGAAGGGAAGCCCGGAGGAAAGCCCGAGAGGGTGAGTACAAAGGAAGCGTCCGTTCCTTGAGAACTCAACAGCGTGCCAAAAATCAACGCCAGATATGTTGATACCCCGTCTCCAGCATCTGCTGGGACGAGGTTCCTTTGAAAAAACACAGCGAGGACGCTGTGAACCGAGGGGACTATTCCTCCCCTCTGGTTCCGCTCTCGTGATGTGTCGCCGGCAGTATTAATTTACTGGCCGAGCAAGCATTCACGGAGAGTTTGATCCTGGCTCAGGACGAACGCTGGCGGCGTGCTTAACACATGCAAGTCGAACGATGAACCACTTCGGTGGGGATTAGTGGCGAACGGGTGAGTAACACGTGGGCAATCTGCCCTTCACTCTGGGACAAGCCCTGGAAACGGGGTCTAATACCGGATATCACTCCTGCAGGCATCTGCGGGGGTTGAAAGCTCCGGCGGTGAAGGATGAGCCCGCGGCCTATCAGCTTGTTGGTGAGGTAATGGCTCACCAAGGCGACGACGGGTAGCCGGCCTGAGAGGGCGACCGGCCACACTGGGACTGAGACACGGCCCAGACTCCTACGGGAGGCAGCAGTGGGGAATATTGCACAATGGGCGAAAGCCTGATGCAGCGACGCCGCGTGAGGGATGACGGCCTTCGGGTTGTAAACCTCTTTCAGCAGGGAAGAAGCGAAAGTGACGGTACCTGCAGAAGAAGCGCCGGCTAACTACGTGCCAGCAGCCGCGGTAATACGTAGGGCGCAAGCGTTGTCCGGAATTATTGGGCGTAAAGAGCTCGTAGGCGGCTTGTCACGTCGGGTGTGAAAGCCCGGGGCTTAACCCCGGGTCTGCATTCGATACGGGCTAGCTAGAGTGTGGTAGGGGAGATCGGAATTCCTGGTGTAGCGGTGAAATGCGCAGATATCAGGAGGAACACCGGTGGCGAAGGCGGATCTCTGGGCCATTACTGACGCTGAGGAGCGAAAGCGTGGGGAGCGAACAGGATTAGATACCCTGGTAGTCCACGCCGTAAACGGTGGGAACTAGGTGTTGGCGACATTCCACGTCGTCGGTGCCGCAGCTAACGCATTAAGTTCCCCGCCTGGGGAGTACGGCCGCAAGGCTAAAACTCAAAGGAATTGACGGGGGCCCGCACAAGCAGCGGAGCATGTGGCTTAATTCGACGCAACGCGAAGAACCTTACCAAGGCTTGACATACACCGGAAAGCATTAGAGATAGTGCCCCCCTTGTGGTCGGTGTACAGGTGGTGCATGGCTGTCGTCAGCTCGTGTCGTGAGATGTTGGGTTAAGTCCCGCAACGAGCGCAACCCTTGTTCTGTGTTGCCAGCATGCCCTTCGGGGTGATGGGGACTCACAGGAGACCGCCGGGGTCAACTCGGAGGAAGGTGGGGACGACGTCAAGTCATCATGCCCCTTATGTCTTGGGCTGCACACGTGCTACAATGGCCGGTACAATGAGCTGCGATACCGTGAGGTGGAGCGAATCTCAAAAAGCCGGTCTCAGTTCGGATTGGGGTCTGCAACTCGACCCCATGAAGTCGGAGTTGCTAGTAATCGCAGATCAGCATTGCTGCGGTGAATACGTTCCCGGGCCTTGTACACACCGCCCGTCACGTCACGAAAGTCGGTAACACCCGAAGCCGGTGGCCCAACCCCTTGTGGGAGGGAGCTGTCGAAGGTGGGACTGGCGATTGGGACGAAGTCGTAACAAGGTAGCCGTACCGGAAGGTGCGGCTGGATCACCTCCTTTCTAAGGAGCACTTCTTACCGGGTTCGCTCGGTCAGAGGCCAGTACATCGGCGAATGTCTGATGCTGGTTGCTCATGGGTGGAACGTTGATTATTCGGCACACTCGGTCCGGTTGGGACCACTAGTACTGCTTCGGCGTGGAACGTGGATCTCAGCGGCGAGGGTGTCGGGCACGCTGTTGGGTGTCTGAGGGCACGGCCGTCTGGTCGGGTCTTCGGTTGCCGGCCCCGGTAAAAATCTGCTTCGGCGGGTTGTGACGGGTGGTTGGTCGTTGTTTGAGAACTGCACAGTGGACGCGAGCATCTGTGGCCAAGTTTTTAAGGGCGCACGGTGGATGCCTTGGCACCAGGAACCGATGAAGGACGTGGGAGGCCACGATAGTCCCCGGGGAGTCGTCAACCAGGCTTTGATCCGGGGGTTTCCGAATGGGGAAACCCGGCAGTCGTCATGGGCTGTCACCCTTGTCTGAACACATAGGGCAAGTGGAGGGAACGCGGGGAAGTGAAACATCTCAGTACCCGCAGGAAGAGAAAACAACCGTGATTCCGGGAGTAGTGGCGAGCGAAACTGGATGAGGCTAAACCTACGACGTGTGAGACCCGGCAGGGGTTGCGTCGTGGGGGTTGTGGGATCTCTCTTCCACGGTCTGCCGGCCGTGGGACGAGTCAGAAACCGTTGATGTAGACGAAGGACATGCGAAAGGTCCGGCGTAGAGGGTAAGACCCCCGTAGTCGAAACGTCAGCGGCTCGTTTGAGAGACACCCAAGTAGCACGGGGCCCGAGAAATCCCGTGTGAATCTGGCGGGACCACCCGCTAAGCCTAAATATTCCCTGGTGACCGATAGCGGATAGTACCGTGAGGGAATGGTGAAAAGTACCCCGGGAGGGGAGTGAAATAGTACCTGAAACCGTGTGCCTACAAGCCGTGGGAGCGTCGGATGCAGCTTGCTGCATCTCGTGACTGCGTGCCTTTTGAAGAATGAGCCTGCGAGTTTGCGGTGTGTTGCGAGGTTAACCCGAGTGGGGTAGCCGTAGCGAAAGCGAGTCCGAATAGGGCGATGGAGTAGCACGCTCAAGACCCGAAGCGGAGTGATCTAGCCATGGGCAGGTTGAAGCGGAGGTAAGACTTCGTGGAGGACCGAACCCACCAGGGTTGAAAACCTGGGGGATGACCTGTGGTTAGGGGTGAAAGGCCAATCAAACTCCGTGATAGCTGGTTCTCCCCGAAATGCATTTAGGTGCAGCGTCGTGTGTTTCTTGCCGGAGGTAGAGCACTGGATAGGCGATGGGCCCTACCGGGTTACTGACCTTAGCCAAACTCCGAATGCCGGTAAGTGAGAGCGCGGCAGTGAGACTGTGGGGGATAAGCTCCATGGTCGAGAGGGAAACAGCCCAGAGCATCGACTAAGGCCCCTAAGCGTACGCTAAGTGGGAAAGGATGTGGAGTCGCACAGACAACCAGGAGGTTGGCTTAGAAGCAGCCACCCTTGAAAGAGTGCGTAATAGCTCACTGGTCTAGTGATTCCGCGCCGACAATGTAGCGGGGCTCAAGCGTACCGCCGAAGTCGTGTCATTGCGATATGTACCCCCAACGGGGATCGTGATGGGTAGGGGAGCGTCGTCTGCCGGGTGAAGCAGCACCGGAAGGTAGTTGTGGACGGTTGACGAGTGAGAATGCAGGCATGAGTAGCGATACACACGTGAGAAACGTGTGCGCCGATTGACTAAGGGTTCCTGGGTCAAGCTGATCTGCCCAGGGTAAGTCGGGACCTAAGGCGAGGCCGACAGGCGTAGTCGATGGATAACCGGTTGATATTCCGGTACCCGCTGTGAAGCGTCAAACATCGAGCATCGTGATGCTAAGGCCGTGAAGCCGCCTCTGATCTCTTCGGAGTGAGGGGGAGTGGTGGAGCCGCCGAACCAAGCGGTTAGTAGGTGAGTGATGGGGTGACGCAGGAAGGTAGTCCATCCCGGGCGGTGGTTGTCCCGGGGTAAGGGTGTAGCCCGAGTGGTAGGTAAATCCGCCACTCACGCAGGGTGAGACCTGATGCCGAGCCGATTGTGGTGAAGTGGATGATCCTATGCTGTCGAGAAAAGCCTCTAGCGAGTTTCATGGCGGCCCGTACCCTAAACCGACTCAGGTGGTCAGGTAGAGAATACCGAGGCGTTCGGGTGAACTATGGTTAAGGAACTCGGCAAAATGCCCCCGTAACTTCGGGAGAAGGGGGGCCACGTCTGGTGATCCGTTTTACACGGTGAGCTGGGGGTGGCCGCAGAGACCAGCGAGAAGCGACTGTTTACTAAAAACACAGGTCCGTGCGAAGCCGTAAGGCGATGTATACGGACTGACGCCTGCCCGGTGCTGGAACGTTAAGGGGACCGGTTAGCTCCATTTCGGTGGGGCGAAGCTGAGAACTTAAGCGCCAGTAAACGGCGGTGGTAACTATAACCATCCTAAGGTAGCGAAATTCCTTGTCGGGTAAGTTCCGACCTGCACGAATGGCGTAACGACTTCTCGACTGTCTCAACCATAGGCCCGGTGAAATTGCACTACGAGTAAAGATGCTCGTTTCGCGCAGCAGGACGGAAAGACCCCGGGACCTTTACTACAGTTTGATATTGGTGTTCGGTTCGGCTTGTGTAGGATAGCTGGGAGACTTTGAAGCGGCCACGCCAGTGGTTGTGGAGTCGTCGTTGAAATACCAGTCTGGTCGTGCTGGATGTCTAACCTGGGTCCGTGATCCGGATCAGGGACAGTGTCTGATGGGTAGTTTAACTGGGGCGGTTGCCTCCTAAAGAGTAACGGAGGCGCCCAAAGGTTCCCTCAGCCTGGTTGGCAATCAGGTGTTGAGTGTAAGTGCACAAGGGAGCTTGACTGTGAGACCGACGGGTCGAGCAGGGACGAAAGTCGGGACTAGTGATCCGGCGGTGGCTTGTGGAAGCGCCGTCGCTCAACGGATAAAAGGTACCCCGGGGATAACAGGCTGATCTTCCCCAAGAGTCCATATCGACGGGATGGTTTGGCACCTCGATGTCGGCTCGTCGCATCCTGGGGCTGGAGTCGGTCCCAAGGGTTGGGCTGTTCGCCCATTAAAGCGGTACGCGAGCTGGGTTTAGAACGTCGTGAGACAGTTCGGTCCCTATCCGCTGTGCGCGTAGGAGTCTTGAGAAGGGCTGTCCCTAGTACGAGAGGACCGGGACGGACGAACCTCTGGTGTGCCAGTTGTCCTGCCAAGGGCATGGCTGGTTGGCTACGTTCGGGAGGGATAACCGCTGAAAGCATCTAAGCGGGAAGCCTGCTTCGAGATGAGGACTCCCACCCACTTGATGGGGTAAGGCTCCCAGTAGACGACTGGGTTGATAGGCCGGATCTGGAAGCACGGTAACGTGTGGAGGTGACCGGTACTAATAGGCCGAGGGCTTGTCCTCAGTTGCTCGCGTCCACTGTGTTGGTTCTGAAACCACGAACAACCGTCGTAGCCATGTGTTACGGCTCCGGTTGATAGTTTCATAGTGTTTCGGTGGTCATAGCGTGAGGGAAACGCCCGGTTACATTCCGAACCCGGAAGCTAAGCCTCACAGCGCCGATGGTACTGCAGGGGGGACCCTGTGGGAGAGTAGGACGCCGCCGAACAAATTGTGAGAAAACCCCCGTGCCATGGCACGGGGGTTTTCTGCGTTTACGGCCGGCCGACCGGCGCTTGGGGAGAGACTCACGCTCCCCGTGCCCCGTCCCGGCCTTCGTTCTCTAAAGCTTCCCCGCCGTCTTCAACGCCAGATACGCGTCTGCCAGCGTCGGCGCCAGGTCGTCCGGCGTGGCGTCGACGACGGTGACACCGTGGCGGCGGAGTTGCTCCGCGGTGTGGTGGCGTTCTGTCTGCGCCTGGGCCGCGGCGGCGGCTTCGTAGACCGCGTCCACGTTTCCACGGACCCCGGCCATTCGTGCCACCAGCGGATCCGCCACCGAGGCCACCAGGACCGTATGGCGCTTGGTGAGTTGAGGGAGCACGGGCAGCAGGCCCTCCTCGACAGGGGCCGCGTCCAGGCTCGTCAGGAGCACGATCAGCGAACGGCGCGGAGCCGTACGCAGGGCAGTGGCCGTAAGGCCGCGGGCGTCCGTCTCGACGAGTTCGGGTTCCAGTGTCGCCATGGCGTCGACCAGTGACGGCAGGACATCTCCCGCGGAGCGGCCCTGGACCAGGGCACGGACCCGGCGGTCGTAGGCCAGCAGGTCGACGCGGTCGCCGGCGCGGGAGGCGAGGGCCGCGAGGAGCAGGGCGGCGTCCATGGAGGCGTCCAGGCGTGGTGCGTCGCCCACGCGGCCCGCCGAGGTGCGGCCGGTGTCCAGGACGAGCAGGATGTGCCGGTCGCGCTCAGGGCGCCAGGTACGGACGGCGACCGCGGACTGGCGGGCCGTGGCGCGCCAGTCGATGGAGCGGGTGTCGTCGCCGGGGACGTACTCGCGCAGGCTGTCGAACTCCGTTCCCTCTCCGCGCATGAGCACACTGGTGCGGCCGTCGAGTTCCCGCAGCCGCGCGAGCTTCGACGGCAGGTGCTTCCGGCTGGTGAACGGGGGCAGCACCCGTACCGTCCAGGGAACCTCGTGGGTGCCCTGGCGGGCGAAGAGCCCGAGCGGACCGTAGGACCGGATGGTCACGCGGTCCGCCTGGCGGTCGCCGCGGCGGGTGGGGCGCAGGCGGGTGGTGACGCGGCGGCGTTCGCCCGGTGGCACGGTCAGCCGGTGCCTGGAGGCCGCCGTCTCGGTGCCCTGCTGCCAGCTGCTGGGGGGCCAGGCGTCACGGAGCCGGGCACGCAGCGGACGGCGCGAGGGGTTCGTGACCGTGAGAGTGACGTCGGCGCTCTCGCCCAGGCGCACGGAGGCGTCCCCGGAGCGCGTCAGGACGAGGTTCCGCACCGGCGCCGCCAGGGCGTAGTCGCAGGCGCAGGCCACGGCCAAGGGGGCGTTCACGGCGAGGATGCCCGACCAGCCCGGGTCCCAGATGCCGACCGGGAGGGAGCCGAGGGCCGCGAGCAGCGCGGCGCGTCCGGTGAGAGCCATCAGCGAGGGACCGGGACGTGGGCGAGGATCGCGTTGATCACCGAATCGGCGGTCACGCCTTCCATCTCGGCCTCCGGGCGCAGCTGTACGCGGTGGCGCAGGGTGGACAGAGCGAGTGCCTTCACGTCGTCGGGGATGACGTAGTCGCGGCCGGTCAGCCAGGCCCAGGCACGGGCCGTCGACAGCAGTGCCGTCGCTCCGCGCGGGGAGACGCCGAGGGCCAGGGACGGGGATTCCCGGGTGGCCCGGCAGATGTCGACGACGTAGGCCGTGATCTCCGGGGAGACCGTGGTCCGGGCGACAGCGGCGCGGGCCGCGTCGAGGTCGGCGGGGCCGGCCACCGGGCGCACTCCGGCGGCGCGCAGGTCGCGCGGGTTGAAGCCGTCGGCGTGGCGGGTGAGGACGTCGATCTCGTCCTGGCGGGAGGGCAGCGGGATCGTCAGCTTGAGCAGGAAGCGGTCCAGTTGGGCCTCGGGCAGCGGGTAGGTGCCCTCGTACTCGACCGGGTTCTGGGTCGCGACGACCAGGAAGGGGTCGGGGAGCGGGCGGGGGGTGCCGTCGACGGTGACCTGGCGTTCCTCCATGGCCTCCAGCAGTGACGACTGGGTCTTGGGCGGGGTCCGGTTGATCTCGTCGGCGAGGAGGAGGTTGGTGAAGGCCGGGCCGGGCTGGAAGGAGAACTCGGCGGTGCGGGCGTCGTAGACCAGTGAGCCGGTCACGTCGCTCGGCATCAGGTCAGGGGTGAACTGGACGCGCTTGGTGTCGATGTCCAGCGCGGCGGCGAGCGTGCGGACGAGCAGGGTCTTCGCCACTCCGGGGACTCCTTCGAGGAGGACGTGTCCGCGGCAGAGCAGGGCGACGACGAGGCCGGTCACGGCGGGATCCTGGCCGACCACGGCCTTGGCGATCTCGGCGCGCAGGGCCTCCAGGGAGGACCGGGCGTGGTCCGTGTCCCCGGTGCGCCCGGCGTTGTCAGTGGTCGGGTCCATCATGGACGGCGTACCTCTCTTTCGAGGGCGTCGAGTCGGTCGGCGAGGGTGACGAGGGCCGCGTCGTCGCCGGGCGGCGGGCCGAAGAGCAGGTCGTGCAGGGACTGTCCCTCGCCGTGGAGGTGGTCGGACAGGGCGGGGAGAAGTGCCTCGGGCGTGTGCGCCTGGGACGCGGGGATGCCGACGAGGGGGGCCAGGCGGGTGCGTGTGGTGGAGCGAAGAGCGGTGGCGGCGCGGTCGCGGGCGTTCGCCTTGCGGTAGAGGCGGGCGCGGCCTTCGACGGTTTCGGAGGCGCGGATCGCCACAGGGAGTCTTTCGGGCACGAGGGGGCCGAGCCGGCGTGCCCGCCACAGGGCGGCGAGGGCCGCGGCGAGGAAGAGTTGCAGGGTGCCCCAGAGCCAGCCCGAGGGGAGCAGCTCGAAGAAGCCGCGCTCGCCGGTGTCGGGGGCGGAGGCGTCGGAGAGCGAGGGGAGGTACCAGACCAGATGGGGGCGGGAGCCGAGGAGTTGCAGGGCGAGCGAGGCGTTGCCCTGCTTGGCGAGGCGGTTGTTGTAGAGGATGTCGGGGGCGCCGAGGACGACGGTGTCGCCGCCCTTGGTGGTCTGCGGGATGCGCAGCAGGGTGGGCAGACCGCCGCTCGGGTAGCAGGCCTCGGCGTTCTTGACGGTGGTCGTGTAGCGGAGGCCGCCGCCGGTGTCCGCGTCGCCTGCGCGGCGGGCTGCGGGCAGGGGGCAGCGCGGGGAGAGCGTGGTGTCGAAGCTGGGCGTGTGAGCGGCGGTGACGCCGGGGGCCAGGCCACTGACGGAGGGAAAGTCGGGGGCGACGAGGACAGTGCGCCCGCCGGAGGCGTCGGTTGCCTGGCGGAGCCGGGACTGCTGACCGTCCGTCAGCAGGTCGGGAAGGGCGACCAGCACGGTGGTGTCGGGGCCGGCGGCCGCGCGTGCCTCGTCGAGGGTGGTGACCACGCGTGTGGAGACGCCGCGGTCGGCGAGGAGCGCGGCGACGGCGCGGCTGCCGTAGGGGTCGGCGGAGCGGGGGTCCAGGCGGCCGTGCTGGGCGCCCGACTGGACCGCGGCGATCGCGACGCCGGCGGCGAGGAGGAGGACGAGGGCGAGCAGGATCCCGCGCGTGCGGGTCCACACCTGGCGGCCGGTGGGCGAGACCGAGGTGGACGGGAGCGCGGCCTCGGTGGTCATCCGCCGGCCCCCTGGGAGCCGGCGGCCGTGCCGACAGCGAGCCGGGGCCTGGTGCGTTCCAGGTCGCGGTCGAGTTCGGCGATGCGCTGGTACGCCGCTTCGGTCCCGCTGCGGCCGCCGTATGTGACGTCGTCGAAGTCCCGGGCGGCGGCGCGCAGCCGTTCGGCGTGCGCGGGGAGGGCGCGGCCGGCCTCGGCGGCGGCCTCGTCGGCGGTGCGGCCGGGGCGTATGTCGAGCAGGGCTCGTTCCTCCAGGGAGCGGACGATGGCGCGCATGCGTTCCTGGACGGCCTGGTTCCAGTGGCCCTGGGCGGCGTGCGCCTCGGCGGCGGCGCGGTGTTCGGCGGCGCTGCGGGGGCGGTCGTCGAACAGGGTGGTGGAGGACGTGGGTCCGCGGCGCGGGGTGCCCAGGCGCCACCACAGTGCCCCGAGCACGGCGAGGACGGCCACGATGACGATGACCAGTCCGACACCCCCGCCCGGGGTGGCGACCAAGGCGGAGCCGAACAGCTTGCCGAGCCAGTCCCAGAAGGCGTTCAGAGCGCGTTCCAGCAGGCCCGGGTCGTGCTCGTGGTACATCGGCTTGGACAGTTCGCGCCCGGCCGCCTCCCGCGCCGGGTCGCGTGGGACGGTCACCGGTGGTTCGGCTCCGGAGCGCGACTGTGCCAGGACCGCGGCGTGGGCGTGCAGTGCGGTCCGCAGGGCTCCGGTCACGGCGCGTGGGAACGCCGGCAGTGCTGTGAGAACTCCCCCCGCCAGGCTCACGGCATCAGCTCCCGGAGGCTGGTGCGTCGGCGCCGTGGCCCTGCACGTCGGCGGCCCGGGCCAGGTCCAGGTCGAGGGCCTCGCGGCGGATGCGCAGATCGATGTAGAGCAGCACGGTGACGCCGGCCGTGATCGGGAAGGTGAGGGTGGAGCCGATCACGGCCCCGATCCCGGTGATGATCAGGTAGGCCCAGCCGATGTGCGGGGGGCCGTTGAGATAGCTGGTCATGCCGCCCCCGCCGAAGGCCACCGTGAGAGCGAGGAAGGGAATGGCGATGATCGCGGCGACGATGCCCGCGATGAGTCCCGCCAGGAGTTGAATGCCGAAGACGCGCCACCACGAGCCGCGGATCAGCTTGGCGGAGCGGCTCATCGACTTGCCGACGCCCTGCTTCTCCAGCATCAGGGCGGGAGAGGCGAGCGAGAAGCGGACTGCCAGCCACAGTGCGGGCACGCACGCGGCCAGGCCGCCTGCGACGGCCAGTACTATGCCGCCCACGGGCGAACCCGTGGTGGCGACGAGGATGCCGGGCAGCGTGCCGAGGGCGATGACGCCGAGGCAGATGACCATCAGCAGGAAGACCAGCCCGAACAGCTTGAGCATCTGGGGACGGGCGTCCCGCCAGGCCTCCGCGGTGGTGACCGGCTTGCCGAGGACCGCACGGCTGGTGACCGTCGTGAGCAGCGCGGTGGCGATGACGGTGGAGACCAGGGAGACGATGGAGACGGCGCCGGAACCGAGCATGGTGTCGCCCATGACGCGGCCGACTTCTTCGGCGGTGGCGTTCGGGTCGCTGAGGACCTGGCTGCTCGTGGTGCTGTCGACGACCAGGCGTTGCACCAGAATGACGATGATCTGGGAGAAGACCGCGACGGCCAGAGTGATGCCCAGGACGGTGCGCCAGTGGGTGCGCATGGTGGACACCGTGCCGTCGAGGATCTCGCCCACGCCCAGCGGGCGCAGCGGGATCACGCCGGGCTTGGCTGCGGGGGGCGGGCCGCCCCAGCCGGCACCCCAGGCGCCGTAGCCACCGGGTCCGTAACCGGGAGCGCCGTAGCTTCCGGGGCCTCCGTAACCGGGGGTGCCGTAGCCTCCCGGGCCGTAACCGCCGGGGCCCTGTCCGCCGGGGCCGTGGCCGGTCGGGGGCTGTCCGCCCCAGCCGGCGCCGGCGGGGGGCGGTGGTGCCTGGCCGGGGGCCGGGGCTCCCGTGGGCGCGGACCACTGGCCCGGCGCCGGCTGCTCCTTGGACCACTTCACGCCGGGGCTCTGCGGCTGCTCGCCCGACGAGTCCGCGGGCGGGGCGGGGTCGGGGCGGGCGGCGGCGTCGGCAGGTCCGGAGGTACCGCTCTCCTGCCCGTCGGACGGGGCGGATCCGGGCGAGGCCCAGCCCGGAGTGTCAGTCATCGTCGCTCCTTCACGGTGCCCGTCCGCCGTCGCGGCGGCAGGTCGGCTGCCATCGTGCCATGGGGTGGACTTCGGGCGACCGGCGGTGGTGGCGGCTGCGTACCTTCAATTGTCTGCCGGATACGGGGCAGACTGACGACATGGCTGATCAGTACGCGCAGACCCGCGAGGACGACCAGGCGGTCGGAACCTCGGCGATCCGCTGGGAAGAGCCCCCCGAGGGGCCGGTGCTGGTCCTTCTCGACCAGACCAGGCTTCCCGCAGAGGAGGTCGAGCTGGTGTGTACGGACGCGCCCGCGCTGGTGGAGGCGATCCGGTCGCTGGCCGTGCGCGGAGCGCCGGTGCTCGGCATCGCCGGGGCGTACGGCGTCGCGCTCGCCGCCGCGCGCGGCTTCGACGTGGACGAGGCCGCGACCGCGCTGGCGGCCGCCCGGCCCACGGCCGTGAACCTCTCCGTCGGTGTGCGCCGGGCGCGGTCCGCCCATCAGGCGGCGCTCGCCAGGACCGGGGACTCCCGGCAGGCCGCCTCGGCGGCGCTCGCCGCGGCGCGGCAGCTGCACCAGGAGGACGCCCGGGCCAGTGCCCGGATGGCCGAGCACGGGCTGGCGCTGCTGGACGAGCTGCTGCCCGGCGGCGGGCACCGCGTCCTCACCCACTGCAACACCGGGTCGCTGATCTCGGGTGGGGAGGGCACGGCGTTCGCGGTGGCACTCGCGGCTCATCGCGCGGGACGGCTGCGGCGGCTGTGGGTGGACGAGACCCGGCCGTTGCTCCAGGGCGCCCGGCTGACGGCGTACGAGGCGGCCCGCAACGACATGGCGTACACGCTGCTCACCGACAACGCGGCGGGCTCGCTGTTCGCGGCCGGTGAGGTGGACGCGGTGCTGATCGGAGCGGACCGTATCGCCGCCGACGGCTCGGTGGCGAACAAGGTGGGCAGCTATCCGCTCGCGGTGCTCGCGCGCTACCACCACGTGCCGTTCATCGTGGTGGCCCCGGTGACGACGGTGGACCCGGCGACTCCGGACGGCGGGGCGATCGAGGTCGAGCAGCGACCGGGATACGAGGTGACCGAGTTCATCGCGCCCCAGGTGCCGGTGACGGGAGCCGGCGGCGGTCTCCCGGTCGCGCCGCTGGGCACCCAGGCCTACAACCCGGCGTTCGACGTGACCCCGCCTGAGCTGGTGACGGCGATCGTGACCGAGGAGGGCGCCGTCTCGCCGGTGACCGCCAAGGGCCTGGCCGAACTGTGCGCCAGGTCGCGGGGGACCTCCACCGACTGAGCACCGGCACCCTGTTCTCGGGGTTCTCGGACCGGAGGCAGACAGTGACGGCTCCGTACGACTATCGTCACAGGCCAGTGAGCTCTCTCACCTGGATCTTCGCCACCGTTACGAGAATGGGATGATGTCGTTTATGAAGGGACGAGTCCTTGTCGTCGACGACGACACCGCACTGGCCGAGATGCTCGGGATCGTGCTGCGTGGTGAAGGTTTCGAGCCGTCTTTCGTGGCCGACGGGGACAAGGCGCTGGCCGCCTTCCGTGAGGCCAAGCCTGATCTGGTCCTGCTCGACCTGATGCTGCCAGGCCGTGACGGCATCGAGGTGTGCCGCCTGATCAGGGCGGAGTCCGGGGTGCCGATCGTGATGCTGACGGCCAAGAGCGACACGGTGGACGTCGTCGTGGGCCTGGAGTCGGGCGCCGACGACTACATCGTGAAGCCGTTCAAGCCGAAGGAGCTCGTGGCCCGTATCCGGGCGCGGCTGCGCAGGTCGGAGGAGCCCGCGCCGGAGCAGCTCGCCATCGGCGACCTTGTCATCGACGTCGCGGGGCACTCCGTGAAGCGGGACGGGCAGTCGATCGCGCTGACGCCGCTGGAGTTCGACCTGCTGGTCGCGCTGGCCCGCAAGCCGTGGCAGGTGTTCACCCGAGAGGTGCTCCTGGAGCAGGTCTGGGGCTACCGGCACGCGGCCGACACCCGCCTGGTGAACGTCCACGTCCAGCGGCTGCGCTCCAAGGTCGAGAAGGACCCGGAGAAGCCGGAGATCGTGGTGACCGTCCGCGGTGTCGGTTACAAGGCCGGACCGAGCTGACGTGCCGGAGGACAGCGCCGCTTCGGCGCCCGGGAGTACCGGGACCCGCGCGGGGCGGCCTGTCGGCCGGACGACCGCCGGTTCCCGCTGGGGACGCCTCCTGGAGGGCGGGCTGCTGCACGGCGGCGTCCAGGGCAGTCCCGTCCTGCGTCTCTTCCTGCGCTGGGTGCGCCGGCCGCTGCTGCCCGTGATGCGGGTGTGGCGGCGCAACATCCAGCTCAGGGTTGTCGCCACCACTCTGCTGATGTCGATGGGCGTGGTCCTGCTGCTCGGTTTCGTCGTCATCGGGCAGGTGCGCAACGGACTGCTCGACGCCAAGGTGAAGGCCTCGCAGAGCCAGGCCGCCGGCGGTTTCGCGGTGGCCAAGCAGCGGGCCGACGAGGCGGCGACCGGCACCGGCGACGACGCCTCCGCCGCGGACGGCCACTCCTCGCAGAACGTCATCCAGTGGATGAGCGATCTGGTGTCGTCGCTGTCCAGCGGCGGTCAGGGCGCCTTCGACGTGGTCACGCTGCCCGCCGGCGACGACAGCGGGGGCGGGCGCGGACCGCGCGCCTCCGGCGGTGTGGATTGGACGGCGAGTGTTCCGGAGGAGCTGCGCGCCCGCATCAACAGCAGCATGGTGGCCGCGCAGAGCTACGCCCGCATCGTCTACCAGGGCGGCGACAAGGGATCCCAGCCCGCGCTGGTCATCGGCAAGCAGGTCAACGACCCCAACGGCGATCCGTACCAGCTGTACTACCTCTTCCCGCTCACCCAGGAGGAGAAGTCGCTGAGCCTGGTCAAGGGCACGCTGGCGACGGCCGGACTCTTTGTCGTCGTACTCCTCGGAGCCATCGCCTGGCTGGTGGTGCGGCAGGTCGTCACGCCGGTGCGGATGGCGGCCGGGATCGCCGAGCGGCTGTCGGCCGGGCGGCTTCAGGAGCGCATGAAGGTCACCGGTGAGGACGACATCGCGCGTCTCGGCGAGGCCTTCAACAAGATGGCGCAGAACCTCCAGCTGAAGATCCAGCAGCTGGAGGAACTGTCGCGTATGCAGCGCCGGTTCGTCTCCGACGTCTCGCACGAACTGCGCACGCCGCTGACGACCGTGCGGATGGCCGCCGACGTCATCCACGAGGCGCGCGTGGACTTCGACCCGGTCACCGCCCGCTCGGCGGAACTGCTCGCCGACCAGCTCGACCGGTTCGAGTCGCTGCTCGCGGACCTGCTGGAGATCAGCCGCTTCGACGCGGGCGCGGCGGCGCTGGAGGCCGAGCCGATCGACCTCAGGGAGGTCGTGCACCGGGTCGTCGGAGGCGCGGAGCCGCTCGCCGAGCGCAAGGGCACGCGGATACGGGTCGTCGGCGACCAGCAGCCCGTCGTGGCGGAGGCCGACGCCCGGCGGGTGGAGCGCATCCTGCGCAACCTGGTCGTCAACGCGGTGGAGCACGGCGAGGGCAGGGACGTCGTCGTCAAGCTCGGCGCGGCGGGCGGAGCGGTCGCGGTCGCGGTGCGCGACTACGGCGTCGGGCTCAAGCCGGGCGAGGCGACCCGGGTGTTCAGCCGCTTCTGGCGGGCGGATCCGGCGCGCGCCCGCACTACGGGCGGTACCGGTCTGGGGCTGTCGATCGCCTTGGAGGACGCCCGGCTGCACGGCGGCTGGCTTCAGGCGTGGGGTGAGCCGGGCGGCGGCTCGCAGTTCCGGCTGACGCTGCCCAGGACCGCGGACGAGCCGCTGCGGGGCTCGCCCGTCCCGCTGGAACCGAAGGACTCGCGCCGCAACCGCGGGCTCGACGACGCCGGTCTGCCGAGCGGGAAGCGTGCCACCGTGCCGGCGCAGGCGACGGGTGAGCGGACGGCGTCGCCGCGGGACCCGATCGCGTCCCGGCCGGCGGTGGCCCCGACGGCCGATCCGACGGCGCTGCCCGGCAACGGCGCGCGCGTGGTGCCCCGGCCGGCCTCGGGTGAGCGACGGCGGGAGGCGGCGTCCGCCGTGGAGGCGGCGGATGACGGGTCGGCGGACCTCGCGGTGGCTGAGAAGGCCGAGCCGCTGGACGTGACACAGCAAGGGGAGGCATTTCGTGGGCGCTGACCGCGTGGGGGGCGTGCGGCGGCCGGTGCGCGCGGTGGTGTACGCCGCTTGTGGGATCGTGCTGCTGGCGGGGTGCGCCTCGATGCCGGACCGCGGGGATCTGCGCGACGTGGAGTCCACCCCGCGCCAGGACAGCCAGTTGCAGGTGTTCGCCATGCCGCCCCGGGAGGACGCTTCGCCCGCGGAGATCGTGCAGGGCTTTCTGGAGGCGCTGACCAGCGACGATCCGCAGTATGCGACGGCGCGTCAGTATCTGACGGGGGACGCTTCGGGGGACTGGCGGCCGGAGCGGTCCACGACCGTGCTCGCGGGTGGCCCGGACATCCAGGTCGATCGCGTCACGGAACGCGACAGCACCGACAACTACGCGTTCACCCTGACCGGCAGCAAGGTGGCCCGGGTGGACGGGGAGCAGTCGTACACGCCGATGGGCGGCCACTACAGCCAGCCGGTTCATCTGACGCGGGACAAGAAGAGCGGGCAGTGGCGCATCGACGTGCTGCCGCAGGGCGTCGTCATGGGCCAGTCGGACTTCCAGCGCAACTACATGTCCGTCAACAAGTACTACTTCGCCTCGAACACCTGGGCGGACGCGGCGCCGTCGGCGACCGCCGTCGCCGATCCCGTCTTCGTACGGCGGCGCGTGGACGCGATGACGCAGGTGGTGCGCTCCCTGCTGAGCGGGCCCACGAAGTGGCTCGAACCGTCGGTCAGTTCGAGCTTCCCGGCCGGGACGGCGCTGCGCCGCGGCGTCACCTCGCTCGTGCCCGACGACCAGAACCGGCTGACGGTGCCGCTGAACGAGAAGGCCTCCGGGGTCGGGCGCGAGAAGTGCCGGGAGATGGCGACCCAACTGCTGTTCACGCTGCAGAACCTGACACCCACCGTGGACGCCGTCACGCTCCAGGGCGCCGACGGCAGCACCCTGTGCTCGTTCGAGTCGGGCCGGGCCGAGACCGTCGCCACGCGCGGGTCGGTGAAGCGGCCCGACTACCTGTACTTCGTCGACGACAAGCAGCGGCTGGTGCGGATCGCCGACACGGGTACGGCCTCGGGTGCCGAACCCGTGCCGGGGGCGCTGGGCGAGGGCGTCCAGAAGCTCCAGTCGGCGGCGGTGTCGTGGGACGAGCGCACCGCGGCGGGGGTCGGCTCCGACGGCAGGTCGCTGTTCGTGAGCTCGCTCGTGGCGGGTAGCGCCCTCGACGCGCCGGTGCTGCAGAGCCAGAGCCAGGGCAAGGCCGAGGACGACCGGCTGACGGCACCCAGCTGGGACGCGCGCGGCGACCTGTGGGTGGCCGACCGCGATCCCGCCCGGCCGCGGCTGTGGGTCCTGGAGCAGGGCGGCGGCGAGCCCCTCGAGGTGAAGGTCCCGGGTCTGAAGGGGCGCGTCGACGCGGTGCGGGTGGCCGCCGACGGGGTGCGGATCGCCCTGGTGGTCAAGGCGGACAACAACAGCAAGTCCCTGCTCATCGGGCGGATCGAACGCGACGAGAAGGCCGGGGAGCGGCCGGTCGTGTCGGTGCTCGGACTGCGTTCGGCGGCTCCCGAGCTGGAGGACGTCACCGCCATGTCGTGGGCCGGGGACAGCCGGCTCGTGGTGGCCGGGCGGGAGCAGGGGGGCGTGCAGACGATGCGGTACGTCCAGGTCGACGGCTCCACGCCGGAGGGCCCGCCGCCGGCCGCGCTCACGGGGGTGCAGTCGATCGCCGCGGCCGAGGACGACCGACTGCCGCTGGTGGCGTCCTCCTCGGAGGACGGGATCGTCCGGCTGCCGTCCGGGGCACAGTGGCAGAAGGTGACCAAGGACGGGATGGCGCCGGTCTATCCGGGCTGACGCAGCACTAGGTCCCCCGTGTGGGTGAAGCCCTGTTGGCGGTGGGCGGAGTTGTCCACAGGCAGTTGTCCACAGGGCTGGCCGGGACGGTGCGCCGTCGGCACAGTGGAGGCATGCACGGGTGGTGGCAGGACCTCACCGACCTGATGCTGCCGACCGACTGCGGAGGCTGCGGCAGGCCCCGTACGGTGCTCTGCCCTCGGTGCCGTGCCGCCCTGAGCCACGGCGCACCACGCCGGGTGCGCCCGGGGCCGGAGCCGTACGGGCTTCCGGCGGTGTACGCGGCGGCGCGGTACGCGGACGCGGCGCGGGCGGCCCTGCTCGCCCACAAGGAGCGGGGCGCACTGGCTCTCGCCCGCCCGCTGGGCGCGGCGCTGGCGGGTGCGGTAGGGGCCGGGCTGCGCGCGGCCGGGGTGGGATCGGCGGCGGATGGAATGGCGGGGAGAACGGGAGCGGGTGCCGGGGCGGCCGTGCTGCTCGTCCCCGTGCCGTCCGCGCGGCGGGCGGTGCGGGCCCGGGGGCACGATCCCGCGCGGCGCATCGCGCTCGCGGCGGCCGGTGAGCTGCGCCGGTCCGGGACGCCGGCCCGGGCCCTGCCGGTGCTGCGGCAGCGGCGTGCCGTGGCGGACCAGTCGGGGCTGTCCTCCCGGCAGCGGCTGGAGAACCTCGCCGGCGCGCTGGAGGCGGCCGTGGGCGGTGCGCGGCTGCTGCTGAGCGGTCCGGTGGTGCTGGTCGACGACGTCATGACGACGGGTGCCTCGCTGACGGAGGCGGCGCGGGCGGTGACGACGGCCGTGTACACGGCGCGGGTCCGGGAAGGGATGAGGAAACGGAAGCCGGGATCACGGCAGAAGGAGGGGAACCCGATGTACTGCCCACCGGAAATGGCGGGAGAGCGGGGAGCCGGTGTGGTGATCTGCGCGGCGGTCGTCGCGGCCTCTCCGGATTCCTTCGGAATAGAACGGAACTGACTGAGAACTTGCATCGTTGCAGGTAATGAGCGGGTCAATTCACCTGAACGGAGGTACGCGGCAGTAGAGGGTGACGTCATCCGTCCGGGCGAGATATGTTCGGGATGTGAGGGAAAGGCGCAGGCCATCCCCGCCATATCCGAATGCCGTGCTGCGGGTTTTTCGCCATCACCCGTACCGGTCGGGTGGAGATCTCGCCCGCGGGGGAGGAGGAGGTGGACGTCACCGAGTCCGAGGTTCCGGAGCTCACCGGAACCGGGTGCACAAGGGAGATGCTCCGCCGTCGGAGCGGAGCGATCCGGGAACGGAGTTCTGCGTGGACATCGTCGTCAAGGGCCGCAAGACCGAGGTGCCCGAGCGGTTCCGCAAGCACGTGGCCGAGAAGCTGAACCTGGAGAAGATCCAGAAGCTCGATGGCAAGGTGATCAGCCTCGACGTCGAGGTGTCCAAGGAGCCCAACCCCCGACAGGCCGACCGCTGCGACCGGGTGGAGATCACCCTCCGCTCCCGCGGTCCGGTGATCCGGGCGGAGGCGGCGGCCAGCGATCCGTACGCCGCGCTCGACCTGGCGGCGGAGAAGCTCGGGGCCCGGCTGCGCAAGCAGCACGACAAGCGTTTCTCGCGGCGTGGCGCACGCCGGATCTCGGCCGCCGAGGTCCCCGACCACGTCCCCGGTGCGGCCACGCTGAACGGCAGCGGTCAGACCGCCACGGAAGCGGACGCGGGCCAGGTGCCCACCAAGAAGGTCGGCTCGCTGGAGGTGCAGGGGGACGGACCCCTCGTCGTGCGCGAGAAGACCCACGTCGCTGCCCCGATGACCCTCGACCAGGCCCTCTACGAGATGGAACTGGTCGGGCACGACTTCTATCTCTTCGTCGACTCCGAGACCAAGGAACCCAGCGTCGTCTACCGGCGGCATGCTTATGACTACGGAGTGATCCACCTCAGGACGGACACGATGGTCACTCAGGCGCCCGAGGCGGGCGGCACGCTGGGCGGTTGAGCCACCCGGCCGGCAACAACAGCTGTGACGGTGCCCCTGGAGCGCGGTGTGCGCCCCCAGGGGCATCGGTGTGCGCCCCCTTCACACGGCGCTTGGTCACCGCAGTGCCGGCCGGACATGGAATCATGGCGGCAACGGCCCAACCGATGGGCCGTTGCCTTGGGTTGGCCACAGCACCACAGACCGGGCCACAGCCTCAGGGGGAGGAACAACGATGGCGGACAGCTTCGGACCGATGCGGGCCGGGGACGCCGACGGCGGCGCCGTCGGCGTGGGACCGGAAGCGGGGACTGCGCGCAAGGAGCCGATCAGAGTCCTTGTCGTGGACGACCATGCCCTCTTCCGCCGAGGCCTGGAGATCGTGCTCGCCGCTGAGGAGGACATCCAGGTGGTCGGAGAGGCGGGCGACGGCGCCGAAGCCGTCGACAAGGCCGCCGACCTGCTGCCCGACATCATCCTGATGGACGTCCGCATGCCCAAGCGCGGCGGGATCGAGGCGTGCACGTCCATCAAGGAGGTCGCGCCCAGCGCCAAGATCATCATGCTGACGATCAGCGACGAGGAGGCCGACCTCTACGAGGCGATCAAGGCCGGCGCCACCGGCTACCTCCTCAAGGAGATCTCCACGGACGAGGTGTCCACCGCGATTCGCGCCGTGGCCGACGGACAGTCGCAGATCAGCCCCTCCATGGCGTCGAAGTTGCTCACCGAGTTCAAGTCGATGATCCAGCGGACCGACGAGCGCCGTCTCGTCCCCGCTCCCCGGCTGACGGACCGTGAGCTGGAGGTGCTCAAGCTCGTCGCCACAGGGATGAACAACAGGGACATCGCCAAGGAGTTGTTCATCTCCGAGAACACGGTGAAGAACCACGTCCGCAACATCCTGGAGAAGCTCCAGCTGCACTCCAGGATGGAGGCCGTGGTCTACGCGATGCGGGAGAAGATCCTGGAGATCCGGTAGCGCCCGGCGGCGCTGCCCGGACGGTCAGCCGACGGCGCGGGCCAGCTCCAGCACGAGGGGCTCGCGCAGCTCGGGCGCTTCCACCCGCTCCACGCGCACGTCCGTGCAGTCCACCCAGCTCGCCGCCTCGACGAGCGCCTGGGCGACCGCGGGCACGGACCGGACGCCGTCCAGGGTGACCTGCTTGGCCACGAGGGTGCGGCCCTCCCGGGCGGGGTCCACACGGCCGACGAGACGGCCGCCGGCGAGCACGGGCATCGCGAAGTAGCCGTGGACCCGCTTCTGCTTGGGGACGTAGGCCTCCAGGCGGTGGGTGAAGCCGAAGATCCGCTCGGTGCGCGCCCGCTCCCAGACCAGCGAGTCGAACGGGGACAGCAGCGTGGTGCGGTGGCGGCCGCGTGGGGGCGTCGCCAGCGCCTCCGGGTCCGCCCAGGCCGGCTTGGACCAGCCCTCGACCGTGACCGGGACCAGCCCGGAGTCCCCGATCACCTCGTCGACCTGCTCGGTCTTGAGGCGGTGGTAGTCCGCGATGTCCGCGCGGGTGCCCACGCCCAGGGACTGGCCGGCCAGCCGGACCAGCCGGCGCAGGCACTCGGTGTCGTCCAGCTCGTCGTGCAGCAGCTCCCCGGGGACGGCGCGCTCGGCGAGGTCGTACACCCGCTTCCAGCCCCGGCGCTCCACGCAGACCACCTCGCCGTACATCAGGGCGCGCTCGACGGCGACCTTGGCGCCCGACCAGTCCCACCACTCGCTGGTCCTCTTGGCCCCGCCCAGCTCCGTCGCCGTCAACGGGCCCTCGGCGTGCAACTGCTTGACGACCTGCTCGTAGGCGCCGTCGGGCAGTTCGTGGTTCCAGTGCGGGCGGTTGCGGTAGGCGCGGCGGCGGAAGGCGAAGTGGGGCCACTCCTCGATGGGCAGGATGCAGGCGGCGTGCGACCAGTACTCGAAGGCGTGCGGACGCTCCGACGGCGCGCCCGTGGACGCGGCCGTCCAGTAGGCCCGCTCGACGGTCCTGCGGCCGACCGCGCCCAGGCGGGCGTAGGGCACGAGCTCGTGGGAGCGGGCGAGCACCGAGATGGTGTCGAGCTGGACCGCGCCGAGGTGCCGCAGGACGCCGCGCACGCCGGACCGCCGGTCGGGCACGCCGAGGAAACCCTGGGCGCGCAGGGCTAGGCGGCGGGCTTCGTCCGCCGAGAGGTCGGTGCTGGGACGCGGGAGCGAGGTCATGGCCCGCACGATAGAGGGCGGCACCGACAACGCGGGCTGAGCTGCGCTTTCGCCGCCGGCCGCCGGTGCACACGAAAGCGGCACCGTCGGCCGCCGGTGCGCACGAGACCTCAGCCGGCCATCAGCCGCCTTCCGTCAGCCGTCAGTGGACACGAAAGCCGGCAGCCGACGGGCGGCAGGTCACTAGGCCGGCGCGGGCAGGTACGGCGCCGCCGAGGGCAGGCTCAGGTCGGACGGCAGCAGGGAGCCCACCCAGCAGTCCCGTCGTACCCCCTTGTTGTTGAGCCCCGAGCGGAGGATGCCCTCCACGGTGAAGCCGACCCGTTCGGCGACCGCGCGGGAGGCGTGGTTGCCGACCTCGGCGCGCCACTCCAGGCGGTCCACGGCGAGCTGGGTGAAGGCCCAGCGGGCGACGGCGAGGGAGGCCTCGGTCACGTAGCCGTTGCCGCGGTGCTCCTTCGTGGCCCAGTAGCCGATCTCGGCCTCGCCCAGCGACCGCATCGTCATGCCGAGCGTGCCCACGAGGTCTCCCGAGGCGCCGGCCAGGAAGAGGCCGAAGGTGAACATCGAACCGTTGGCCCAGCCCACCGGGACCATGTCCTCGGTGAAACTCCGCGCGTGCTCGGGCAGGTACGGCGAGGGGAGCTGGGAGAGCCAGCGCTGGATGTCCGGGTCCTGCGCGGCCGCGTACACCGCGTCGGAGTCCCCGGGAAGGAGCGTGCGCAGGAGCAGACGGTCCGTGGTGAGCGTGACGGGTTCCATCGCCCGATTCTGCTCGGGGGGCCGCGAGGGCCGCCATACTTTTTCCCGGCGTGCCACGGGCCGACCGCATCCCCACCGCGCGAAGAAGTGATCACAATTCGCGCAAATCGCCGCCGGAACACGGCACCATCCGCGCCCCCCGGACGTTGTCCCCGTGGAGGCCCCGCGAAGCTGCGGACGGGTGGCCTTGCGGCAGGCCCTCCCGGCTCGGCCGTGTCCTCGCATACGATGGCCGTTGCTCAGTACGTCAATGGAAACCAACCGTCCCAGGCCCGACCGGCAAGGAGACCAACCCCCGTGTCCGTCCTCTCGAAGATCATGCGTGCAGGCGAAGGCAAGATCCTGCGCAAGCTGCACCGCATCGCGGGCCAGGTCAACTCCATCGAAGAGGACTTCGTCGCCCTCTCCGACGCCGATCTGCGTGCCCTCACCGATGAGTACAAGCAGCGGTACGCGGACGGCGAGAGCCTGGACGACCTGCTCCCCGAGGCGTTCGCCACGGTGCGCGAGGCGGCCAAGCGTGTCCTCGGCCAGCGGCACTACGACGTCCAGCTGATGGGCGGCGCCGCCCTGCATCTGGGTTATGTCGCCGAGATGAAGACCGGCGAGGGCAAGACCCTGGTCGGCACCCTGCCCGCCTACCTGAACGCGATCTCGGGCGACGGCGTGCACATCATCACGGTCAACGACTACCTGGCCGAGCGCGACTCGGAGATGATGGGCCGCGTCCACAGGTTCCTGGGTCTGTCCGTCGGCTGCATCCTCGCGAACATGACGCCGGCCCAGCGCCGCGAGCAGTACGGCTGCGACATCACCTACGGCACGAACAACGAGTTCGGCTTCGACTACCTCCGCGACAACATGGCGTGGTCCCAGGACGAGCTCGTCCAGCGCGGCCACAACTTCGCGATCGTCGACGAGGTCGACTCCATCCTCGTCGACGAGGCCCGTACGCCGCTGATCATCTCCGGCCCGGCCGACCAGGCCACCAAGTGGTACGGCGACTTCGCCAAGCTGGTCACCCGCCTGAAGAAGGGCGAGGCGGGCAACCCGCTCAAGGGCGTCGAGGAGACCGGTGACTACGACGTCGACGAGAAGAAGCGCACGGTCGCCATCCACGAGGCCGGTGTCTCCAAGGT
This sequence comes from Streptomyces sp. NBC_01788, assembly GCF_035917575.1. GTDB lineage: Bacteria > Actinomycetota > Actinomycetes > Streptomycetales > Streptomycetaceae > Streptomyces. The sequence continues at coordinate 3,220,926 of NZ_CP109090.1, read as the reverse complement.
CGAGGATTGGCTGGGCATCGACAACCTCTACGAGTCGGTGAACACCCCGCTCGTGGGCTACCTGAACAACGCCATCAAGGCCAAGGAGCTCTTCAAGAAAGACAAGGACTACGTCGTCATCGACGGCGAGGTCATGATCGTCGACGAGCACACCGGCCGTATCCTCGCCGGCCGCCGCTACAACGAGGGCATGCACCAGGCGATCGAGGCGAAGGAGGGGGTGGACATCAAGGACGAGAACCAGACGCTCGCCACGATCACCCTGCAGAACTTCTTCCGCCTCTACGGCAAGCTCTCCGGCATGACCGGTACGGCGATGACCGAGGCCGCCGAGTTCCACCAGATCTACAAGCTCGGCGTGGTCCCGATCCCGACCAACAAGCCGATGGTCCGCAAGGACCAGGCGGACCTGATCTACCGCACCGAGGTCGCCAAGTTCGAGGCGGTCGTCGACGACATCGCCGAGAAGCACGAGAAGGGCCAGCCGATCCTGGTCGGCACCACCTCGGTGGAGAAGTCGGAGTACCTCTCGCAGCAGCTCAGTAAGCGCGGCGTCCAGCACGAGGTGCTCAACGCCAAGCACCACGAGCGCGAGGCGTCGATCGTCGCCCAGGCCGGCCGCAGGGGCGCGGTGACCGTGGCGACGAACATGGCCGGCCGCGGTACGGACATCAAGCTCGGCGGCAACCCGGAGGACCTCGCCGAGGCGGAGCTGCGCCAGCGCGGCCTCGACCCCGAGGAGCACATCGAGGAGTGGGCGGGGGCCCTGCCGGAGGCGTTGCAGCGCGCCGAGGCGGCGGTCAAGGCCGAGAAGGACGAGGTCGAGCGGCTCGGCGGCCTGTACGTGCTCGGCACCGAGCGGCACGAGTCGCGTCGTATCGACAACCAGCTGCGCGGTCGTAGCGGCCGTCAGGGCGACCCGGGCGAGTCCCGCTTCTACCTCTCCCTGGGCGACGACCTGATGCGTCTGTTCAAGGCGCAGATGGTCGAGCGCGTGATGTCGATGGCGAACGTGCCGGACGACGTGCCGATCGAGAACAAGATGGTCACGCGCGCGATCGCGTCCGCCCAGTCGCAGGTCGAGCAGCAGAACTTCGAGACGCGCAAGAACGTTCTCAAGTACGACGAGGTGCTCAACCGGCAGCGCGAGGTCATCTACGGCGAGCGGCGCCGCGTCCTGGAGGGCGAGGACCTGCAGGAGCAGGTGCTCCACTTCATGAGCGACACCATCGACGCGTACGTCGGCGCGGAGACCGCCGAGGGCTTCCCGGAGGACTGGGATCTCGACCGGCTGTGGGGCGCCTTCAAGCAGCTCTACCCGGTGAAGATCACCATCGAGGAGCTGGAGGAGGCGGCCGGGGACCGCGCGGGTCTGACGGCGGAGTTCATCAGCGAGTCCATCGAGGACGACGTCCGCGAGCAGTACGAGGCCCGCGAGGCGCAGCTCGGCTCGGAGATCATGCGTGAGCTGGAGCGCCGGGTGGTGCTGTCGGTGCTGGACCGCAAGTGGCGCGAGCACCTCTACGAGATGGACTATCTCCAGGAGGGCATCGGCCTGCGCGCGATGGCGCAGAAGGACCCGCTGGTCGAGTACCAGCGCGAGGGCTTCGACATGTTCACCGCGATGATGGAGGGCATCAAGGAGGAGTCCGTCGGCTACCTGTTCAACCTGGAGGTCCAGGTCGAGCAGCAGGTCGAGGAGGTGCCGGTCGAGGACACGAAGCCGGTGGCCGACCTGGAGAAGCACGACGCGGTTCCGGCGCAGGCCGGCGCGCGCCCGGAGATCCGGGCCAAGGGGCTGGACGCGCCGCAGCGGCGTGACCTGCACTTCTCGGCGCCGACCGTGGACGGCGAGGGCGGCATCGTCGAGGGTGAGTTCTCCACGGACGGCGAGCCCGTGCGCTCGGAGGCCGACGGCCTCACGCGTGCGGAGCGGCGCAAGCAGGCGAAGGCCGGGCGCCGCCGCAAGAAGTGACCGCCGCTCACTGAGACATCCGGCAGCGGCCGGGGAAGGGCCGGGCACCCTCGGGGTGTCCGGCCCTTCGGTTTGGCCGCGGTTCGCCGTCAGGGCAGGTCGTCCCTCGTGCGAGGCATGCGAGGGCCGCCCAGTTCCACTGCGGTGCAGCGCCAGCGCCGGTCGCGGCCCTGTTCCAGGCGGAACGCCATCGCGCGCAACTGGTCGCCCGCGCCGATGCGGGCGAAGGCCTCCACGGCGCCCGGGCGGGGCTCGTAGTAGCCGATGTCGCGCACGACGGGGCGGGCGCCGCGGGTGCGCAGCGTGCCGCGCTCGGCGAGCCACGCGAGCTCGTCGTAGGCGCGGCCCGCGGTGTGCCGCAGCATCCAGTGCACGGGCCGCTGCCCGCTGAGCACGGCGAGCAGCCGATCGGCGAACAGATCGGTGGCCATGGGCAGCGAAACGGCCCGCGCGGCACCGGGAGCCCCGGCCTCCGCCGGGGCGGGTCCGTCGGCGCCGATCCCCGCCGCGAGGGCGGTCTCACCGACGCGGACGCCTGCCGCGCGGGCTGCTCCACGTGCGCGGATGCCCGCCGCGCCTGCGGCACCCGCGGCAAGGGCCGCGTCCGCGTCGGCGCCGGGCACGGACCGGTAGGCACCCGCCCGAAGGACTCGGGCCGCGTCCCCTGTGCGACCGGGGGCGGCCCCGGAACCTACGCCCGCGCGGGCTGCCGGGTCGGTGCCTGTGTGTGCCGTTCCCGTCCTGTGGGACTCGACCGGGTCGACGGGTGGGCTCGTCGGGGCGGCGGTGCCGTTCGGCCTCGGTACGGGGCCTCCTGAGGCCCGCGTGCCGGTACGCGTCCGGCGGGGGCCGAGGGGGGTCGCTGGGGGGCGGGTGTCCCGGGGGCCGGTGGGGAGCGCGGGGGTGTGGCGGGGCGGGGGGTTGTCGTCGGCTGTGCGGGGGAGGGTTCCTCCCGGGGTGCGGGGTGGGTGGCCGCCGGGGCGGCGGGGGTCGCGGCGGCCCGGCGGGTGGGCGCCCGGGCGGCGCTGGGTCCTGGTCATGACCTTGTTCATGGGTCCCCGTTCGGTGTCGTGCCCGGCGTCGGCGCCCACAGGCATGGGCCGGCCCAGGGCCGACCCGTTCGTACCGGGCAGTAACTTCCTGCTGGGGCTCTTGTACGGGTCCGAGGGCGCCGCGGCAAGGAAGGTCCGGCGCGCGTCGGACCGTGGACCAGTTCACCCCTCCGTGTGATCGTGAGCGTCGTCGGCCGTGCGGGGACTGGGGTGTACCGGGTGAGACGAGGGGTGTGCGGTGGACGGACAGGAGGTGTGGCCGGGGACTCGAAAGGGGACTCCCGCACGTATCCTGAAGGCCGTCCGGGCGGCGAGCCCTCCGACCACGAAAGCGGCCTGCCATGCGTGTCTACGTCCCCCTGACCCTCTCGGGCCTCGCCGAGGCGCACAAGACGGGGGAGCTGGGGACAGAGGCGCTCACCGCGTACGCCGTGACGCCCGCGCTGCGCGAGTGGTGCCTCTCCGACGACATCGAGGAGCTGGAGTACGCCGCGCTGAACCGGGCCGCGCTCGCCTCGTTGCGACTGCTGGCACTGGACCCGGGCGCCCCGCGGCGCCGCGTGGTGGTCGCCGTGGACGTGCCCGACGGCGCGGCGACGGCCGACCCCGACCGCGGGCTCGACCCGGCCGCGCTCGGCGAGGTCCGGGTGGCCGGCCCGGTGCGGCTGGCCAAGGCGGCCGCCGTGCACGTCGACGGCGGTGACGCGGAGGCGGACGTGACCGCCGCGGCCGGGGCCCTGGGGGCGGCGGACGCGGACGACGACGACGCCCAGTTCGTCGTGGACGGCGCCGAGGACCACGAACTGCTCTGGTACGCCACGCAGGAGATCCCGAACCTGGTGGGGCTCGGCGGCTGAGGCCCGCGGACCGCGACGGCACACGCGACCTGACCACGGCTCGCGACCCGCCGCTCTCCTGATTGTCAGTGGCGGCGGGTACGTTTTCCGGTATGGGGAAACAGTCAGGGGCGCACATCGTCTGGGACTGGAACGGCACGCTGTTCCACGACAACGACGCGGTCATAGGCGCGACGAACGCGGCTTTCGCCGAGCTGGGCATGGAGCCGATCACACTGGAGCAGTACCGCGCGCTGTACTGCGTGCCGATCCCGAAGTTCTACGAGCGGCTGCTGGGCCGGCTGCCCACCGAGGCCGAGTGGGACGCGATGGACGGCGTCTTCCACCGGTACTACTCCGAGCACCGCACCGCATGCGCCCTGACCGAGGGCGTCGTGGACCTGCTCACCGGATGGACGTCGGCCGGGCACAGCCAGTCGATCCTCAGCATGTACGGGCACGAGGACCTCGTCCCGCTGGTCCGGGGCTTCGGGATCGAGGCGCACTTCCTCCGGGTGGACGGGAGAACGGGGAGATCCGGCGGCAGCAAGGCCGAGCACATGGTGCGGCACCTGGGCGCGCTGTCCGAGACGGTGCACCCCGCGCGCACGGTGGTGATCGGGGACGCGGCGGACGACGCGGTGGCCGCGCGGCGCGTCGGGGCGCGGGCGGTGCTCTACACCGGCGGCTCGCACAGCCGGGCCAGCCTGGAGGAGGTCGGCGTGCCGGTGGTGGACACCCTGCGGGAGGCGGTCGCGGAGGCGCAGCGGCTGGCCGACTGAGCGGCGCGCGGCACGCGGCGAGAGGCACGGGAGGAGCGGGGGGAGAAGCGCGGACGGACCGGCGCAGGAAGACGCGGGAGAGGACGCGGGGGAGCAACGGGGTGAGAAACGTGGAGTGGGAAGCGCGCAGCGGGAAACTGGAAGGCGGGGCACGGCGGGGTCCGGTGGAGCCATACGCCGCCTTCGCCGGCACCACCCCTGTGCAGAACGTCAAACTTCCACCCCCGGTTTTGTACACATACGGCTCATGACGGGCCCCCCGTGAGGAGCGATAGCCTTGTGGCGTGATCAGCGCGATAGTTCGCGGGGGCATCGTCGCCTCCGCTGTGCGCCCGGTGAGCACGGACCGTATCCGTGTCCGGGCGGCGGTCGCTGGTCCTCGCGGGCGGGAAGGGGCCATGGAGGCCCCCGGGACGCCGCGTCATCCACGGGTACGGGCGCGGCGGAGAGCAGCGTCACACCCGTCGGACGCGTCGAACATGACTGATATCCCCCCGCTCATCTCACTTTCCGGCATAGCGTCGAAGCACACCGGACATCCCGGGCCGCGGCGTCACGCCGGAGAGGAAGAGACCGTACTTCCTTCTACGTCACGCAACGGCGCGCGACAGGAGCCAGAGGACAATGCAGACCAAGCTGGACGAAGCCAAGGCCGAGCTGCTCGAGAGGGCCGCCCGGGTAGCTGAGAACAGTCCGCTCGGGGGACACGCCCCGACCGGGTCGACGGGCGAGGGCATGCCGGACCGGGAGTCCGTGCTCGCGTTCCTCCAGCGCTTCTACCTGCACACCGCCCCCGAGGACCTCGCCGACCGCGACCCGGTCGACATCTTCGGCACCGCCTACTCCCACTACCGTCTGGCCGAGAGCCGCCCGCAGGGCACGGCCAACGTCCGGGTCCACACCCCGACCGTCGAGGAGAACGGCTGGACGTGCAGCCACTCCGTCGTCGAGGTCGTCACCGACGACATGCCCTTCCTCGTGGACTCCGTGACGAACGAGCTGACCCGCCAGGGCCGTGGCATCCACGTGGTGATCCACCCGCAGTTCGTGGTGCGCCGTGACGTCGCCGGCAAGCTCATCGAGGTGCTGCCCACCGCGGCGCCCGGCGAGGAGCTGCCGCACGACGCGCACACCGAGTCCTGGATCCACGTCGAGACCGACCGCGAGACCGACCGCGCCGACCTCAAGCAGATCACCGCCGACCTGCTGCGCGTGCTGTCCGACGTCCGCGAGGCCGTCGAGGACTGGGAGAAGATGCGCCAGGCGGCGACCAGCCTCGCCGAGGACCTGCCCGGCGAGCCGGCCCCCGGCGACCTGCGCACGCAGGAGGTCGAGGAGGCCCGCGAGCTGCTGCGCTGGCTGTCCGACGACCACTTCACCTTCCTCGGCTACCGCGAGTACCGGCTGCGCGACGACGACTCCCTGGCCGCCGTCCCCGGCACCGGTCTCGGCATACTGCGCGCGGACCCGCCGCACGCCGGCGACGACAGCCACCCGGTCAGCCCGTCCTTCGAGCGGCTGCCCGCCGACGCCCGCGCCAAGGCGCGCGAGCACAAGCTGCTGGTGCTGACCAAGGCCAACAGCCGGGCCACCGTCCACCGGCCGTCCTACCTGGACTACGTGGGCGTCAAGAAGTTCAACGACAAGGGCGAGGTCGTCGGCGAGCGCCGCTTCCTCGGCCTGTTCTCGTCCGCCGCCTACACCGAGTCCGTGCGCCGGGTCCCCGTCATCCGCCGCAAGGTCGAGGAGGTCCTGGAGCTCGCCGGCTTCTCGCCCAACAGCCACGACGGGCGCGACCTGCTGCAGATCCTCGAGACCTACCCGCGCGACGAGCTCTTCCAGACCCCGGCCGCCGAGCTCCAGGCGATCGCCACCTCCGTGCTGTACCTCCAGGAGCGCCGCCGGCTGCGCCTGTACCTGCGCCAGGACGAGTACGGCCGCTACTACTCGGCCCTCGTGTACCTCCCGCGTGACCGCTACACCACCGGTGTCCGCCTGCGGATCATCGACATCCTGAAGGAGGAGCTGGGCGGCACCAGCGTCGACTTCACGGCCTGGAACACCGAGTCGGTGCTCTCCCGGCTGCACTTCGTCGTCCGGGTGCCGCAGGGCACCGAGCTGCCGGAGCTGTCCGACGGCGACAAGGAGCGCATCGAGGCCCGCCTGGTCGAGGCCGCCCGCTCCTGGACGGACGCCTTCTCCGAGGCGCTGACGGCCGAAATCGGCGAGGAGCGCGCCGCTGAGCTGCTGCGCCGCTACTCGGGCGCCTTCACCGAGGGCTACAAGGCCGACCACACCCCGCGCGCCGCGGTCGCCGACCTGTGCAACCTAGAGCAGCTGGGCGAGGACAAGAGCTTCGCGTTGAGCCTGTACGAGCCGGTGGGCGCCGCCCCCGAGGAGCGCCGGTTCAAGATCTACCAGAAGGGCGGCTCGGTCTCCCTGTCCGCCGTGCTGCCGGTGCTCAGCCGGCTCGGCGTCGAGGTCACCGACGAGCGGCCGTACGAACTGCGCTGCGCGGACCGTACGACGGCGTGGGTGTACGACTTCGGTCTGCGGATGCCGAAGGAGTCCGCCGGTATCGGCGACCACCTCGGCGACGACGCCCGCGAGCGCTTCCAGGACGCCTTCGCCGCCGCCTGGACGGGCAAGGCGGAGGTCGACGGGTTCAACGCCCTGGTGCTGGGCGCCGGGCTGACCTGGCGTCAGGCGATGGTGCTGCGCGCCTACGCCAAGTACCTCCGCCAGGCGGGCTCGACCTTCAGCCAGGACTACATGGAGGACACCCTCCGCAACAACGTCCACACCACCCGGCTGCTGGTCTCCCTGTTCGAGGCGCGGATGTCGCCGGAGCGCCAGCGCGCCGGGCACGAACTCGTGGACGCGCTGCTGGAAGAGGTCGACGCGGCCCTCGACCAGGTGGCGTCCCTCGACGAGGACCGGATCCTGCGGTCCTTCCTCACCGTCATCAAGGCGACCCTGCGCACCAGCTTCTTCCAGGAGGCGCAGGGCGGCGGGCCGCACGAGTACGTGGCCATGAAGTTCGACCCGCGGGCCATCCCGGACCTGCCGGCGCCGCGCCCGGCGTACGAGATCTGGGTGTACTCGCCGCGGGTGGAGGGCGTGCACCTGCGCTTCGGCAAGGTCGCCCGCGGTGGCCTGCGCTGGTCCGACCGGCGCGAGGACTTCCGTACCGAGATCCTCGGCCTGGTCAAGGCGCAGATGGTGAAGAACACCGTCATCGTGCCGGTCGGCGCCAAGGGCGGGTTCGTCGCCAAGCAGCTGCCCGACCCCAGCGTGGACCGGGACGCGTGGATGGCGGAGGGCATCGCCAGCTACAAGACCTTCATCTCGGCGCTGCTCGACATCACCGACAACATGGTCGCCGGCGAGGTCGTGCCCCCGCAGGACGTCGTGCGGCACGACGGTGACGACACCTACCTGGTGGTCGCCGCCGACAAGGGCACGGCACGGTTCTCGGACATCGCCAACGAGGTCGCCCAGTCGTACGACTTCTGGCTCGGCGACGCCTTCGCCTCCGGCGGCTCGGCGGGCTACGACCACAAGGGCATGGGCATCACCGCCCGCGGCGCCTGGGAGTCGGTCAAGCGGCACTTCCGTGAGCTGGGCGTGGACACCCAGTCCCAGGACTTCACGGTCGTCGGCATCGGCGACATGTCCGGTGACGTGTTCGGCAACGGCATGCTGCTGAGCGAGCACATCCGCCTGGTCGCCGCCTTCGACCACCGGCACATCTTCATCGACCCCGAGCCGGACGCGGCCGTCTCCTACGCCGAGCGCCGCCGCCTGTTCGAGCTGCCGCGCTCCTCGTGGGAGGACTACAACGCCGAGCTGATCTCGGCCGGCGGCGGGGTGTTCCCGCGTACGGCCAAGTCGATCCCGGTCAACGCGCACATCCGCGAGGCCCTCGGCATCGAGGCCGGTGTCACCAAGCTGACCCCGGCCGACCTGATGCGGGCGATCCTCAAGGCCCCGGTGGACCTGCTGTGGAACGGCGGCATCGGCACGTACGTCAAGGCGTCCACCGAGTCCCACGCCGACGTCGGTGACAAGGCCAACGACGCCATCCGCGTCGACGGCCGCGACCTGCGGGTCCAGGTCGTCGGCGAGGGCGGCAACCTGGGCTTCACCCAGCTCGGCCGGATCGAGTGCGCGATGCAGGGCGCCCGGATCAACACCGACGCCATCGACAACAGCGCCGGTGTGGACACCTCCGACCACGAGGTGAACATCAAGGTCCTGCTGAACGGCCTGGTCGCGGAAGGCGACATGACGGTCAAGCAGCGCAACAAGCTGCTCGCCGAGATGACCGACGAGGTCGGCGCCCTGGTGCTGCGCACCAACTACGCGCAGAACACGGCGATCGCCAACGCGCTCGCCCAGTCCAAGGACATGCTCAACGCCCAGCAGCGCTTCATGAAGCACCTGGTGCGCGAGGGCCACCTGGACCGGGCGCTGGAGTTCCTGCCCACCGACCGGCAGATCCGTGAGCGGCTGGCCGCGGGGAGCGGCCTGACCGGTCCGGAGACGGCCGTCCTGCTGGCGTACACGAAGATCACGGTCGCCGAGGAGCTGCTGCACACCTCGCTGCCGGACGACCCGTACCTGCGCGGCCTGCTGCACGCCTACTTCCCGGCCCCGCTGCGCGAGCAGTTCGCCGAGCGGATCGACAACCACCCGCTGCGCCGTGAGATCACGACGACCGTCCTGGTCAACGACACGGTCAACACGGGCGGTACGACCTATCTGCACCGCCTGCGGGAGGAGACCGGCGCGTCGCTGGAGGAGATCGTCAGGGCGCAGACGGTGGCCCGCACGATCTTCCGCTCGGCTCCGGTGTGGGACGCGGTCGAGGCGCTGGACAACAAGGTCGAGGCCGATGTCCAGACCCGTATCCGCCTGCACTCGCGCCGACTGGTCGAGCGCGGCACGCGCTGGCTGTTGAACAACCGGCCGCAGCCGCTGGAGCTCGCCGAGACCGTCGAGTTCTTCTCCGAGCGGGTCGGGCAGGTGTGGGCGGAGCTGCCCAAGCTGCTCAAGGGCGCGGACCTGGAGTGGTACCAGCAGGTCTACGACGAGCTGTCCGGCGTCGGCGTCCCGGACGAGCTGGCCACGCGCGTGGCCGGGTTCTCCTCCGCCTTCCCGGCGCTCGACATCGTCTCGGTGGCCGACCGCATGGACAAGGACCCGATGGATGTCGCCGAGGTGTACTACGACCTCGCCGACCGCCTGCACATCACCCAGCTGATGGACCGCATCATCGAGCTGCCGCGTGCCGACCGGTGGCAGTCCATGGCCCGTGCGGCGATCCGTGAGGACCTGTACGCGGCGCACGCGGCACTGACCGCGGACGTGCTGGCCGCGGGCAACGGCACCGCCACGCCGGAGCAGCGCTTCAAGGTGTGGGAGCAGAAGAACGGGGCGCTCCTGTCCCGGGCGCGTTCCACCCTCGAGGAGATCCGCGGCTCGGACGCGTTCGACCTGGCCAACCTGTCGGTGGCGATGCGGACGATGCGCACGCTGCTGCGCACGCACTCGTAACACGCGGGAGGCCGACCCGTACCCGAGGGCGCCCCGGACCGGAAAGGTCCGGGGCGCCCTCATGCCGTCCACGCTCCCGCCCACGCCGTCTTCCTGCCGTCCAGGAAACGCCGCACGCCGAATTTACCCTTTCCGGCTAAACGGGATCATTCGTATAAAGTTGCCGCGTGAACTCCCTCGGCAGTCGCACCCGGCTCCTGCGTCATGCGCACCGCGCCGCCTGAGGCACCGTCAGCGGATGCGGCCGTCGCCCGGCCGTCCACCGCCCCGGCAGGGGCCTACGCGCCCCGCGTGGCCGCCGCCTTCCTCGTCGCCCTGCTGCTCCTGATGGTCGTCCGGCTGCCCTGGGCCGGCGACCTGGGCATGCACGCGGCGACCATCCAACGGCTGCGCCACAGCCTGTTCCACCCCGGCAATCCGCTCGTCGACGCCGACACCCCGAGCCCGTACTACTCGCCGTGGATGGTGCTGCTCGGCTGTGTCGCCCGGGCCGGCGGGCTGTCGGTGTTCGTGGTGCTGCGGCTCGCCGCGCTCGCCGGGCTCACGCTGCTCGCGACGGGCGTCTGGCGGTACGTCAGGACGCTGAGCGCGCACCGGGCCGCGCCCGCCCTGGCAGCCCTGAGCCTGGTGCTCCTGTGGGGTACGGAGCTCATCAACTGGAGCGGCTTCCTCTCCCTCAACTCCCTCGCGCTGACGGTGTCGTACCCGAGCGTGTTCGCCCTCGGCCTCGCCTTCCATCACTGGGCCTGGCTCACGCGGGCGCTGCGCACGGCGGCCGGGTGGGAGGTGTGGCTGGGGCTCGGGGCGCTGTGGGCGCTGATCCTGCTGTGCCATCAGTTCACCGGTGTCGTCGCCACGCTCGGCGGTCTCGCCGCGGTGCTCGCGGCCCGCCCCCCGCGGGCCCTGTGGCCGCGGCTCGGCGCCGGGGCGGCCCTGGGGCTGCTGGTGCTGTGGCTGTGGCCGTACTACGACTTCTTCGCCCTGTTCTCGGCCGGAGACGATCTGGAGGAGGTGCACCGGGCTCTCTACGAGGAGTTCCTCGGCCGCTACTGGCTGGCGCTGCTCGGAGTGGCCGCGCTGGTCCCGCGGTGGCGGCGCGACCGGCGCGACCCGCTGGTGATCTTTTTCCTGCTGGGCGCGCTGATGTGCGCCGCGGGCTTCGTCACCGGCCACTACGCCTGGGGCCGGACCCTGCCCGCCGCCCTCGTCCCGGCGCAGCTCGCCGCCGCGCTGGAGGTGGTGCACAGCGGCCCGCGGACCGTGCGGATCCGCTGGGCGTGGGTGCTGGGCGGCGCGCTGGCCCTGGGCGCGTGGGCCCAGGCGGGCGTGCTCGGGTACGCGGTCGGGCGCGAGGCGCTGCCTGGCGTGCTCGCGGCCGGCTACACCCGGACGTGGAACGGGTACTACTGGATCACTCCGTACGTGAAGTACGGGGACGTGGTCATGGCCCGGGACCTGCCCTCCCGGCTGATCCCGGCCTACGGCCCCTACACCGTCGCCCCCGGCTACCCGGACTTCTTCCTGCCGGACGAGTCGCGGCGGGAGTGGGCGGTGCGGCGCTACTACACGCGCCGCACGCCGGAGGACGTACGCCGGGACATCCTGCGCACCTATGACGTGCGCTGGGTCGTGGACCGGAGCACGCCCCGCCGCGATCCGGAACTGCGCGTGGTGACCCGCGGTCCGGACGGGCAGATCCTGTACGCGGTGACGCCCTGACCGGCCCGCCGCGGGCGTGGGGCACGGGCTACCGCTTGGCCTTCTTCTTGTCGGAGCCGCCCGTGAAGGCCTCGTAGGCCCCGAGGACCTCCTCGGTGGGGCCGTCCATGCGCAGTTCGCCGCGTTCCAGCCACAGGACGCGCTCGCAGGTGTCGCGGATCGAGGAGTTGCTGTGGCTGACCAGGAACACCGTGCCGGCCTCGGCGCGCAGCTCGCGGATCCGCTCCTCCGAGCGTCGCTGGAAGGAGCGGTCACCGGTGGCCAGCGCCTCGTCGATCAGCAGGACGTCGTGGTCCTTGGCGGCGGCGATGGAGAAGCGCAGCCGGGCGGCCATGCCGGAGGAGTAGGTGCGCATCGGGAGCGTGATGAAGTCGCCCTTCTCGTTGATGCCGGAGAAGTCGACGATGTCCTGGTAGCGCTCCCTGATCTCCTCGCGGGACATGCCCATGGCCAGTCCGCCGAGGAGGACGTTGCGCTCGCCGGTCAGGTCGTTCATGAGGGCCGCGTTCACGCCGAGCAGCGAGGGCTGGCCGTTGGTGTAGATCCTGCCGTTCTCCACGGGCAGCAGTCCGGCGACCGCCTTGAGCAGCGTGGACTTGCCGGAGCCGTTGGTGCCGATCAGGCCGATGGCCTCGCCCTTGTAGGCGACGAACGAGACCTTCTTGACCGCGTGCACCCGGCGTACGCCGGCCGCCTTCTCCGCCTTCTCGCGGCGCAGGATCCGGTTGAGGGCGGCGGTCGCGGAGCCCCGGCCGGAGCCGGTTCCGTTGACCCGGTAGACGATGTCGACCCCGTCGACGACGACGGTGGGGACCTTGTCGGTGTTCAGCTCAGCCACGGCCGTACGTCTCCTCAGCCTTCCAGAAGTAGATGAAGCCGCCGACCCCGGCGAGCAGGGCCCAGCCCACTGCGAAGGCCCACACATGGTGGGGGAGCTGGTGGGCCTTGAAGCTGTCGATCAGCGCGAAGCGCATCAGGTCGATGTAGACGGCGGCCGGATTGGACTGCAGCAGCACCTTCAGCACGTGCGGCATGTGGGTGCGGTCCAGCGTCTTGTCGATGCTCCACATCACGCCGGAGATGTACATCCAGGTGCGCAGGAGGAACGGCATCAGCTGGGCGATGTCCGGGGTCCTGGCGCCCATCCGGGCCATGATCATGGAGACGCCGGCGTTGAACACGAACTGGAGCAGCAGCACCGGGACGACCAGCGCCCACGACATGGAGGGCGTCATGCCGAAGCAGAACAGGATCACCACCAGGGCGACCATCGAGAACAGCAGTTGCTGGAGCTGCTGAAGCGCGAAGGAGACCGGCAGCGCGGCCCGCGGGAAGTGCAGGGCCCGCACCAGGCCGAGGTTGCCGGAGATCGCCCGGGTGCCCGCCATGATCGAGTTCTGGGTGAACGTCCAGATGAACACGCCCGTCACCAGGAACGGGATGTAGTCCGCGACGCCGCGGCTGGTGCCCATGAGGATGCCGAAGATGAAGTAGTACACCGCCGCGTTCAGGAGCGGGGTGGCGACCTGCCAGATCTGGCCGAGCTTCGCCTGGCTGTACTGGGAGGTGAGCTTGGCGGTGGCGAAGGCGCTGATGAAGTGGCGCCGCGCCCAGAGCCGGCGGACGTACTCGGGCAGGGAGGGGCGGGCGCCGCTGACCGACAGGCCGTGGCGAGTGGCGAGCGCCGAGAGGGGGTGCTCGGCCGCGGTCGGTGTGTGGGGCGGTGTGTGGAGGGCCTGGCTCACATCCGCTGCTTTCGCTCGGGGGGAGGTGGTGCGGGGGTCCGGCTCCGGGTCGCCGATCGTTTCCTTACGGTTCTCTTTACGTTTTCTTACGTCGGAACGGGACCGTATCGTCGCAACGTGAGCGTACGGCGAAGGCACGCCGCAACGCAACCGTTTCGTCGTAACGCCCTATGCTTGGCCCCATGACGACGAACGCCGACGAGCCCCAGACGCGCCCCCGCCGGGTCCCCGCCGGAGCGGCCGTGCTCCGCGAGGATGTGACGGAGGCGATCCGTGCGGCGGTCTTCGAGGAACTGGCGTCCGTCGGCTACGCGCGGACGTCCATCGAGGGGATCGCGCGGCGCGCGGGCGTCGGCAAGACGGCCGTCTACCGCCGGTGGCGTTCCAAGCTGCATCTGGTGCTGGACATCGTCTCGGCGCTCGCCGTGCAGGGCCTGCCCGCGCCGGACACCGGCTCCCTGGAGAGCGATCTGCGGCTGCTGTACGAGGTGACCTCCCGGGCCCTGCGCCACCCCATCGCCTCGCAGATCATCCCCGACCTCCAGGCGGAGGCGGCCCGCAATCCGGACATCGCCGAGGCCATGCAGAAGGCCCTGCGCGACGGTCAGGAGAGCGTGGCCAGCAGCATCCTGGCGGCGGCCGAGCGCCGTGGCGAGATCGGCCCCGATCTGGACCGGGACCTGGCCCTCGACCTGATCTCGGGCCCGCTGTACTGGCGCGCGGTCGTCATCCGCACGCCGAAGCTCCCCAAGGGCTACCTGAACGCCCTCGCCCACGGCACGGCCGAGGCGCTCAAGGCCCTCTGACCACGGGGCCACGCAGGGGAGGGCGCCACCGGGTCCGCGGGCGGGCGGACCCGGTGGCGCCCTCAGGCGGTGTCAGGGCCGGGAGTGGTGGTGGAGCCAGCCCTCCCAGGCCGTGGTGATCATGTCGCGGAGGTCGCGGCGGGCCTTCCAGCCGAGTTCCGTGGTGATCCGCTCGGCGGAGGCGACGACGCGGGCGGGGTCGCCGGGGCGGCGGGGGACGACCGTCGGAGGGCTGTCGTAGCCGGTGACGGCGTTGATCGTGTCGATCATCTCGCGCACCGAGACCCCCTCCCCGCTGCCGATGTTCAGCGTGAGGTCGCGACCGGGCGAGGAGCGCAGGGCGCGCGCCGCGGCCACGTGGGCCTCCGCGAGGTCCGCCACGTGGATGTAGTCACGGACGCAGGTGCCGTCCGGCGTGGGGTAGTCGTCCCCGAAGATGAGCGGGGGCCTGCCCTCGGTCAGCCGTTCGAAGACCATCGGGACCAGGTTGAAGACCCCGACGTCCGCCAGCCCCGGGTTCGCCGCGCCTGCCACGTTGAAGTACCGCAGGGACGCCGTCGACAGTCCCGTCGCCCGGCCGGTCGCACGCACCAGCCACTCGCCGGCCAGCTTCGTCTCGCCGTACGGCGACATCGGCACGCACGGCGTCTCCTCCGTCACCAGGGCATCGTCCCGCGCGGCGTACGGCATGCCGTACACGGCCGCCGAGGAGGAGAACACGAAGGACCCGACCCCGGCCTCCGTCACCGCCTCCAGCAGGACCCGCAGGCCCTCGACGTTCTGCCGGTAGTAGAGCAGGGGCTGCTCCACCGACTCGCCCACCTGCTTCTTCGCCGCCAGGTGGACGACACCGGTCACTTCGTGCTCGGCGAGGACGCGCGCCACACGGTCGCCGTCCAGCGTGGAGCCCTCCACCAGCGGGACGCCCTGCGGGACGCGCTCGGCGATGCCGGTCGACAGGTCGTCGTACACCACCGCCCGCTCGCCCGCCTCGGTCATCGCGTGGACGACGTGCGCTCCGATGTAGCCGGCGCCGCCGGTGATCAGCCAGGTCATGCGGGCGTCTCCTCGTCAGTTGGCCCAGGTCGTCGCGGGAATGCGGATCGTGGCGCGCTCACCGGGACGCGGCCCGGTGGAGCAGACGGCTCAGTCTGCCCCGCAGCACGGACGTCACCCCGCTCAGCCCCGCCGCCAGCCGCAGCGCCAGCGCGCCGGAGTGCGTGGCGTAGGGCTGGACCAGCAGGACGCCGTAGCGCACGCTCGGTACGACACGACGGCGCAGCAGACCGGCGCCCGCGTGCGCCGTCACCTCACGGCTCGCGCCGTCGGTGAACCGCACCCGCAGCCGCAGGTCCCAGGTGCCGGCCCCCAGTCCCGCGAGCTCCACGACCGTCTCGGCCGACCAGGTGCCGTCCTCGGACGGTGTGAGCGGGACGGCGGCGTGCTGGACCGTGCGCCCCGCCTCACGGTGCCGCCACTCCACCTCCACGGCCTCGGGCCCGGCGGACGCCACCCTGCCGTACAGGTCGTGCAGGCGCAGCCGCAGCAGGCTGGTGCTCGCGTGGGGGCGCAGTTCCGCGTCCACGGCCAGCGGCAGGACGTGGAGCGGCCGGACCAGGTAGGGCTCCAGGCTGACCTGGGGAAGATCGTCTGCCCAGACGGGGGCGCCGTCCTTGTCCCTGGCGTAGGGCGGACACAGCCGGGACGGGCGGGCGGCGAACTCCTTCAGACGCGCCAGATCCCGCGGCTCGGGCGACGCGAGAATCACCCGTCCGAGTAGGCGTCCGGAGGCCGTCGGGTTGACCGCCCAGTCGGCCGCGTCGTACTCGCCGAGGTATTCCCGCGTGTGGTCCCACCACGCGCGCCGGTACTCCGCGTCGCGCAGGCCCAGCTCACGCGCGTACATGCGCAGTTCGTGGTCGAGGAACTTGGCTCGGGCCGCCCGCGCGAGCTCCTTCTGACCGGCGTTCAGCAGGATGTCGTACGCCGACCGGCTGGCCTCGGTGCGCGCGTGCCAGTTCTCGATGTCCGAGCGGTCCAGCGAGATCGACAGATGTCCGGCCGACCGGCGTACGTTCCACACGTAGACCTGGTCCGGGATGAGGGCCATGCGCGGCCCGGCGGCCAGCACACGCGCGGTGAACACGAAGTCCTCGTAGGGGAAGCGTCCTTCGGGGAAGCGGATCGCGTGCTCGCGCAGGAAGTCGGTGCGGTACAGCTTGTTGACGCACAGGGTGTCGTGCACGAGGCGAGGGAGGTGCGCGGGGCGCGCGAGGACGGCGCCCTCGGCGTACAGCTTGCCCTGCCACGGCACTTCGCGCCCGGAGGGCAGCTCGCGGCGCACGCACAGGCCGCTGACGACCTCGGCCTGCTCCTCGCGGGCGGCGCCGAGCAGCGCGTCCACCGCGCCCGGCGGCAGTACGTCGTCGCTGTCCAGGAACATCACGTACGACGTCGTGACCGCGTCGATGCCGGCGTTGCGCGGGGTGCCGCAGCCGCCGCTGTTCTCCTCGCGCCGGATCACCCGCACTCTCGGTTCGGCCGCGGCCAGCCGGTCGAGCAGCTCGGAGGTGCCGTCGGTCGAGCAGTCGTCGACGGCGACGACCTCGCTGACGGAGGGGCCCTGCGCGAGTGCCGAGCGCACAGCATCGGCTATGTGGGCGGCGTCGTTGTAACCGATCACGACAACGCTGACGTCGGCTGAAAGGTGGGGCTGCAGAGGCATGGAGTCCACGAGCGGGAATAGTAGGGGCGGTCGGTAATCTCCCGTTAAGAGGGACTTAGAGTCCCGTGCGGAAGACGGTGTGCGCCCGACTCGGGTTCCCCTTCCTGCGTCATCAATTTCGTCGATCGCCACAACCGGGCAAAAGAGAATAGCGCGGCGGCGGCCAGCAGACCGTTGCGCATGACCATGAGCGCGCAACCTTTCCACGTGCAGGACGCCACCTGGTGGTACAGCGCGGGATAGGCGATCACGCTGACCAGACTCGCCAGTGCGATCAGCGCGGCGGCCGGCCGCTGCGTGGTCAGCGGCGACGTCAGGCACACCGCCGCGAGGCCGAGCAGCCACACCATGTACTGCGGGCTGATCACCCTGCTGGTCACGGTGAACAGCAGGACGGCGCTCAGCGCGGCGTCGTACGGGGTCGCGGGCGTCCAGTGCCGGGCCCGGATCCGCCACAGCAGCAGCAGTCCGAAGGCGCTCGCCGACAGGGCCAGCGAGAGATGCGCGACGGTGGAGACGTACGGACCGGTGAACTCCAGGGCCCCGTACCGGTAGCGCACCCGTCCCGGCCAGCCGGCGTGCGTGGCCAGCGCGAGCGCGGTGCCGCCCAACGACTCGATCTGCACGCCCCGGCCGCCCTGCTGGCGAGCAAAGGCGAGCGGGTTCCTGAACAGGACGGCGAGGACGGTCAGCACGACGGCGCCGGTGGCGGCCGCCCAGGTCCACGCCGAGCGGGTCGGACGGCCCCGGGGGAGTCCGAGCAGCGCCAGGACCGGCCACACCTTCACCAGGGCGCCCAGCGCGGCGAGCGCGCCGCACGCGCGCGGGGAGCGCGACAGGGCCAGCAGGGACAGCACCGCCAGGGCGGTCGCCTGGACGTCGTAGCGGGCCAGCGGGACGTGCAGCAGCAGGGGCAGGCCCAGCGTCCAGTAGCCGGCCCCGCGCAGGCTGCTGTCCGGCCGGGTGCCCGCGTGCGCCAGCGCCAGCGTGACCAGCGCGTCGACGGCGACGGTGAGCACCACGAACGCCTGGAAGTAGGTCAGGCCCGGCAGCAGCGCGGGCGACAGCAGCACCGGACCGGCGCCCGGCGGGTACTGCCACAGCGTGTCGTGCGCCGGGAACGCGCCGTGGGACAGCAGCACGTACCAGTGCTGGTACAGCTTCCACACCTCGCGCGCCACCGAGCCCCGGCCGAGCAGGGGCAGTCCGTTGTGGGCGAGCAGCCACAGCATCAGGGCGCGCGTGAGGAGCCAGGCGGCCGTCAGGCCGAGGAGGCGGTGTCTCGTCGACGGGCGCGCGGGAAGACGCGTCACGCTCTGGAAGGCACTCATCACGGCGGATCGTAATCCGATGGAAAGCCGTATATGTGCTGATACGCTTCCTGGTGTCGGCAAGAGCCTGCCAAGTGGACCAAACCGGCCCCGGCACCCTCACCGGGTTCTTCGGGTTCTTCGGGATCACCGGGTGACCGGGCTCCGCTCGTCCGGCAGGCTGCGGGGACGCGGGCCGGGGACGTCCGCCGTCGGCCGGAGCGCCACACGCTCCAGCAGCAGCGGCACCCCCACCACCGGCAGCAGCCAGGCCACCACGATCAGCCGTTCGCCCCAGACGGTGATGTCGGGATGCGCCGCCTGGGTGAGGAACCCGGAGAACGCCGTCGCCACCACGAAGAGCCCGAACGCCCCCCGCCGCCGCAGCGCACCCCACGCGCCGGCGGCGAGCAGGGCGGCGAACAGCGGCTGCCACAGCTGCCGGCGCAGCCACTCCAGCCAGAACGAGCCCTCCAGCCGCAGCAGCTCCGGCCAGGGGCGGTCGCGGTCGGGCAGGGCGTAGTGGCCGGTGAGCAGGTCCTGAACGCTGTCGGTCCCGGTCGGGTAGCGCAGCGCCCGTGCCAGGAGCACCGTGCCGACGGCGGCTCCGCAGGCCACCGCGGTGACCGCGAGGACGCCCCGCCCCGCCGGGCGCCGCCGTGTCCACCGCCGTACGGCGACGGCCGCGCCCGCGGCAGCCAGGCTCAGGCCGAGGAACAGCGCCTGGGAGTGCTTGACCGTGAACAGCGCGAGCAGCGCGCCCGCGACCAGGACGGTGCCGGCCCGTACACGCCCGTCCAGCGCCAGCGAGCAGCCCCACAGCGCCGCCAGGGTCAGCGCCAGCATCAGGCCCTCGGTCATCGGGCGCATGGCCGTCGTGCCGCACGGCAGCACGTAGTAGAGGGCCTGGCCGGTCAGCGCCAGGGGCGTGGGCCCACGCCGGCCGCGCAGCACCAGGAAGACGAGGACGCCGCCCACCGCGGTGACGACGACGCCCGCCGCCCACACGCCCCACGTCACGCCGAACACCGTGATGAAGGGGATCAGGAACACCGGATAGCCCGGGCGTGCCTCGAAGATCCGCATGAAGCGCTCCGGCATGAACGGCAGGGTGTGCCCGCCGGTCTGCCCGGCCCGCAACCGTGCCTCCACCTCGCGCCGCAGCCCGGACCGGCACGTGTCCGCCACCCGGGCCGCAGGACTCGGCTCACGGAAGCGCAGCACGTCCACGCTCCGTGCCCGGCTCGCCCGGGCCGCCTTCCCGGCGCACGCGTAGTCGATCGTGACGGCCGCCGCCTCCCGCTTGTCCGCACCGCGCAGACTCAGCGCGTACGACAGGTAGTTCTTGGTGTCGGGGGTGTCCCGGCCGGTGACCGTGCCGAGCTGGAGCAGCGCGAACAGGGCGGCCAGGACCAGCACCCAGGTGCCCGGCCGCCACGCGCGCGCTTTCCAACGGGGCCGTCTCACGAGGGCGCCAGCAGATCGCGGCCGGAGGCCTGGGCGGGCAGGTGGGCGACCGTTCCGGGGGCCGCGGGTGCCGCCGCCGGATCCGGGGTCCACTCCTTGTCCCCGAGGATCAGGGTCCGTACCACCCGCTCGGCCGCCCAGCCGTCGTCGAACTCGCAGAAGCGCTCCCGGAAGCCGGTCCGCAGCCGCGCGGACTCGGCGTCCCGCCAGTCGCCGGAGGTGAACAGCCGCGCCAACTCTTCGTAAGTGCACGACACATGGCCCGGCGGTTCGGCGGTGATGTCGAAGTAGGCGCCCCGGCTCGCGGTGTACGCGTCCCAGTCGTCGGCGTGCACCACGATCGGGCGGTCCAGGTTCGCGTAGTCGAACATCAGGGCCGAGTAGTCGGTGACCAGTACGTCGGAGGCGAGCATGAGCTCCTCCACGTGCGGCTCGTCGGTCGCGTCGACGAGCACTCCGCGCCGGTGCAGCTCGGCCAGGCCCAGGCCGCGCGCCGGCCCGGTGGCCAGCGAGGGATGCAGGCGTACGACGAGGGTGTGGCCCTCGCCGAGGTCCGCGGCGAACCGGGCCAGGTCGAAGCGTTCGACGAGGCCGCCGCGCCGGTAGTCCCGGCGGGTCGGCGCGTACAGCACCATCGTGTGCCCGGGCGGGATGCCGAGCCGGTCGCGGAGGGCGGCGCCGTCGTCCGCGCGCGCGGTGACGAGCACGTCGTTGCGCGGGCTGCCGGTGCGCGCGGAGGTGAACCGGCACGGGTAGGCCCGCTCCCAGACCAGCTCGGAGTGGCGGTTGGCGACCAGGCTGTGGTCCCAGCGGTCGGCGCGCTTCAGCAGGCCCGGCACATCGACGCCGTGCCGGGCGCCCGGCTTGCCCAGCAGGTCGGCCGCCATGAACTTCAGCGGGGTGCCCTGATGGGTGTGGATGTGCGTGCTGCCGGGCCGTTTGGCCGGTACGGAGGGCCAGTTGACGTTGTTGACGAAGAACGCGGCCCGGGCGGCGAGCTGCCGGTGGCGCAGGGTGCCGGGCAGGACGTACTCCACGTCCGGCGGCAGCAGCGCGGCCTGCTCCCGGTCGCCGACCACCCACACCCCGCGCAGATGCGGCGCGATCTCACGTGCCTTGCGGTGGACGGCCGCCGGATCGCCGAGCATGCCCCGGTGCGAGAACGCCGAGTACAGGACGAGGTCCTGGTCCAGGGGCCGGCGGGTGTGCAGCGCGGCCCAGCCGCCCTTGACCCGTCCGGCCGCCGCGCGGCGGACCCGCAGCGCCCGGCGCCCGAGTTCCCGGCCGGCCCGCCCGGCCTGCCGCCTGACCTGGTAGGCGGCCCAACCGCCCTCCAGCATCCGCACCTGACCGCTCGTGTCCGCGTCCGGGGGCCGGTGGGCGCGGAACATCCGGGCGGTACGGCGGAAGAACTCGGCCTTCTCCGAGGGCGGCAGCCGGTCCGGCTTGGCGAGGATGTCCAGGCAGTGCTCGCCCATCTTCCGGTGCAGGAAAGGTCGCCAACTCGCCAGCTCGGGATGGGAGTCGAGATGGGCGAGGACCCGCTCGTACTGGTCGTGGATGTCGAAGTGCTTGCGGCTGGTGGTGGACAGGATGTTGCCCTGCCGGCGCTGGCGGTAGTACAGGCAGATCCGGTCGAGCGTGGCGATCCGCCGGGCGGTGAGCAGCACGGGGAACGTCCAGGGCGTGTCCTCGTAGTAGCCGGGCGGGAAGACGAAGCCGTGCTCCTCGACGAAGCCGCGGCGGTAGACCTTGTTCCACACCACCATCAGCAGGTCCAGGATCCGCGGGTGTTCGGCGGCGGTGAAGGTGCCGGAGCGGGCCTCCGCGAGCACCGCGGCCAGCACGTTGCGCCGGGTTCCGCCCCACCAGTAGGTGCGGGCGTAGTCGAAGACCAGCACGTCCGGGTCGCCGGTCTCCTCCAGCCGGTCGGCGATGGCGCTCAGGGCGCCCGGGGTGAGGGTGTCGTCGCTGTCGAGGAAGAACAGGAAGTCGCCGGTGGCCAGCGGCATTCCGGCGTTGCGGGCACGGCCGAGGCCGACGTTCTCCGGCAGGTGCAGCACCCGGACGCGCGGGTCGCGGGCGGCGTACTCGTCGAGGACGGCGCCGCTGCCGTCGGGGGAGCAGTCGTCGACGGCGATCACCTCGACGTCGGCGAAGGACTGCGTCAGGACCGAGTCCAGGCATTCGCGCAGGAACCCCTGCACCTTGAAGCAGGGGACGATGATGCTGAGGCGGGGCACGGCTGCGTCAGCTCCTTAGTGGATGGCGGCGGGGGCCGGGACACGCTCGGCGAGCGGGATCACGGGCGGGAGCGCTTCGGGCGGTTCGCCGAGGAACACCCGGCGGACGACCCGCTCGGCGGCCAGGCCGTCGTCGAACTGGCAGAACCGCTGCCGGAACCGGGCGCGCAGCGCCGCCGACTCCGGGCCCGCGTACCCGCCGTCGCGGAAGACCGCCGCCAGTCCCCCCGGTGTGCGGACGACCGGGCCGGGCGGTGTGTCCATGAGGTCGAAGCAGACCCCGCGGATCTCCCGGTAGACCTCCCAGTCGTCGGCGTACACGACGATCGGGCGGTCCAGGTTGGCGTAGTCGAACATGATCGACGAGTAGTCGGTGACCAGCGCGTCCGCGGCCAGGCACACGTCCTCCGCGGAGCGGTGCGCGGTGACGTCGATGATCCGGCCGCCGCTTCGCGGCCCGCCCCGGTCGTAGAAGTAGTGGGCGCGCAGCAGGACGACGACGTCCTCGCCGGCCGCCGCGCAGAAGGCCTCCAGGTCGAGGCCGGGCTCGAAGCCGGTGTGGTGGTCGCGGTGGGTGGGCGCGTACAGGACGGCCGTCTTCCCCTCCGGGACGCCCAGTTCGCGGCGGACGCGGGCCACGTCCTCGGCGCGGGCCGTGCAGTAGACGTCGTTGCGCGGGTAGCCGTACTCCAGGGGCTCGTAGGAGCCGGGGAAGGCCCGTTCCCACATCTCGGTGGAGTGGCGGTTGGAGGAGACGTTGTAGTCCCACCGGTCCACGCGGCGCAGCAGCTTGGTGAAGCTGCCGGACCGCGCCGCGACCACCGGGTACGTCGACTGGTCGCAGCCCATCGTCTTCAGCGGGGTGCCGTGCTGGGTCTGGAGGTGCACGCTG
The DNA here is from genome assembly GCF_035917575.1 of Streptomyces sp. NBC_01788. GTDB lineage: Bacteria > Actinomycetota > Actinomycetes > Streptomycetales > Streptomycetaceae > Streptomyces. The sequence continues at coordinate 3,197,815 of NZ_CP109090.1, read as the reverse complement.
CCGGGGCGTTTGACGACGGCGTCGGCGAAGTTGGCGTTGTTCACCAGGTACTTGGCGCGGGCCAGCACCTTCCAGTAGCGGCGGCTGCCGATCACCGCGTACTCGACGTCCTCGGGGACGGTGTGTTCCTGGCCGGGCTCCACCAGGAACACACCGCGCAGGTGCGGGGCGAGTTCGCGGGCCTTGGCGTGCAGGGCGGCCGGGTTGCAGGCGTATCCCCGGCCCCAGTAGGCGCAGTACACGACGAGGTTCTCGTCGAGTGGGCGGCGCAGGTGCAGGCGGTAGGCGAGGCGGGTGCGCAGCCGGCCCGCGCGCGGCAGGCGCGGGGCGGCGGCCACGGCCGTGCGGCCGGCAGCGCACCGTACGCGGAACAACGTGTACGCGCCGGACGCCATCAGTCGGTGCGGCACGCCGGACCGGCCGCGCGGGGCGCGGTGGCCGACCGGGCGGTGGCGCCGGTACAGGCGGTGGGCCCGGCGGAAGAACGCGCGGCGCCGGCCCGCGGGCACCCGATCCCGGTCCGTGGCCACCGCCAGCACCGTGTCGAAGAGCTGCTCGAACAGGGGCGTGAACCGTTCTGTGGGCAGTTTCCCGGCGGCGGCCCGGACGAGCACCCGCTCGGTCTGGTCGAGGAGGTCGAACTGGTGCTCGCCCGGGAGATCGAGCCGGCTGCCCTGCCGGCGCAGCAGATGCCGTACGACGACCCGGCGCAGTACCGCGACACGCTCGGCCGCGACGGTGACCAGGCCGCCCCAGCCGACATCGGTGAAGTGCCCGTCGGGGAAGGTCAGGTCGTGTGCGGTGACGAAGGAGCGCCGGTAGGCCGCGCTCCACGCGGGCAGCGCCACGCCGGTCAGCTGCGGGGCCTCGGCGGGGGAGAAGGCGGGTGCGCGGACGGTGACCGGCGCGGGCCCGGCCGTGGTGGCGGGTTCGCCGTCCCACCAGGGGCTCCGCTCGTGTTCGAAATACAGCACGTCGACCTCGCCCGTCTCCTCAAGGCGGGCGGCCAGCGCGGCCAGCGCGCCCGGCGCCAGGACGTCGTCGCCGTCGAGGAACAGCAGGTAGAGGCCGCTCGCCGCCCGCATCCCGGCGTTGCGCGCCGCGCCGAGGCCCTCGGACGGGGGCGAGTGCACCAGGACCACCCGCGAGTCCCGCGTCGCGTGGTCGGCGGCGACGCCGGCGGCCGGGGCGGCCGGGCCGTCGCACACCGCGATCAGCTCGAAGTCTCCGAAGGACTGGGCGAGGACCGAGTCCAGCGCCAGGGACAGCCGGCCCGCGACGCCATGCGACGGGACGACGATGCTGAATCGGGGCATTCCGCTCTTTCTTGTGTTGATTCGGTCCGCTGTGTGCATACGGACTCCCAAAAGAGCAAACGGTGTTCAAAGGCTCCGGGTGACGGTCTGCCGGCCGGCGGGTTGCCACACAGTTGCGAGCGGGTGTCGGATCGGGGGCGGGCCGGTGCCGGCCCGCCCCCGAGTTGTGCTCAAGCGCCGTTACTTGACCGCGCCCGCCATCACGCCCGAGACGAACTGCCGCTGGAAGGCGAAGAACACGGCCAGCGGGATCACCATGGAGATGAACGCCCCGGGCGCCAGAACGTCGATGTTGTTGCCGAACTGGCGTACCTGCGTCTGGAGGGCGACCGTGATCGGCTGCGTGCCGGACTTGGTGAACACCAGCGCGACCAGCATGTCGTTCCACACCCACAGGAACTGGAAGATGCCCAGGCTCGCGATCGCGGGCCCGCCGAGCGGCATCACCACGCGGGCGAACAGCCGCAGTTCACCGGCGCCGTCGAGGCGGGCCGCCTCCAGCAGCTCGCGGGGGATCTCCGCGAAGAAGTTCCGCAGCAGGAACACCGCGAACGGCAGACCGTAGCCCGTGTGGAACAGGATCACCCCGAAGATCGTGCCGAACAGGCCGAGTTTGCCGAACAGTTCGGCGATCGGGATGAGCGCGACCTGTACCGGCACGACCAGCAGGCCGACCACGGCCAGGAACCACCAGTCCCGGCCGGGGAACTCCATCCACGCGAAGGCGTAGCCCGCCAGCGAGCCGACGAGGACCACCAGGAGCGTCGCCGGCACGGTGATCAGCACCGTGTTCACCAGGGAGTCGGTGATGTCGCCGTTCTCCAGCAGTTTCCGGTAACTGCCTAAGGTGAGCTGCGCGGGCTTGCTGAAGACCGTCCACCAGCCGCTCGCGCTCATGTCCTCGGGCGCACGCAGCGACGACAGCAGCAGGCCGATCGTGGGAACCAGCCAGAACAGGCCCACCACGATCAGGAAGACGCGCACCGCGCCGCCGCTGACGGCCTCCGCCAGCCGCGCCCCCAGGGACCGCTCGGCCGCCACGGCCTCGGGAACGGGCGCCGTCCCCGCCGGGCTCTCGGCTCGCGCCGTCATCGCCGTACCTCCCGCCGCAGCCGCCGCATGTTGAACAGCATCACCGGGACGACCAGCAGCAGCAGGAACACCGCGATGGCGCTGGCGATGCCGGGTTGACCCTCCGAGAACCCCTTGCGGTACAGCTCCAGCGCCAGCACGTTGGCGTCGTCCTGGGAGGAGCCCGGGGCGATGATGAAGACCAGGTCGAAGATCTTCAGCACGTTGATCATCAGGGTGACCACGACGACCGCGAGCACGGGCGCCAGCAGCGGCACGGTGACCCTGCGGAACACCTGCCACTCGTTGGCGCCGTCGACCCGGGCCGCCTCCAGCAACTCCCTGGGCACGCCCGCGAGCCCGGCGGCGATCAGCACCATCGCGAACCCGGCCCACATCCACACGTACGCCCCGATGATGGCCGGGGTCACCAACGTCGGGCCCAGCCAGTCCACGCCGTTGTACGGTGCCTTGAAGTTGCCGGCCGGAAGCCTCAGCCGAGCGCCGTCCGCCTGGGCGGGCAGTGTGAACGTGCCGTCGTCGGCGGCCTTCGTGGACGCGACCACCCTGCCGTCCTTGACCGCCTCGATCCGCATCCCGGCGTAGCCGAACTCCGGCGGGTCGACCGCGCCGAGCCTCCCGACGCCCTTGCCGCGCGTGAAGTCCTGCCAGGCCGTGCCGGTGATCTTCCCGGCCTCCGACTCGGCCTGTACGGCCTTCTTCGCGCTCTTCGGCATCCGGTCGGGGGCGACGCCGACGAGGGGCAGGGCCACCCACTCGCCGGTGCGGACCGTGGCCGAGGTGACGAAGCCGCCCCGGTCCGGCCTCAGCGGCGAGTCGCGGCCCGGGTGGGCCTTCGGGAACGCCGAGGACTGCGCGAAGGTGTCGTGCACACCGACCCACACCGCGTTGGCGACGCCCCGGTCCGGGTCCTGGTCGTACACCAGCCGGAAGATGATCCCGGCCGCCAGCATGGAGATCGCCATCGGCATGAAGACGACCAGCTTGAACGCCGTTCCCCAGCGCACCCGTTCGGTCAGCACCGCGAAGACCAGGCCGAGCGCGGTGGCGACCGCGGGCGCGAACACCACCCACACGATGTTGTTCTTCAGCGCGGTGCGGATGCCGTCGTCGGTGAACAGGGCCTTGTAGTTGTCGAATCCGGCGAATCCGTCGCCGGAGGCGTTGTAGAAGCTGCGGACGACCGAGTACCCGATGGGGTAGACCACGAGCGCGCCGAGCAGCACCAGGGCGGGCAGCAGGAAGAGGGCCGCCACGGTCCTGCGGGTGCCGGTCACGCTCTTGCGACGACGGGGCGCGGCGGGACCCGTCGGGGCTCCCGCCGCCGTGGCCGGCGCCATCGCCGGATCAGCTCCCGCCGCCGTACGCCGCCGCCGCGTCCTTCTCCAGCCTCGCCTGGGTGCCCGTGACGTCCGACGGGTTCTTCAGGAAGTCCTGGAGTTCCTTCCACTCGCCCTTGCCGGGCGTGCCGCCGAAGGCCTGCGGGGCCTGGTCGGACATGTCGAAGCGGAAGTCGTCGCCCGAGTCGATCAGCGCCTTGGCGATCTTCTGCTGGACCGCGTTCGGATACGCCGAGTCGGGCACGTTCTTGTTCGGCGACAGGTAGCCGCCGAGCTTCGCCTGGATCGTCGCCGCGTCCGCCGAGGCCAGGAAGGTGACCAGGGCCTGGGCCGCCTTGGAGTCCTTCAGGATCACGGCCGCGTCGCCGCCGGAGACGACCGGCGGGGTGGAGCCCACGGCAGGGAACGGGAACACCTTCGCGTCCGTGCCCACCTCGGCCTTGGTCTCGCCGATGTTGACCTGGGCGAAGTCGCCCTCGTAGACCATGCCGGCCTTCGGCTGGCCCCCGCCGGTGAAGGTCTGGGTCACCGAGGCCGGGAACTCGGTCTGGAGCGCGCCGTCCGGGCCGCCCGCGATGTAGTCCTTCTTGGACCAGATCTGGGCGAGCGTGGTCAGCGCGTCCCTGACGGACGGGTCCGTCCACTTGATCTTGTGCTGGGCGAGCTGGTCGTACTTCTCCGGGCCCGCCTGCGAGAGGTAGACGTTCTCGAACCAGTCGGTGAGGGTCCAGCCGTCGGCGCCGCCCACGGAGAACGGGGTGACCCCGGAGTCGTAGACCTGCTGCGCGGCGCTCAGCAGGTCCTTCCAGGTCTTGGGCTCGCTCGCGCCCGCGTCCTCGAAGACCTTGGCGTTGTACCAGATCAGCGACTTGTTGGCGGCCTTGTAGTAGGCGCCGTACTGCGTGCCGTCGACCTTGCCGATGTCCTGCCAGCCCTGCGAGTAGTTCTTGGTGAGCTGTGCCTGTGCCTCCGGGCCCAGCGGCGTGGCCCACTTCTTGTCCACGGCCTGTTTGATGGCACCGGGCTGCGGAAGCAGCGCCACGTCCGGCGGCTGGCCGCCCGCGATCTTGGAGCCGAGGAAGTTGATGATCGGGTCCTGGGCGGGGACGAAGGTGACCTTGGCGCCGGTGCGTTTCTCGAACTCGGCGAGGACCTGCTTGAAGTTCTTCTGCTCGCCGCCGGTCCACACGGCGGCGACCTCCAGCGTCGCGCCGTCCAGCTTGGGGAGGGTGACGGCGGCACCGGGCTTCGGGCCCATGCTCTGGTTGTCGCCGCTCTTCTTGTCGTCGCTTCCGCCGCCGCACGCGGTGAGGGAGAGGGCCAGTGCTCCCGCGGCGACGGCCGCCGCGGTCCTGGCGGCCCTGTGGCTGAGGATGGTGCTGCTCGTGCTGCGCATGACTGCCCCGTTCTCCGCTTCTCGTCGAACGTCCGAGCGCTGTCCCGTGGGCTCCGGTGTACGCCGAGGTCCGGGAGTCGGCAAGGGCGCCCACGGTGTCAACCGGGCGATCGTGACCACGTCGTGACGCAGAGTCAGGAGCTGATCACGGCGGCGAGCGCACGTGACGTGGGGCTGGTGACGATGTCGGGGCCACCGACAGCAACGGAGCTGTCGGTGGCAGCGGGGCCTGGTTACAGCAACGAGGGAACGCGGGCCGCCGACACCTCCCGCGCCGCCCGCTCCAACGCGCTTGCCAGCAGGGCCAGATCCGTCGGCCCGTTGCCCAACTCCCGTACCGAGCGCCGGGTGGGCGGGTCGCCCATGCGGTGCCACTCCAGGGGGACGACCGTGGGGCGCTGGGTCGCCGTGCGGGGGATACGGCCCGTGACGCGGCCGCCCTGGAACGCCGTCACCCGGCCGTCCGCACAGGCCAGCCGGCCGCGTCCGGGCGCCGGCTCGTCCAGCCCCTGGGCCGGTGCGTCCAGCGTGACCCGCAGCGTGGCCCGGCGCGCCGGTTCGGTCTGCGCCGTACGTCCGCCGGGCGTGGTGGCCGCCACCAGGTGGACGCCGAGGCGCTCGCCCTCGCGGGCCACCGCCTCCAGCGCGCGGATGACCGACCCGGCCGAGGGCCGGCCGGGCGAACCGAGCGAGGGGGAGACCAGGGCGTCGAGGTCGTCGACGACCACCACCAGCCGGGGCAGCGGCGGCGCGGCCTCCGCCTGCCGGCGGGCGGAGGCGGGCCTCAGCCGCATCGTCGAACTGGGCGGGCTGTCGAGGTCTCCCGCACCACCGGCGCCCGGTCCGGTCGGGCCCGTGCCGGTGTGCCCCGGGGGGAACGCGCCGTGGACGGCCGCCGCGCGCTGGGCGGCCCGGGCCGCGTCCGCGCCGGTCGCCCTCGGGCCGGGCAGAGCCGAGTGGGCCGTGCCTGGGCCGGTGGGGTCCGTGGGGGCGTGGCCGGGCTCGTACGTGCGGCGGGCCGACGTCCCCTGCTGAGAGGTGCCGGTGCGGGAGCCGGCCGCATCAGTGCCCGTTGTCCTGGGGCCGGGTGGGGCCGTGTGGGCCGTGCCTGCGCCGGTGTGGCCGGGCTCGTACGTGCCGCGGGGCGCCGCCCCTGGCTGCGGGGTGCCGGTCGTCCTCGGGCCGGGCAGAGCCGTGTGAGCCGTGCCTGCGCCGGTGTGGCCGGGCTCGTACGCGCTGCGGGGCGCCGCCCCCCGCTGCGGGGTGCCCGTGGTGTGGGAGTCGGCCGCGCCCGCGTAAGTCGAGGTCGGGCCGGGTGTGCCGGAGGGCGCCGGTGTGCGTTGGGGGACGATGCGGCCGGAGACCTCGCGGCGGGTGTGCCACTCGGTGAAGTCCGTCAGCCCCACCAGTTCGGCCCGGCGTTTCAGCTCGGCGCTCAGCGACTGGGCGAACTCCCGCATACGGACGGGGTCGTTGGCGGTGAGGTGGGTGGTCACGTGCGGCACGTCCGTGCAGACCCGCAGGCCGTCCCCGTGCCCGCCGCCCGCGCCGGTGCCGTCCCGGCCGTCCACCAGCACGATGCCGAGGCGGTCGGGGCGCTCGGCGGCGGCGAGCGAGGCGACGACGGACCGCAGCAGTTCCGTACGGCCGCTGCCCGGTGGTCCCTCGATCAGCAGATGCGGTCCGTCCGCCACGAGGTCGGCGCAGACCGGCCCGCGCGGACCGGCGCCCAGTATCGTCCAGGCGCGCCCGCCCAGGGCCGTCGTGTCGTCGGCCGCGTCCGCCCAGCGGGCCTGGAGCGAGGCCGGGGTGGCCCGGGCCAGCCCCAGCTCGTCGAGCAACCGCGCCGACAGGGGCAGCGGCGCCGACACCCGGGCCGGCCGGTCCGCTCCGGGCCCGTCCGTCCGCAAGGGCGCCAGGGCCCGCGCGAACCGCTCGGCCCACGCCAGGGACACCGCGTCGACGACGGCGATGGTGCCGGGTGGTATGGGGTCGCGGTGCGGGGCCCGTGCCGCCGGGGCCCCGGCGGCCGCGTCCGCGCGCGGGGCGCGAAGGGGGTCGTCCGGGTGCCGCCGGATCCGCTCGGCCCCGCCGTCCGGACGGGCCGCGGCCGGGTGCCCCGCGACACGCATCAGCCGCAACGCCGTCGCCACGTCACCGCTGAGCAGCGCGACGGCCCCGCACTCCCCGAACCCCGGCGACACCGCGCACGCCGACTCGTAGGTGTCCGTCACCGGGGACGCGGGCGAGGCGGGCGTCGTCTCGGCGAGACACACCACGTGTATCCCGGCCCGCGGGCCGTCGTGCGCCAGGCGAGCCACCGCCTCGCGCGCCGCGGCGCCGCCGGGGTCGCCGTCCACGACCACCACCGTGTACGGCCCCGCGAAGCCCTGCTCGCCCGCCGGATCTCCGTCCAGCGCCCAGGAGGGCCGCCGTGGGCCGGAGTGCGCGTCGTCCGTCCCGGAAGCGGGGGCGTCGCCCAAGTGGTCCGCGGTGTGGTCCGAGTGGTGCGCCGTGTGGTCCTCGACGCGCCGCAGGAGTTCGTCCGTGCGGGCCGCGGCCTGCTCGCGGTCGTGGGCGAGCAGGAGGCGGCAGTCCTGGCCGTGGGCCGGGCGGACGTGGGGCAGCCAGCCGAGCCAGGACCACTCGGCGGTGCGCTCCTCCAGCGGGCGGCCGCCGTCGGCGCTGATCAGCACGATCTCAAGGGTGTCGGGGGAGTGCGCCGCGGCGAGCTGGGCGAGCACCGCGCGGGCCAGCCCCGACAGACGGGCGCGCGGTCCGGCCAGGCCGAGCGCTCCCACCTCGCGCAGGTCGGCGGTGACGGGGACCGCGGGCAGCAGTCCCGAACCGTCGGGCGCCGGCCGGTCGGCCGTGCCGAGCCGCACGGTGAGCGCCTCCGGGTGCCCCGGCCCGCGCTCCCACAGCCGCGGCCCCGGGCCCAGTGCCGCGAGGAGCAGGGCCGCGGGGTCCGGCCAGGTCTCCGGCTGCTGCGGCGCGGCGGACCACGCGGGCGCGTCCTGCGCGCGCGTGTTCGCCGCGCCGCCGTCGTACGTCCCACGCCGGTCGGACGCCTGCTCGCCGCGCCCGCCGGTCAGCCGCCGCGCCCACGCCCCGAGTCCGCCGCGCCGCCGCAGCACCTGCGGCACGCCGGTGCCGCCGTCGGCCGTGATGGCGAAGGGCACAGGCGGCCGCGCCGAGCCGTGCGGGCCTTGACCGCTCTCGATCCGCGGCGGGCCCGCCTGCGAGGGAACCACGGTCGGGTCGACGGGCCCGTGTGCCTGGGGTTCCGGCGGGTGCGGCGCGAACGTTCCCCGGTGGGTCACGGTCGGGCCCGCGGCATCGCCGTACGCGCGCGTGGCCGCCGCCTGAGCACCGCTGCCGTCGCCGTCGCCGTCGCCGTCGCCGCCGTCCCGTACGCGCGCGTGTGCGGAAGTGGTGGTGGCGGGTGCGGGGGTGTTCCCGGCGGGGAACCGCACATGGCCCTCCCCGTCGGGTGTGGTCCGTACGCGGGCGTCCGGTCCCGCGGCCGGTGTCAGGCGCAGGGCCGACTCGCCGATGCGCAGCAGCGCTCCCGGCGCGAAGCGGACCGGGCGGGACCCGACGGGCCTGCCGCCCAGGACCGTGCCGTTGGTGGAGCCCAGGTCGGCGACCGAGACGCCGCCGTCGGGGGCGACGGTCACCGCGCAGTGCACGCGCGAGACGTCGGGGTCGTCCAGCGGCACGTCCGCGTCGGCGGAACGGCCCACCGTGATCTGCCCGCCGTGCAGCAGGTGCACCCCGCCCGCGTCCGGCCCCGCGACCACGTGCAGCTGGGTCGGCGCGTCGTCGAGTTCGGGGTGCGGCTCGGTGTCGGCGGGGGCGCCCAGGGACAGCACCGCGCCGTCGAGCAGCGGGGGCTCGCCGAGCGTGCAGCGCTGTGCGTCCAGCCGCTCCGCGCCCGCGTACAGCACCACCGGGCCGGCTCCCGGCTCCCGGCCGCCGGACGCGCCCCGCTCCCGGCCGCCCCGCTCGGACGCCGAGGTCCCCTCGCCGCAGACCGCCGCGGCCAGCGCCGCCGCCACCGCGGCCAGGGCGGTGCCGGCGGGCGCCGTGACCAGTACGTCGCAACGCGCGGCGCGGTCGCGCGCCGGTGGGTGGCCGCCTCGCTCCTGCGAGGCCGGGACCGTGGGGGAGGGCGGGCCCAGCGGATCTACGACGGTCAGCCGGATCTGCATCGCCGTCAGCGGTCCCTTCTGCGCGGGCACCCGCGACCGGCGTGGGGCGAAACCGCCCCGCGGTCCCCCACCGCGGACTTTCCCCCACCACCGCACGAGCACGTCGGCCAGTTCTGGAGGCATCCTCGCACCTACCACCGACAGCGCGCCTGCCGCCCACCGCCAAGTGATCTTGATTGGTCGGCTCTGCCCGCAAAAGTTCCCGGCCCATGCCCATCGAATGTCCGCTCGATGCCTGCTTGAGATCGTTCATGACCGTACGGGGCAACCAACCGACCCGAGCCGAGCGTCTTTCCGTCGAACATGTACGGGGCCCCGTGCGTACGTCGCCGTGGAAGGAGCCGGCGCGGCGCGGCCGCGGCACCGGGCGCGTCAGCTTGACCGCCCGGCACCGCGGAGGCAGGCCCTAAAGTGGGTCGGAACACCCGCACGACGGGTCGCGGCACCCGCGGGGCGCCCCGGGAGCGCGGGTTCAGGCAAGCAAGCAGCAGGGAGCACATGACGTGCGGCCGGTAGGCAGCAAGTACTTCCTGGAGGAGCCGCTCGGACGCGGTGCCACCGGGACCGTCTGGCGAGCCCGCATGGGGGCACCCCCTGCTCCGGAGCTCGTCGCAGGAGCTTGGGGGAGGGAGGCGGCGGGCGCGGAAGCGGCCGTGCCCGGGCAGCCCGGTGAGACCGTCGCCATCAAGGTCCTCAAGGAGGAGCTGGCGAACGACTCCGACATCGTGATGCGGTTCCTGCGGGAGCGGTCCGTCCTGCTCCGGCTGACCCATCCGAACATCGTGCGAGTGCGCGACCTGGTGGTCGAGGGCGATCTGCTGGCGCTGGTCATGGACCTCGTCGACGGCCCCGACCTGCACCGCTACCTGCGCGAGAACGGGCCCTTCACACCCGTGGCCGCCGCGCTGCTCACCGCCCAGATCGCCGACGCGCTCGCGGCGAGCCACGCCGACGGGGTCGTGCACCGCGACCTGAAGCCGGCCAACGTCCTGCTGCGGCAGGACGGCGGGCAGATGCACCCGATGCTCACCGACTTCGGCATCGCCCGTCTGGCCGACTCGCCCGGACTCACCCGCACCCACGAGTTCGTCGGCACGCCCGCGTACGTCGCGCCCGAGTCCGCCGAGGGCCGGCCGCAGACCTCCGCGGTCGACGTCTACGGCGCCGGGATCCTGCTGTACGAGCTGGTCACCGGCCGTCCGCCGTTCTCCGGCGGGTCGGCGCTCGAGGTCCTGCACCAGCACCTGAGCGCCGAGCCGCGCCGCCCGTCCACCGTCCCGGACCCGCTGTGGACGGTCATCGAGCGCTGCCTGCGCAAGAACCCCGACGAACGGCCCAGCGCCGAGAACCTCGCCCGGGGCCTGCGTGTCGTCGCCGACGGCGTGGGCGTGCACGCGGGCGCCGCGCAGATCGCCGCCGCGGAGGCCGTGGGCGCGCTGCTGGCGCCGGACCCGGCACCCGCGACCGTGCCCGCTCCCGACGTGCCCGGCGCCGCCGACCCCACCCAGGTGCTGCCGCAGGGCGCGGCGTCGTACGACCCGAACGGCGCGACCAGCGTCCTGCCGCACACGGGCGTGCCCGGCGCGGCCGATCCGACCACCGTGCTGCCCGCCCACGGCGGCGCCGACTCCACGCGCGTGATGCCGCCGATGCCGCAGGGGCCGCCCGGCGACATGAACGGCGCCGGCGGGCCGTACGGGGATCAGCAGCCCGAGCAGCCGCACCCCTGGCAGAACCAGCTCCGCGCCGCCCGCGACCGCAACGAGCAGACGCAGGTCCAGTACCTGGACCCAGGCGAGGACCCGCTGCGCCGCCGCCCGCAGCGGCAGGTCGCCCGGCCTCAGCAGCAGCCGCCGCGCCGGTCGCAGGCTCCCCAGGCCCAACCCCGCGGCTACCAGCAGCAGCAACAGCCGCAGCCGCAGCGGTACGCACCCCAGCCGCAGCGGTACGCGCCCCCCGCCCAGCCGGAGCCCCGGCGGCCGGTCCGCGAGCCGAGGCCGCCGCGGCAGCGCAGCGCGAACCCGATGAAGATCCCCGGACTCGGCTGCCTCAAGGGCTGCCTGTTCACGATCATCATCCTGGTGGTGGCCGGCTGGCTCGTCTGGGAACTGACGCCGCTGCACACCTGGTTCGGGACCGGCGGGAGCTACTGGCACCTACTGAGCTCCTGGGTCGGCACGGTGGGTAACTGGATCAAGGACGTCGGCGGCGGGAACTAGGCGCGGGTCTGGGGATTTGTCGACAACCGGCGGGTGAATTCCGGCTCCTGGTGAGGGTTGGCTCGCCGGACGCGTAGCTTTGTCGGCAACACGCGTCTGTAGGAGCAGTCTTGGCACGGAAGATCGGTAGCCGGTACACCGCCAACCAGATCCTGGGGCGGGGCAGCGCCGGCACGGTGTGGCTCGGCGAAGGACCCGACGGCCCCGTCGCCGTCAAGCTGCTGCGCGAGGACCTCGCGTCCGACCAGGAACTCGTGGGCCGCTTCGTGCAGGAGCGGACGGCGCTGCTGGGCCTGGAGCACCCGAACGTGGTCTCCGTACGCGACCTGGTGGTCGACGGCAACGACCTGGCCCTCGTCATGGACCTGGTCCGCGGCACGGATCTGCGCACCCGGCTGGAGCGGGAGCGGCGACTGGCGCCCGAGGCGGCCGTGGCGATCGTGGCCGATGTGGCGGACGGGCTCGCCGCGGCGCACGCGGCCGGGGTCGTGCACCGGGACGTCAAGCCGGAGAACGTGCTGCTGGACATGCAGGGACCGCTCGGCCCCGGCGGCGCGCATCCGGCGCTGCTGACCGACTTCGGTGTGGCCAAACTCATCGACTCGCCGAAGCGGACCCGGGCGACGAAGATCATCGGCACCCCGGACTACCTCGCGCCGGAGATCGTGGAGGGCCTGCCCCCGCGGGCGGCCGTCGACATCTACGCGCTGGCCACGGTCCTGTACGAGCTGCTGGCGGGCTTCACCCCGTTCGGCGGCGGGCATCAGGGCGCGGTGCTGCGCCGGCACGTCACGGAGACGGTGGCGCCGCTGCCGGGCATCCCGGACGAGCTGTGGCGGCTGATCGTGCAGTGCCTGGCCAAGGCGCCGGCGTCGCGGCTGCGGGCCTCGGAGCTGGGCGCCCGGCTCAGGGAGCTTCAGCCGATGCTCGCGGGGATGCCGCCGCTGGACGTGGACGAGCCGGACGCGGAGGCCTCGCGGGAGGCGGGCGAGGAGGCGTCGTCCGACCGGCCGGCGCCGCCTGCCGGGGCCGGGGAGCGGGTACGGCGGGGAGCGGTCCCGTTGGTGCCCGGGGCGAAGCCGGACTCCAACCGGGACACGCACACGTCGATGCGGGTGCCGGCACCCGACGAGCTGGCGGGAGGCGCGCGGGGTACGGCCCGGGTGCCGCGAGCGGCGGGTGCGCCCCGCCCCGGCTCCGCCGCCCGCCACCGGGCCGCGGCGCGGCGGCGAAGGCTGACGCTGGGCGTCGCGGGCGTGGTGGTCGCGGGGGTACTCGGGGCGGGCGTGTGGTGGGCGTCGTCGGGGGACGGATCGGACGGGACCCCGGGGACACCGGGCCGATCGGCGTCTCCGTGACGGCGCCGCCGGCCTCCGGGACCGCGCCCCGGGGCGCGGAGCGCGGGGACGGTCACGCCCGGCCCTGGTGGGGTCCGAGGGACCGCTGAGGCCCGAGGTACCGGGGGAGCGCGGCGTTTGCCGGCTGGCGGAGCCGTTACGCTGGATGCGTGGCAGTCGTCGATGTATCCGAAGAGCTGAAGTCCCTCTCCTCGACCATGGAGTCGATCGAGGCCGTTCTGGACCTCGACAAGATGAGGGCAGACATTGCCCTGCTCGAGGAGCAGGCGGCCGCGCCCTCCCTGTGGGACAACCCGGACGAGGCGCAGAAGATCACCAGCCGGCTCTCCCACCTCCAGGCGGAGGTACGGAAGGCGGAGGCCCTGCGCGGCAGGATCGACGATCTCGACGTGCTCTTCGAGCTCGCCGAGGCCGAGGACGACCCGGACACCCGCGCCGAGGCCGAGGCCGAGCTCGCCGCCGTCAAGAAGGCGCTGGACGAGATGGAGGTCCGGACGCTGCTCTCCGGTGAGTACGACTCCCGCGAGGCGCTCGTGAACATCCGGGCCGAGGCCGGCGGCGTCGACGCCGCCGACTTCGCCGAGCGGCTGCAGCGCATGTACCTGCGCTGGGCCGAGCGGCACGGCTACAAGACCGAGATCTACGAGACGTCGTACGCCGAAGAGGCCGGCATCAAGTCGACCACCTTCGCCGTGCAGGTGCCCTACGCCTACGGCACCCTCTCCGTCGAGCAGGGCACCCACCGCCTGGTGCGCATCTCCCCCTTCGACAACCAGGGGCGCCGCCAGACCTCCTTCGCCGGTGTCGAGATCCTGCCCGTCGTCGAGCAGACCGACCACATCGACATCGACGAGTCCGAGCTGCGCGTCGACGTCTACCGCTCCTCCGGCCCCGGCGGCCAGGGTGTGAACACGACGGACTCCGCGGTCCGCCTCACGCACATCCCGACCGGCATCGTGGTCTCCTGCCAGAACGAGCGCTCGCAGATCCAGAACAAGGCCACGGCCATGAACGTCCTCCAGGCGAAGCTGCTCGAGCGCCGCCGCCAGGAGGAGCAGGCCAAGATGGACGCCCTCAAGGGCGACGGCGGCAACTCCTGGGGCAACCAGATGCGCTCCTACGTCCTGCACCCGTACCAGATGGTCAAGGACCTGCGCACCGAGCACGAGGTCGGCAACCCCGAGGCCGTGTTCAACGGCGAGATCGACGGGTTCCTGGAGGCCGGAATTCGCTGGCGCAAGCAGCAGGAACAGGGCAAGTAGCAGCCCGGGACACCGCAAGCAGACTCTTTGTCGACAAGGCAACTGCCGCTCCTCCAGCGGCAGTTGCCTTTTCTGTTGGCCGATGTCCAGGTTTTACGTCACGCTCACATACTTCAACCACGTGCAAACAGCGCACAGTTGGACATCGCGCCCGCAACGACCTTGACGGTCTTTCAAAAAGCGGCAAAGGTGAAACGTGGCATGCGCATTTCTGGGGCGCATGTGAACCGGGGGGATCTGCATTGCGCCAACCACCCCCGTTGATCACTGCCCCGCGCGCCGCTCGAAGACGATTCAGCTACTGGGGGTAGCAACCATATGACGAAGAAGACGCGGGTTCGTGTCGCGCGCATCGCGGCCGGTGCCGTGATCGCCGCCGGCGCCTCGCTGACCGCCGCGGGCGCGGCCTCGGCCCTCGACCTCGGCATCGCCGCCGGCGTCGGCGGCACCGGCATCAAGGCGGTCGCGTCCGTGGGCGACGAAGACCCGACCGACCCTTGCGACGTCGTCGGCGTCTGTGACGGCGAGACCGGGGGTAATGAGACCGGGGGTAATGAGACCGGCGGTAATGAGACCGGCGGTAATGAGACCGGGGGTAACGAGACCGGCGGTAACGGGACCGGCGGTAACGGGACCGGGGGTAACGAGACCGGGGGTAACGAGACCGGCGGTAACGAGACCGGCGGTAACGAGACCGGGGGTAACGAGACCGGCGGCGGCAACGGCGGGTCCACTGGCGGCAACGGTGGCAACAGCGGCGGTTCGACTGGCGGCAACGGCGGCAACAACGGCGGTTCGACTGGCGGCAACGGCGGGTCCACCGGCGGCAACGGCGGCAACGGCGGCGGGTCCACCGGTGGCAACGGTGGTTCCACCGGCGGCACCACCCCCAACGGCGGCGGCAACAACACCGTCCCGCAGGAGCAGGGCTCCTCGGCGCTGACCGAGACCAGCTCGGACAGCAACCCGTCCGCGCAGGGCAACGGCCAGGAGCTCGCCGAGACCGGTGCGGCGGAGACCACGTTCCTGCTGGTCGGCGCCGCCACGATGATCGCCGGCGGTATCGGCTTCCGGTTCCTGCCGCGCCTGATGGAGGGCCGCGGCGGCGCCGCTGCCTGAGCGTGGCCGGCGACGTACGCACGGTAGGTACACACGCGCGTACGGCTGAGTGAACGACGAGGGGCCCGGAGCGGCAAGCTCCGGGCCCCTTCGCGTCTCGCGTCCTCGGGATGCGCCCTACACCGTCTGGTGGGCCAGCAGCGCCACCGCGGCGATCAGTACCACCAGCAGCGCGACCAGCGTCATCGGGTTCAGCCCCGAGAGGAAGTTCTCCTGCTGCAGCCGCTCGCGGTTCGCACGGCACACGGGGCACCGGCCCTCGTTCACGGGCGCCGCGCAGTTCGCGCACACCAGCCGGTCGTACGTCATGCGCTCGCCCTCCTTGCACCGGTCCTACTCAGTCAACGCCCACGCGCGCGTGAACGTTCCCTCCCCCACAATGCCAGGTTCGCCGGGACGGCGCGCGGGTCGCTCCACAAAAGCGGGCCCCGCACGGGCCCCGCACCGAATCCTCGCGGTACCGGCTCCGCGAGAATATGCCCCGCACAAAAACACACAACCCACACCCAACCCTGACCGGCGACTGCGCACCCCTCCCCGGTTCGCGTAAGGTCACGCTCATCTACCCCCGGCGATCCGTGGTGCATCCGTGATCCGATTCGACAGTGTCTCCAAGGTCTACCCCAAGCAGACCCACCCAGCCCTCAGGGAAGTGACCCTGGAGGTGGAGAAGGGTGAGTTCGTGTTCCTCGTGGGGTCCTCCGGCTCCGGAAAGTCCACCTTCCTGCGGCTGATCCTCCGCGAGGAGCGGTGCAGCCACGGCCAGGTGCACGTCCTGGGCAAGGACCTCGCACGCGTCTCCAACTGGAAGGTCCCGCAGATCCGCCGCCAGCTGGGCACGGTCTTCCAGGACTTCCGCCTCCTGCCCAACAAGACGGTCGCGGAGAACGTGGCCTTCGCGCAGGAGGTCATCGGCAAGTCCAAGGGCGAGATCCGCAAGTCCGTGCCGCAGGTGCTCGACCTCGTCGGGCTCGGGGGCAAGGAGGACCGCAGGCCGGGCGAGCTGTCCGGTGGTGAGCAGCAGCGCGTCGCCATCGCGCGCGCCTTCGTCAACCGGCCCAAGCTGCTCATCTGCGACGAGCCCACCGGCAACCTCGACCCGCAGACCTCCGTCGGCATCATGAAGCTGCTCGACCGCATCAACCGGACGGGCACCACCGTGGTGATGGCGACCCACGACCAGAACATCGTGGACCAGATGCGCAAGCGCGTCATCGAGCTGGACAAGGGCCGTCTCGTCCGCGACCAGGCGCGCGGCGTCTACGGCTACCAGCACTGACCAGTCCACGACGGAAAGGCTTGACCAGACGCCATGCGCGCCCAGTTCGTCCTGTCGGAGATCGGTGTCGGTCTTCGTCGCAATCTGACGATGACCTTCGCCGTCATCGTCTCCGTCGCCCTGTCGCTCGCCCTGTTCGGCGGGTCGCTCCTCATGAGCGACCAGGTCAACCAGATGAAGGGCTACTGGTACGACAAGATCAACGTCTCGATCTACTTCTGCAACAAGAGCAACGCCCAGAGCGACGCCAACTGCGCCAAGGGCGCGGTCACCGAGGACCAGAAGAAGACGATCCTCGCCGACCTGAAGAAGATGTCGGTGGTCGAGGACGTCACCTACGAGTCCCAGGACGAGGCGTACAAGCACTATCAGGAGCAGTTCGGCGACACCCCGCTGGCCAACACCATCACGCCGGACCAGATGCAGGAGTCGTACCGGATCAAGCTGAAGAACCCGGAGCAGTACAAGGTCATCGCGAGCGCCTTCAACGGTCGCGACGGCGTGTACGCCGTGCAGGACCAGAAGGGCATCCTGGACAACCTCTTCGGGCTGCTGAACGGCATGAACTGGGCCGCGCGCGCGGTGATGTCACTCATGCTGGTCGTGGCGCTGATGCTGATCGTCAACACCGTGCGCGTCTCGGCGTTCAGCCGCAGGCGTGAGACCGGGATCATGCGTCTGGTGGGCGCCTCCGGCTTCTACATCCAGGCGCCGTTCATCATGGAGGCGGCGGTCGCCGGACTGATCGGGGGCGGGGTCGCCTGCGGATTCCTGGTCACCGCGCGGTACTTCATCATCGACCACGGTCTCGCCCTGTCCGAGAAGCTGAATCTGATCAACTTCATCGGCTGGGACGCGGTGCTGACCAAGCTGCCGCTCATCCTCGCGACGAGCGTGCTGATGCCGGCGTTGGCCGGGTTCTTCGCTCTGCGCAAGTACCTGAAGGTGTGACGCACGCCAAAGAGGTCGTACGGTCGAGCAACCGTGCGGCCTCCGGGCGTTGTCCTAGACTCACCGCCATGTCAGGCCGTGACCTGTTTCGCCAGCCCCGCCGCGGCCGCGCCGGGGCCGCCCTGACATTGGTCTTCGCGAGCGTGCTGGTGGCGGGCGCGGTGACGGGCTCCCTGCCAGGCCATGACGACCGCAAGTCCCTTCCGGACCAGTTCCGTTCGGCCCCGCCCGCCGGCCGGCCCGAGGAAGTGACCCGGGCGGCGGCCGAGGCCATGGCCGACGGCGAGTCCCCCATGCAGGCCGCCGAACGCGCCGTGAGCCGCAGCGGCGACCGCTGGGGAGCCGTCTACTCCCGCGGAGAGTACGAGGAGTTCCAGGAGGCCCTGGACGGCCAGTACACCGGAGTCGGGCTGTCGACGCGGCGCCGGCGGGACGGCCGGGTCGAGGTGGCGAGGGTCCAGGCGGGCTCGCCCGCGGCGGCCTCCGGCATCCGCCGGGGCGACCGGTTGCGCAGTGTCGACGGCGAGCGGACCGACGGTCTTCCGGTCACCGAGGTGGTCGCGCTGCTGCGGGGCGACGCCGAGGGCGCGCCCGCCGGCACCCCCGTGACCCTGGGCCTGCAACGCGGCAAGCACGTGTGGAGCCGGACGCTGCTGCGGGCCCGCCTGTCGACGGACCCGGTCACGGTACGGCGGTCGGCGGACGGCGTGACCGTCATCAAGATCGCCGCGTTCTCGAAGGGCGTGGGCGAGAAGGTCCGTACCGCCGTACGCCGGTCCCCGGCCGCCGGCGGGATCGTCCTCGACCTGCGCGGCAACTCCGGCGGCCTGGTCACCGAGGCCGTCACCACCGCCTCCGCCTTCCTCGACGGCGGCCTGGTGGCCACCTACGACGTCGACGGCGACCAGCGCGCCCTGCACGCCGGCTCCGGCGGGGACACCGCCCGGGCCCTGGTCGTGCTCGTCGACGGCGGCACGATGAGCGCGGCCGAACTGCTCACCGGCGCCCTCCAGGACCGCGGCCGCGCGGTCGTCGTGGGCTCCCGCACCTTCGGCAAGGGCTCGGTGCAGATGCCGAGCCGGCTGCCCGACGGCTCGGTCGCCGAGCTCACGGTCGGGCACTACCGCACCCCCGGCGGGCACACCGTGGACGGCCATGGCATCACCCCCGACCTGGATGCCGGGCAGGACGGGCTGCGGCGCGCGCAGACGGTCCTGACGGGGCTGGGCGAGGCGTCCTAGCCCAGGCCCGGTCCCTGTCCCGGTCCGGCGGGCACACCCCTTAATACGCTTTCCGCGCACCCCCCGCGTAGTGCCAAAATGGACGGCACTATGGCTAAGGAAAAAGGGCGCAAGCTGATCGCGCAGAACAAGAAGGCGCGGCACGACTACCTCATCATCGACACCTACGAGGCCGGTCTGGTGCTGATGGGGACCGAGGTGAAGTCGCTGCGTCAGGGGCGGGCGTCGCTGGTCGACGGCTTCGTGCAGCTCGACGGGCACGAGGCGTGGCTGCACAACGTGCACGTGCCCGAGTACAGCCAGGGCACCTGGACCAACCACAGTGCCCGCCGCAAGCGGAAGCTGCTGCTGCACCGGGAGGAGATCGACAAGCTGGAGTCGAAGTCCCAGGAGACGGGGCACACGATCATCCCCCTGGCGCTGTACTTCAAGGACGGCCGGGCCAAGGTCGAGATCGCGCTGGCGAAGGGCAAGAAGGAGTACGACAAGCGGCAGACGCTCCGCGAGAGGCAGGACCGCCGCGAGACGGACCGCGCGGTGTCGGCGGCGCGCCGCAGGCAGCAGGCGTAACGGCGGGTCGCGGGCGTGGTCCGGGACGCGGGGAATACGCTGGCACGGACCTGCGTTGGTCACGTACGATGACATCAGCACCGCGAGGCCGGTGCGGATCCCCTCGTAGAGGGGTCTTGAAAAATCAACATGGGGATGATCGGTTTCGACAGCGGTTGTCGAAGCAGGGGAAGCGTGTCGAGGAAGCGGCCATGATCTCGTAAACCACAGGCCGAAAAAATAATCGCCAACACCAAGCGCGATTCCTCCCAGCAGGCCTTCGCCCTCGCTGCCTGATCTCAGGTAGCAGAGCGAGCCTCCTATACAGGGAGTGTCAGCCCGGGGCTGTTCCCGACCCGGATCCTGGCATCAGCTAGGGGACTAAACCTTGATCCCGGTCGCGGGGTGAAGAGGGAAACCAAACAGTGACTGAGCCCGTCGGAGACTTGTCCGCGTGATCTCCGGGGCCGAGAAAATCGAAGCGGACTGCACACGGAGAAGCCCTGATTCCGCACCGTTGGACGCGGGTTCGATTCCCGCCATCTCCACGATCGGGAGGCTCCCGAGCCTCCTTCATCACCCATGCGGGAAAGGCCCCGCCGCTACCAAGCGGCGGGGCCTTTCCCGTTGCGCGCCCGGCACGACACATCAGAACCCTGACACGGCAGAACGCGGTCAGTCAGTCGCGGGGACCGTCGTGCACATTGTGCTGGCTCAGCTCCACCGCGAACCGGGCCGCGGTGACGAAATCGGCGTCGTCATGGAGGACGACGAGTCCGTGGTGGGCGGCCGTGGCGCAGATCTGGAGGTCGACGGCGGACAGAGCCCTGTGCGCCCCCCGATCCGCCGCCCGTTCCTGGAACGCACTGATCCACAGGCAGGCGCTCTTGGGCAGGGAGACGTCGTCGTAGAGATCGGTGAACATGTCGCTGAACGCCCTGTACTCCTTGGCGTCACGCGCGGACCGGAGGAACTCGGCCCGCTGCGGGTAGCAGGAGAGCACGTAGCCGTCCGTGACCACCGGTCGCCACGCCTCGTGCAGGTCGCGGTCCCGGAGCAGGCGCCACAGCGCCGACGAGTCGAGCAGGTAGCGCATCACCGGCGTGCCGTGTCCTTGTCCGCTCGATGTGCCTCTTCGGCCCCCTCGACGTCCCAGCCCTGGGCCATCTCGAAGTACTTGTCGTAGGCGGCGTCGCGAGCCAGACGCTTGTTGTACATCTCGAGCGCCGCCGCGACGGCGGCCGTCTTGGTCCGATGTCCGCCCAGGCGCTTCGCCGTATCCAGGGCTTCATCGTCGATATCGATGTGGGTGAGTGACACCGGACCCTCCCGAATGTACATAGCGGTGCATCATTCAGAGGCGATATTGTACATCGGACTGTGGTGTCAGGGCAGGGGCAGGGTGGCTGTCACGGAGAAGGTGCGGTCCTCCGGGGTGGAGCGGAGGGTTCCGCCGAGGGCGACCACCCGGCCCCTGAGGCCGGCCAGGCCCGTGCCGCGGCCGGACGGGGCGGGGGACAGGGGCGTGTCCGCGGGGACGCCGTCGTTGCGGACGGTCAGGCGGATGTCGTCCGGGTCGGCGTGGAGCTCGATCTCGCAGAACGTGGCGCGGCTGTGCTCCAGCAGGTTGCCCACCGCCTCGTGGAGCACCGACCGCAGGCACTCCGTCACCGCGCCGTCCAGTTCGAGACGCGGCGGCAGCGAGGCGTGCACCCCTATCCCCGAGGTGGTCAGCAGCCGCTGTGCCCGGGCGAACTCGTCGGCCAGCGAGCGGGGCGCCCCGGGGCTGCTGATGAGCCGTACGTCCTCCTGTGTCCGCCGGGCCAGCTCGACGACCTCGGTCAGCGCCGCCCTGGCGGACTCGGCGGAGGCGTCCGCGCGCAGGGTGTTCTCCGCCCGCATCGCGATGGCCACCAGTGACGACCCCACCAGATCGTGCAGGTCCTGGCGCATACGCGCCTGGGCGCGCTGCTCGGCGAGCCGGGCCGTCTGCTCCTTGCTGCCGTACAACCGCGAGGAGAGCAGGGCGAGATGGGTGACCGCGAAGACCGTGCTCGCCGTGATCGTCGCACTGAGCAGAGCGACCAGTGAACCGCGGCTGCTGTCGACCACGCCCGTGTGGATGAGCAGCGGCCCGCTGGCGACGACCGCCAGGGCGACGGGAACGGAGTTGGCCGGAGGCAGAGTGAGCATCACGGCGCCGGCGAGGAAGCCGAGCAGAGTGAACCACCGGTGCTGGAAGACCACGATGGGCACGTAGGTGAGCACGGCCTGCACCAGCAGCAGGCCCCACCTCCAGCGGTACGGCAGCCGGTAGGGCGGAGGCGCGTACTGGCCGAGCAGCACGGCCGGCGTCAGCACCAGCACGGTCAGACCGGCGGTGACCGTGCGCTTGTGGAACGGCGAAGCGGCGACATCCAGCGCCACCAGCCCCAGTGATCCGATCACCACGACGGCCAGCGCGCCCAATGCGACCCGCGCTCCCGGTGGAGCCGTCACGCCCTTTACTGCTTTGCTCCGCATTCCGCCTGCTCCGGTCTTGATCACCAACGGTCGATTATGGACCTGCCGGGGAGGGCCGGGCGGACCCGCAGGGAAGCAACAGCGGCTCTGGCTCGCGGTGTTGAGCGGCTCTACGGAATCTCCCCAACTGGTGAAGCCTTCACTTCTTCGGCTGCGCCACCCCTGCTTTGATCACGGCTGCCCATGCTCACGACAACAGAGGGTTACTGAACGTGTCAGAGCGAATACCACCCACCGATGAGTGGGAGGGGTCGGCCGTCGCCCTGCAGAGACGCAGACGGCTATTGCCCCGCATCGCGGCCCTGACCGCGATGGTGCTTGCCGCGGAGGCGGCGGTAGCGGTCGCCACCACCGGTCAGGCGGTGGCACTCCACCGGGAGAAGACCCGGCAGACAGCCGACAGGAGTACGCCCAAGAGCCCTGACGCCGCCGCGGACATCCCCTCCGCGAAGGTCGCGGCCCGGTTGTCCGGCAAGCGGGTCGAGGCGCTGTCCGAGCGTACCGAGACCTCCACGACCTGGGTGAACAAGGACGGCTCGCTCACCACCGAACTCTCCGCCGGTCCCGTCCGGTTCAAGGACGAGCCCACGGGAGAGTGGCGCGAGGTCGACCTGGATCTCGTCCGGGGGGCCGACGGGACCGTCGAACCCAAGGCGCACCCGGGAGGCCTGCGCCTGTCCGGCAGGTCCGGGACCCCGGCGAAGTCGCTGGAGGCCGCTCAGCGGGCCGAGGCCACCGACCTGGTGACCCTGGGCGAGGGCGACCAGCAGATCACCTTGCAGTGGAAGGGCGGGCTGCCGCAGCCGAAGCTGGACGGTACGCGGGCGGAGTATTCCAACGCCGTACCGGGCGCGGACGTGGTCGTGGAGGCCACCCGGACCGGGTTCGAGCAGTACGTCGAACTCAAGCAGCATCCCGAGACCGGTGACGCGGGCGGCTACTCCTACACCCTTCCGCTGAAGGCCAAGGGATTGAAGGCGACGCAACTCGCCGACGGCAGCGTGCTGTTCACCGACAGGAAGAACAAGAAGCGGGCCGTGATGCCGGCCCCGGTGATGTGGGACGCCACCGTCGACGAGCGCTCCGGTGAGCACACCCGCAAGGCCAGGGTCGGCCTGAAGGTGGTCCAGAAGGGCGCCTCCGTCGACCTGGTGATCACCCCGGACGCCGAGTTCCTCGCCGACCCGGCCGCCAAGTACCCGGTCACCATTGACCCGTCCACCTCCTCGCTCTCCAACGTCTTCGACACCTACGTGCAGCAGGGCGTGACGGTCGACCAGTCGGCCGACACCGAGCTCGACTGGGGCAACCCCGGCACCAAGAACGCCGACGGCACCCCGCGCACCGCGCAGACCTTCATCTCCTGGAACACCACACCCATCCAGGACGCGCTGGTCCTCGACGCGAAGCTGTCGCTATGGAACTTCCACTCGGGCAACAACGTCGACTGCAAGGCGTACCCGTGGGAGGTGTGGTCCTCCCCCGCCGCCTCCACCTCCAGTCGGTGGACCAACCGCCCGACGATGACGGCACTGAAGGCCACCTCCACCGAGACCCGCGGCAACTCGTCGTGCACCAGCACCCAGCCCGCGGGCTGGATCAACGCCAATGTGACCACGCTGGCGCAGGAGTGGGCCTCGGCCAAGACCACCCGCGGCCACATGGGCATCCAAGCCACGAGCGAAGCGGTCGTGGCCCAGTGGAAGCGCGTCAACTCCGCCAACGCCGCATCCAACCCGCCGAAGCTGGTCGTCAACTACAACTACCGCCCGCGCACCGGCACCAAGCAGGAGGCCGGCCCGCCGTACTTCTCCTACGGCGGCGACTACGTCGTCAACACCACCACGCCCACCCTGCGGGACACCTTCGTCGACGCCGACGGCGACAAGGTCAACGGCACGTTCCAGATCTTCGACTCCGTCACCAACGCCCAGGTCGGCAACGTCCTGGTGTCGAAGTACGTGCCCTCCGGGCAGGTCGCGTCGGTGACCGTCCCGGCCGGGGTGCTCGCGGACGGCAAGACCTACAAGTTCCGCACCAGCCCTTACGACGGCACGCACTACAACACTGGCTGGTCGGCGTGGAAGACCTTCACGGTCGACACCAAGGCACCGTCCGCCCCGACGAAGATCGTCTCCACGGACTACCCGTCGGACAAGTGGGTCAAGGGCACCGGCCAGGCCGGCACGTTCACGGTCACCCCGCCCGCCGGCGGTGACCACAACTGGCTGGAATGGTCGCTGGACGGCATCACCTGGACCAAGGTGACCACGAGCGGCTCCAGCGCGAACAAGGCGATCAGCATCGCCCCGCCGAAGGACGGCACCCACACGCTGCAGGTGCGGGCCGTGGACAAGGCGGACAACAAGTCCGAGGCGGCCGAGTACACCTTCCACGCAGGCCCCGGCGGCTTCATCCAGCCCAACGACGGCGAACGCACCGCACGCCGGCTCCCCCTCGTCGCGGAGGCCGACGGCACCAAGTACAACGCGGTGTCCTTCTTCTGGCGGCGCTCCGAGGCCGACAACTGGGACAAGATTCCCGCCGGTCACGTGACCTCCGGCGGTACCCCGCTGACCGCGTGGCCCGTTTCGCTGACAGGCGGCAAGAACGCGCAGCTGGTCTGGAACGCCACCGACACCGTCGACCCCGACGGCACGGTGCAGATCAAGGCCGACTTCACCGGCCCGGGCAACGCCTCCGGCAGCACCGAGCCGCTGACCGTCGTCGTCGATCGCAACGCTGACGGCGCCGCAAGCCAGGGCGTGGGTCCTGGCACGGTGAACATGCTGACCGGCGACTTCGGCCTGTCGGCCACGGATGCCTCCGCGTTCGACATGTCCGTCACGCGTACCGCCTCGTCCCGCACACCGGAGAAGGGTGCCACCCAGGAGGGACAGGCGCCGATCTTCGGCAAGGAATGGGTGTCGGGTGCGACCGCCGAGCTGACGGACTCCGACTACTCCCACATCCGCAGGATCTCCGACACGGCCGTGGCCTTGGTCGACTCCGAAGGTGAGGAGACCCACTTCACCGCGAACGCGGCCAAGTCGGGCTGGATTCCGGAGCCGGGCTCGGAGGACCTGACCCTCAAGGGCAGCGTGAGCGGCAGCTTCACGCTCTCCGACACCGAAGGCACGGTCACGGAGTTCACCAAGCCCGATCCGACCGTGCCGACCTGGCAGGTCTCCAGCACCCTGCTGGACGGGCTGACCAACTCCACCACCACGGTGATCTCGCAGAAGACCACCTACAACGGCAAGGCCGTCGCCCGGCCCAAGTGGGTCATCGCACCCACCTCAGCCGCGACCGCCGCGGACTGCACGGCCGATCCGGCCACCAAGGGCTGCCGGGTCCTGGAATACCTGTACCCGCTGACCACCACCGCCACGGACATCGAGTTCGGCGACGTGGTGGGTCAGGTCAAGTCCATCCGCCTGTGGGCCACCGAGCCCGGAGCGGCCAGCTCCAAGGTCCTTGCCATCCAGTCGTACGCGTACGACGGGCAGGGGCGGCTGCGCGAGACCTGGAACCCGCGTATCTCTCCCGCACTCAAGACCGAGTACGAGTACGACAGCGCTGGCCGTGTCGTCAAGTTCACCCCGCCCGGCGAACTGCCCTGGACCTTCACCTACGGCAAGGCGGGCAACGCCGCGACCGCCGGTGACGGCATGCTGCTCAAGGCGGCCCGCGCGGGGCTGAAGCAGGGCACCGCCGATGTCGCGGAGGGCACGGCCGCCACCAGCATCGTCTACGACGTGCCGCTGACCGGCACCGCCGCCCCGAACAAGATGGGCGCCTCGGACGTGAAGGCATGGGGCCAGCTCGACGCGCCGACGGACGCGACCGCGGTCTTCCCGGCCGACGCCGTGCCGTCCTCGCACTCCGGCGGCTCGCTGACCGCGACCGCCTACAAGCGGGCCGATGTGCACTACCTGGGCGTATCCGGCCGTGAGGTCAACTCCGCCACCCCCGGCGGGCACATCTCCACCACCGAATACGACCGCTTCGGCAACACCGTCCGTGAACTGACCGCCGCCAATCGGGGCGTCGCCCTGGGCCTGACTGCCGACGACAAGGCCACCCAGGCCGACCTCGGCATCACTCAGCTCACCGGCGCCGAGCGCGGCGACCTGCTGGCGACTCGCTCCGTCTACAACGAGAACGGAATCCGAGCACTGGAGGAGTTCGGCCCGCTGCGCAGGACCGACCTCACCGCCGACCTGAAGCAGGGCACCACCTTGCTGGTCTCCGCGGGCACTTCGGTCACCGCCCGGACGTGGACGGTCAACGAGTACGACGCGGGCCGGCCCACGGACGGCACGGCCAAGGTCAAGGACCAGATCACCAAGGTCACTGTCGGCGCCCAGGTGCGCGAACACTCCTCCGTCCACGGCGAGACCCGGGTCACCCAGACCGTCTACGACTGGGTCAAGGGCCTGCCGACCAAGACGATCAAGGATCCGGGTGGTCTGGCGATCACCGAGACCACGGAGTACGACGCCCAGGGGCGTACCGTCAAGCAGCTCCTGCCCGGCGCGACGGGCACGGACGCGGCAACCCGCGTGACCACGTACTGGTCCGCGACCGGCACCGGCGCCTGCGCCGGCCGCCCGGAGTGGGCCGACCTGCTCTGCTCGGTCGGACCCGCCGGCGCGATCACCGGTGGCGGCTCCAACCCGACAGGGCTGCCGACCACCAACACCGAGTACGACTGGTGGGGCAACACGGCCAAGGTCACCGAGACCGCCAACGGCGTCACCCGTACGACAACCACGACCTACGACGCCGCGGGCCGGCCGACCAAGACCACCGTCACCGGCGGGCTCGGCCAGGCCGTACCGGAGGCCACCACCGAGTACGACCCGAACAACGGCAAGGTGACCAAGACCACCTCGCCCACCGGCGGCACGATCACCAAGGCGTACGACAAGCTCGGCCGCCAGATCGCCTACACCGACGCCGACGGCGGCAGGACCACAACCGAGTACGACCTGCTCGACCGGCCGGTCAAGGCAACGGACACGGTGCCGTCGACGGTCACCTACACCTACGACACGGCCATCGAGCCGCGCGGTCTGGTCACGAAGACCACCGACTCGATCGCCGGCACGTTCCAGGCGACGTACGACGCCGCCGGGGCCGTGGTGACCGAGAAGCTGCCCGGCGGCTACACCGTCAAGCAGACGAACGACCCCACCGGTTCCGCCGTCGATCGCACGTACACCCGTGACAGCGACGGCACCATCGTCTACTCGGACACGGTGACCGAGTCCATCCACGGCCAGGTCACCACCCACGCCGGCTGGTCCGACCAGAACTACGGCTACGACGCCACGGGCCGCCTCACCACGGTCGAGGACACCACCGAGACGGTCTGTACGCGCCGCAGCTACGCCTTCGACGCGCGCACCAACCGCAAGTCCCTGACCACGGCGGCGGGCGCGCCCGGCACCGACTGCCCCACTAGTGGAGGAACCGCCGCCAACTCCACGTACGACAGCGCCGACCGGCTGGTGAACTCCGGGTACACCTATGACGCGTTCGGCCGTACGACCGCCCTGCCGGGCAGCACCATCGGCTACTACGCCAACGACCTCGCGTACCAGCAGGTCTCCGGCGGAAAGCGTCAGACCTGGCAGCTCGACGCGGCCCTGCGGTTCCGCTCGTGGAAGGTGGAGACGGGCAGCGGCTCGACCTGGACGCAGACCGCGTCCAAGCTCAACCACTACGGGGGCGACGGCGACAACCCGCGCTGGATCGTGGAGGACACCGCCACAGGAGCCCTGACCCGCAACGTCGACGGGGCCTCCGGCGACCTCGCGGCGACCACCGCCAAAAGCGGCGACACGGTACTGCAGCTCACCACCATCCACGGCGACGTGGCGTTCCAGCTCCCGCTGGACGCGGGCAAGGCCCCGGTCGCCCTGGACTCGGACGAGTACGGCAACCCGCGAGCCGGCCAGGCACCGACCCGCTACAACTGGCTCGGCGCCAAGCAACGCTCCACCGAGACCCTCACCGGTCTCACGCTCATGGGTGCTCGCCTCTATAACCCCGCCACTGGCCGCTTTCTGTCGGTGGACCCGGTGTACGGGGGCAACCTGAACGCCTACGAGTACGCTCATGCCGATCCGCTCAACCGGTTCGACCTGGACGGGCGGTCGAGCTGGGTGAGGAAGCAGTGGAACCGGTTCAATAACAAGCGCCACCGTGTGGGACGCAACCCTAATTGGCGCGGCATTTACCATTCTGGAAAGTTCGCGATCGGCACGGCGGCACTTGTCGCACCGTTCGGTCGCGTAAAGACGGCCAGGAATGTGTGGAGGGCCGCCAAGAGTCCGCATGGCACGCTGAAACGATGCGCTAAATCCGGTAGTAGGGCTATTCACTGCGCTGGAGCTGTCTGGGGAGTTCAGACAGTGATGAATGACTTCAACAACTGGAACAAGAATCGCCAATTCCGCAACGATTGGAATGATTCCCTGACGTCGGACGGCCGCCGCTCGGTCTGTAGAAAGTACACCGGAAAATCGAGTTGTTGGTGACCGGAGTTAAAATCTGACGGGGGTCCGGATCTGTCGGTCCCCCGTCAGGGCGTTGGTCGAAATGTCGTGAATCCTGGAAGTGTAATGCATAGATACAAACTGACATGTCTTCTCTTTTTTGTTCCGTTCATGCTGGCGAGTGGAGCGAGCAGGCTTTCCAGTGATGGGTGGTCGCCGGTCTGCGGGGCGCTCGAAATTATCCTGGGGGTTTCTATTTCAGTGGGTGCGGCCAAGGAAATTTGGGAAGGGGTGAAAAGGAGACGATCGCGAGAATAGCCCACGATGTAGCGCCCTGGACTCGGACGAGTGCGGCGACCCGGCCGGGGCTGGAGGCCACAAGCTGCAACTGGCTCGGCGTCAAACGGCGCTCGTCGGAGACCCTGCCCGGCCTGGTCCTGATGGGCGTACGCCTCTACAACCCCGCTACCGGCCGCTTCCTCTCCCCCGACACGGTCTACGGCGGCAACGCCAACGCCTACGAGTAGGCCCACGCCGACCCGCTCAACCGCTACGACCTCGACGGCAAGGTGAACTGGAAGAAGGCATGGCGTAACACCAAGAGCTTCGTCAAGCGCCACCGGGTGGGAATCGCTGCCGGCCTCGCTGGAGTCGGCTGCGGCGTGATCTCTATGGGAGTGGCCGGCGCGTTCTGTGCTGCGGGCGTCGGCATGATCGCAGGTGGGGCCGCCAAGAAGCTGGGCAATCGCAAGGCCTCATGGGGTTCGGTCGGACGCGCGGCCATCTACGGCGGCGGAGTCGCTGCCACCGGGTGGGGGCTCAGTGCGGGAGCGCGGTACGGGGCCGGCCGGGCCCTGGTCCGATGGTTCCCGCGCGGCGGCAAACACGCCGCAAGTCGCGCTTCGCACCGCAAATCATGGTCGTGGCGTTGGTAACCACCCACTGATGTAGAAGATTTACGCTAGAAGAACTGGCCGCCCGAGCGGGCGGCCAGTTCTGGGAACAGGGATTTACGTGGCAAATCAAGCAAAGCGCACATCGCGGGCGATGTTCTGGTCCGGCGTCTTCGTTTTTGCACTGGGCATCACGGCAGCCGCCCTGTACGGACACAAGGACGGCGAGCGGCTGTTTTTCTGCTCGGCAATCATTCTGGCGATTGGCTGGCTGGTTGAGCGGGGGTCGGATGACTGACCACTTGGGGCGCTTGGGCCAATGCCGTTGCTTGAGCTACTGAAGTATCGCGGGCGTAAGGGTGATGGCCTTCTCGGGAACCCGTCGTGTGCCCCGCCTGGCCTGGCCTTTCCTGCGCACGATGTACTGCGAGACCGGACGGCGGGTGTAGCGGTCCGCCGCGCGTAGCCGCCGGAGACCGTTGTCGAGCTTGCGCACGACTTTCGCAGCCATCCGCGTCGTGAACTGCCGTAGTCGGCGGGCCGACCGGCCTGCCTGGAGGACGACGCTGCGTCGTGTGTGCTTGAGGACCTTGACGAACGAGATCCAGTCGGGGTCCATACCCTCGCCGTCGGCCAGCCGCATGATGATCCGGTTCAAACAGTGGTGGAGGGTCAGGTGGGCCCAGACCTCCTGCCGTACCAGTTCCGGCGACACCGACCGCAGCACCTCGGCCTTTCCCCGCTGGTAGGTCTTCAGCTGCCGGTAGGCGGATTCGACCTCCCAGCGCTCGTGATACAGGGCTGCCAGCTGCTCGGCGGGCCCGGCCTCGGGATCGAGCAGGTCGGTCAGCAGCCTGACCGTCTCGCCGCCGTCGACCTGGTAGTCGATCACTCTCACTGTCACCCCGCCCGGATGGGAGCGCCGCTGCCCGGCGAGGTTCATCCGGGTCAGATAGGTCCCGTCGGGCAAGATCTCCATGGGCTTCGCGGCGACGAAGGTGCGGGCTCTGATCAGCAGGTGTGCTCCGGCCTGAGTGTAGGCCTTCCACAGTGCGACACCGGGAAAGGCCCGGTCCATGATCACCAGCATGCCGACGGCACTACCGGCCATCTCTGTCGCCAGCGCGGGCTCGCCACCACCGCCCTTGAAGCTGCCTATCCGTGCGTCGATCGTCGCGTGCGTACCGGTCTCGGTCAGCGTCACCACCCTGGCCTGCGGGAACCCGATGGGCCGGCCGGCACTGTCCACCTGCCCACCGAAAGCGGCACGTGTCGTAGCGTTCTCCGGCACGTCCAGCAAGAACCCGTCGACCGCGGCCACTCTCATCCCGCGCCAGAACGCCGCCTCGAGTGTGGGCGGAGCGATCGCCCCCGCCACACGGCGGAACACTCCTTCCAGCGGTGCGGCCCCGAGCTGCTGGCGGGCCCTGGTGAACGACGACTTGTTCGGCACCGACTGGTCCATCTCGCCCAGGGCCCCGACCAGGTTCTCCGCGACATCGTCGTAGGAGTCCTGCTGGAACAGCGCCAGAGCAAGCACGAAGTAGACCATGAACCGGCCCGACAGGGGACGGGGCTTGGCATCCCGCCGACCACACGCGGTCAGCACCTCGTCCACCAGCTCAGGAACGATCCACTCGGTGAGCAACCCGAGCCGGACCTCATCGGATAACCCGATCCATGGATGCATGTCCGGCCAACGAACCAACACACCGGCGGTCACCGTGCCGGGGAGAGGAACTACTTGCACCTCTCAAGCAACGGCATTGGCGCTTGGGCAGGACATTTTTCGCAGCGACCGGCTACGGGGAGCCGAAGAGTTAAGCCCTGCTGGAGCGAGCGCAGGCATGATGACCATCGTCGGCGGCGGCCCCTCTGAACGGAGAATCCCAGATCAGCTGGGCGGGGCGTAAGCGCTCCTGTCTGTGGCCCGTCAGTGGCGTGGGAGGCTCATCGCCCAAGCGCTGCCAGCGGGCTTCGGAGTCCGGCGGGCGCTCCGTGGCCGAACCCGGCCCCAGGTGCCAGCAGCTCCTCGTCGACCGCGCCTGTCGGCCCGGCACAATTGATCGGTGATCAAAGTGCTGGTGGTCGAGGACCACGCCGTCGTGCGGTCCGGGCTGGTGGCGTTGCTCTCGGGCGAGCTGAGTATACGGGTCGTGGGTCAGGCCGCCGATGGTGAGGCCGCACTGGCCGAGGCCGAGCGGCTTCGGCCCGATGTGGTCCTCCTCGACATCGACCTGCCTGCCAGGGATGGCATCGCCGTTGCCGCAGCGCTCGCCGAACAGCTGCCGGAATGCCGCGTTCTGATGCTCACGGCGCTGGACCGGCCCGGGCATCTGGGGCGTGCCTTGGGCGCCGGAGCGTCCGGCTACCTCCTCAAGTCCGTGACCCCCGCCGAGACCGCCGACGCGATTCGCAGGGTCGCCGTCGGTGGGCGCGTGATCGACCCGCGGATGCGGGACGGCGGGGCCGACACGGTCAGCCCTCTGACCGAGCGGGAGACAGAGGTGCTGCGGCTGGCGTCCTCCGGCGCCCACGCCCGTGAGATCGCCGCCGATCTCTTCCTGAGCCTGGGCACGGTACGCAACCGGCTCTCCTCCGCTGTCGGCAAGCTCCACGCGCGCACCCTCGTCGACGCCGTCCGCATCGCCGAACGCCACGGTTGGCTGTAGGCCGTGGTGGCGCGTTGGGGAGCAGCCCCGCCTGCTCCCGGCGGCCATATCACAGGCTTCGACAAGAAAGTAGGATCCCCACCTCTCCTGTGCGGTTCACCTCTCACACAGAAAATCGGGAACTTCACCCATGCTCAGCTACTGGCTCGTGACCGTACGCCGTGCCGCCGTGGTCATCGCCATCATCGGCGCCTGCTCGGGCGTCTTCATCGCTGGTGTCATCATCTGGGAGGATCCGAGCGCCTGGGCGGACGCGCTGCTCCAGGGGACGCTCGGATTCCTCGTGTTGAGCGCTTTCATGTTCGTCGTGCTCCCCACAACGAACACGTGGCACGCCGCGCGTGCGGTCTCGCGCCATGGCCTGACGCTGTCCGCCGAGGCCGTGCCCTTGCCGTGCACCGCGGAGATCCGCGTGCCGATACGTTCCGGCACGACCGCCTACCAGCTCACTGACAGTGTGCTGCACGCTCTCAAGCAGCTCCCGGCCCCCGAGATCGACGAGGTCAAGGAATTCACCCACGGCAAGCTCACCCTCATCTGCAGGAAATCGCTGAGGCTCCCGGTGAGGTTCCATATCTCCATCACGACGGACCAGGACACCGCGACCGTGACGATGG
Source organism: Streptomyces sp. NBC_01788 (assembly GCF_035917575.1). GTDB lineage: Bacteria > Actinomycetota > Actinomycetes > Streptomycetales > Streptomycetaceae > Streptomyces. The sequence goes on along the minus strand of NZ_CP109090.1, from coordinate 3,165,268 downwards.
ACGCCCGCCCCACCGCCACCTGGAAAATCCTCGACGACGCCGCCAGTTGGACCGTCCTCAAGGTCTTCGAGCCGCATGTCAGCAAGGCGGTCCACGACGAGGCGTGCGGCACGAGCACGACGTGAGCGCGGCCCCTTCTCCCGCAGGTGCGTGAAGTTTTCACTTCTCGGGCTCCGCACCGCCTGATGGACTCTGCTGCGTAATTCGACTGAGTGAGCGTCGCGGGTGCGGCATGATCGCTTCTGTGGTCCTGGTCGCGTCGTGGGCCGCAGGGGGTGGAGCAGATGTCGTTGCAGCCGAAGGGGCTGCCAGAGATCCCGGCACAGACCGTGGCTGTCGCTCGGGCGGCGTTCCCTCACGGGACACTGGCGATGCGGGCGCGGGATCGGCTGGGCGAGGTGTTCGCGGACGAGCCGTTCACCGGGGCGTTCGGACGCCGTGGAGCGCCGGGCCTGCCGCCGGCGGTGTTATCGCTGGTCACGGTGCTGCAGTTCGCGGAGAACCTGACCGACCGGCAGGCCGCTGCGATGGCAGTCCGCGCGATCGACTGGAAGTACGCGATCGGCGCGGAACTGACCGATACCGGTTTCGACGCGACCGTGCTGTCCCGCTTCAGGACCCGGCTCGTGGAGCACGGCATGGAGCGGGTGGTGTTCGACCGGCTCGTGGACGTCTGCCGCGAGCAGGGCCTGGTCGGGGCCGGTGGCAAGCAGCGCACCGACTCCACCCATGTGATCAGCGCGGTCCATGACCTGAACCGAACCGAACTCGCGGGTGAGAGCGTACGGGCAGCCTTGGAGGCGCTTGCGGTCGCGGCTCCGGGCTGGCTGGCCGACGCGGTGGACGTTCCCGAGCTCGCGCACCGCTACGAGGAACGCGTCAACGGGTGGACGATGCCGTCGTCGAAGTCGAAGCGGGACCGGCTGGCCGTGGTGTTCGGGCAGGACGCGCTGGCGCTCTGCCGGGCGGTCTGGGCACCCGGGGCGCCGGGATGGCTGCGGGAGATCGAGCCGGTCGCGTTCCTGCGCAGGATGCTCGTGCAGACCTACTACGTATCCACTGACGCGCGGGAACGGGAGGTGATCGTGAAGCGGGAAGCCGACAAGGAGGGCGTCCCGCCAGGCCATCTCCGCCTGGCCTCTCCCTACGACCCTGATGCGCGGTGGGCGGCCAAGGGCGACGATCTGTTCTGGCTCGGCTACAAGGTCCACCTCACCGAAACCTGCGACACTCCCACCGAAGCCGAAGCCGAAGCCGAAGCCGAAGCCGAAGCCGAAGCCGAAGCCGAAGCCGAAGCCGAAGCCGAAGCCGAAGCCGAAGCCGAAGTGCTGCCGTTGCGGCTGATCACGGACGTCTACACCACTGAGGCAAGCGTCCCAGACGTCAAGGCCACCGGGCCCGTCCAGCAAAACCTCGCCGACCGCGACCTCACGCCGGGCGAGCACTACCTCGACGCCGGCTACCCGTCCGCCGACCTGATCCACGACGCCGCCGGCCGCGGCATCACCATGGTCACCCCGGCCCTCCTCGACCACTCACCGCAGGCCAAGGCCGACGCCGGCTTCCAGAAGAGCGCCTTCCGTATCGATTGGAAGGCCCGCCAGGCCCGCTGCCCGCAGGGCCGCACCAGCACCGGCTGGTTCCCCGTCCGGCAGCACGGCCGCGACGCCATCGTCGTCCAGTTCGCCCCCACCGACTGCCACGCATGCCCCGTCCAGGACGAGTGCACCACCTCCGCGCGTGGCACCCGCATCCTCAGCCTCCGGCCGCAAGAACTCCACGAGACCCTGGCCAGAGCGCGAACTGAGCAGATCACGAAGACCTGGAAGGACAAGTACACACTCCGCGCTGGGATCGAGGGCACCATCAACCAGGCCCTCGACGTCACCGGCCTCCGCCGGGCCCGCTACCGCGGACTGCCCAAGGTCCGCCTCCAGCACGCCTTCTCCGCCACTGCCCTCAACGTCATCCGACTCGACGCCCACTGGAACCCCGGCCACACGGCGCTCAGCCCTCGGACCAGCAGACTCACCCGCCTCAGCCACCAACTCGCAGCCTGAGTAACCGAATTACGCAGCAGAGTCCTGATGGGGTTCAAAGTCGACCGAGGCATCGCGGACGGCTACAGAGGAACGATGAAACTTTCTGATCTGCTCATCTTCGTAGGCGTCCTGGCTGTGGGAGGCGCTCTGGCCCTGCTGCTCGGTGGTGGCCTTCCGAGTCAGGCTGTGATGACGCTGGCTTCCATCGGATCCGGCGCTTATGTCGGCACCAGAATGAGGGAGCGGAGGAAGAGCAGAGGGTGACAGCCGCAGGCCCAGAATGGGAACGTCGGCGGCAACGTGCGCGGCGGACAAGGAAGAGCAGCGTGAAGCCGACGTCGACCGGCAGTGACGTCACCTCTCTGCCCTTGCTTCCGCATCGAGTTCGAGCTCGAACCAGACCGTCTTGCCGATGCCGCCCGGCCGGTGTTCCGCGCCCCAGTCGTCCGCCAGTGCCTCCACCAGCGCCAGGCCCCGGCCCGACTCGTCCTCCGGTGACGCCTCCCGGGGCGTCGGCAGCGTGTCGTTGGCGTCCGTGACCGAGACGCGCAGGCGGCCCTCCTCGCTCCGTACGCAGCGCGCCCGGATCTCCCTGCCGGGCGCCTTCGCGTGGCGGTAGGCGTTCGTCATCAGCTCGCTGAGCAGGAGCACCGCCGTCTCCGTCACGTCGTCGGGCACTTTCCACGACGCTGCCTGTTCGCGCAGGAGCAGCCTGGCCCGTCCCACACTCCGCGCGTCGCGGGGGAAACGGAACTCGATGTCCTGGGGGAGCGCGGTGGGTGAGCGGTGCGGTGTCGGCATACGGGCTGGTTCCTTGCGTGTGATTCTCCGTCGTTCGGTGGGATAAGGGTGGTGGCCTGCGCCTAGCCTCGGCAGTAGCGGGTCGGGTACGCAGCGTGGCTGTACACGGTGCGGTGACGGAAGGCGGGTGAAGGCGCGTGGCTACGGGGGAGTCCCAGCAGGCGCAGCAGAACTGGCGTTACTGCGGTGGGCAGATCAAGTTGTGGCGGGAGGAGGCCCAGGTCACTCGGCAGGCCCTGGCGGAAGAGGCCGGCTACGACTACGAGTACGTCAAGTCGATGGAGTGCGGGCGGCGGCGCCCTACGCTGAGATTGTTGCAGATCGCGGATCAACTGTGCGGAGCGCGAGGCAAGTTGTCGGCCGCGCACGAGTTCTTGAAACCCGAGCCGTTCCCCCAACGTACGCAGCAGTACGTGCTGGTGGAGGCCGAGGCGATCACCGTCCAGTGGTACGAGCCCCTGTTGATTCCCGGTCTGCTCCAGACTCCGGAGTACGCGCGAGCGCTGATCAGCAGCAACTGTCCTCCTCTGGACGAGGAGACGGTGGACGAGCGGGTCGCGGCGCGACTGAAGCGGCAGGAGAAGCTGACCAGCAAACCGCCCACGCACTTCAGCTTCGTGGTTCACGAGGCCGCGTTGCGCTCGGTCGTCGGCGGCCGGGACGTCATGCGCAAGCAGTGCCAGTACCTGCTGGAACTCGGCAAGCGGCGCCACCTGTCGATCCAGGTACTCCCGTTCTGTACCGCGCCCACGGCGGCGCTCAGCGGGCCGATGGTGCTGGTGGAGACCGCCGAGCACGAGCGCTACGCCTTTGTCGACGGGCAGTCGACGGGGGCCCTCTACTCTGACGGAAACAAGCTCAGTACTTTGACTCAGCGCTATGGCATGATCCGCATGCAGGCGCTTAGTGTGGAGGAGTCTGCCCAGTTCACCAGGAAGGTGGCGGAGGAGCTGTGAGCGACGAACTGTCATGGTTCAAGTCGAGTTATAGCGACTCCGAAGGCAGCGCCTGCGTCGAAGTCGCCGCCACCCCCCGCACCATCCACGTCCGCGATTCCAAGCTCGGCGTCGACAGCCCGCGCTTCGCGGTGAACGCCGACACCTGGTCAGACTTCCTCGCGTACGCCGCTCACTGAGATCAGCAGCGTGACCGCCGCCGCCGTCACCGGGACCGCGTAGCCCGCCGTCGCCGAGACGTGTTCGACCATCCAGCCGCCGGTCGCGCTGCCGCAGGCGATGCCGCCGAGCAGGCCGGTCACCGCGAGGGTCATGCCCTCGTTGAGGCGGCCCTCGGGGGAGCGCTGCTGGACCAGGGTCATATTGGTGACCATGGTGGGCGCTGTCGCCGTACCGGCGATGAGCAGCGCCACGGACAGGGCGAGCAGGGAGCCGGTCAGGGCGGCGGCCAGCAGTGGCAGGGTCATGAGGGCCGTCATCGCCGCCACGCACCAGGGCAGTCGCCGTCCGGCGGGGCCCGCCGGGCGCAGGGCCCCGTAGACCAGCCCGGCCACACACGAACCGGCCGCCTGGAGGCCGAGTGCCACACCCGCCACCGAACGATGGCCCCGCTCGTCCGCGAACGCCACCGTGACGACCTCCATCGCACCGAACACGGCGCCCATGGCGAGGCACACGGCGAGCTGGGCCGGCATACCGGGGGCACGCAGTGGGGCCCGTGCGAGAGTGCGGGGACTCGGCGGCGGCTCGGTCGAGCGCTGGGCGGTGAACAGGAGGATGCCGGTCAGCAGCAGTACGGCGCCGACCAGCGTGCCGGCCTCCGGGAAGAACGTGCCGGTGAGAAAGGCCGCGAGGACCGGGCCGAGCATGAAGCACAGCTCGTCCGCGGCCTGTTCGAAGGAGATGGCGGTGTGCAGGTCCTCCGGGGAGGACTTCAGCAGATGCGCCCAGCGGGCGCGGGACATGCCCCCGGTGTTGGGGGTGGTCGCGGTGGCGGCGTACGCGGCGAACAGGGTCCAGTCGGGAGCGTCGTAGTGCACGCAGAGCAGGAGGGCCAGGCTGCCCAGGACCGCGCAGACGGTGGCGGGCACGGCGATCCGGGCCTGCCCGTACCGGTCCACCAGCCGGGCGACCCAGGGGGCGGTCACCGCCGTCGCCGCGAGGCCGGTGGCGGTGACGGCGCCGGCCAGCGCGTACGAGCCGCGCGTACCGGCGATCATGACGACCGCGCTCACGCCGAACATGCCCGACGGCAGCCGGGCCATCAGGTTCCCGGCGGTGAAGGCACGGGTACCGGGCAGGGCGAACAGGCGGCGGTAGGGACCGAAGAGGGAGGCACGGCCTTCCACGGCGGCGGCCGGGGCGGGAGGTTTCGGCATGCCGTCACCGTCGCCCGCGCACTGACCTGCGGTCCAACACCTGATCGGGTGCGATTGACGCACCCGCGTTGTAAGTTCTGCCGATGCCTGCCGAACCCGGACCGCCGTACCTCTCCGCCGAGGAGATCGCCCCCCGACTGCTGCGCGCCTTCGTCGCCGTAGCCGAGGAGCTGCACTTCACGCGCGCCGCCGCGCGGCTGTACGTCGCGCAGCAGGCCCTCAGCCGGGACATCCGGCGGCTGGAACGGGAGTTGGGCGCCGTGCTGTTCGTGCGGACCACCCGGCAGGTCGCGTTGACCGCGGAGGGCACCCGGCTGCTGCCGTACGCCCGTCACGTGCTCCAGGCGCAGCGGGCGCTGCTCGACGCCTTCGGCCGAGGTGAGCCGGAGCGGCCGCTGCTCGTCGACGTCAACAGCCCGGGGCTGCTCGGGGAACGGGTGCTGGACCGGGCGCGTTCCCGGGTCCCGCACCTGGAGCTGATGACCCGCTTCGAGAGCGGTCTGACCGGCGCCGCCGCCGAGATGCTGGCCGGCCGGCTCGACGCGTCGTTCGGGCGGTTCGCCGGGCTCGATCCCGCGCTCCGGCGGGGACTGCTGCACCAGCCCGTGCGGTACGAGCCGATGGCCGTCATCCTGCCCGAGGGGCACCGGCTCGCGGACCTGGAGCAGGTGCCCCTCGACGCCCTCGCCGGGGAGACCGTGTACGCGGGGGCGGGCAATCCCCGCACGCCGGAGTGGACCGGCCTCGCGCGTGAGCTGTTCGAGGGGCGCGGCATCGACGTCGCGCCGCCCGCTCCCCTCGCGATCGGTGTGGCCGAGTTCCGGCGGATCATGGCCAAGTACCGGAATCCGATTCTCGCCGTGGTCGACTTCCCGGCGATGCCCCAGACGGTTCTGCGGCCGCTTGTCGACCCTGTTCCTTTGTCGCCGGTATCACTGGTGTGGCGTAAAGGGCTGATTCACCCCGGATTGGATGCGCTCAGACGTTCTGCTACCGAACTGGCGCACGAGGAAGATTGGTTGCGCAGGCCGGCGGAGGGATGGATTCCGGCCATGGACGCGACCGTGATGGCTGCGCACATGTGAGACCCATCTCCATGACATGGCCACATGCGATACATTCGGGGACCCGGGCGCACCGTGGTAAAGGGGACGCTTGGGCCGGGTGGGGGCCCTGGTCCGACGACAGTGCGTAGGCCCGGATTCTGGAAGTCATGCCCCTGGGGGGAAGCACGTGCGCGTCGACAAATGGCCAGATCATGCCCAACCGAACGGCTCCGGATTCTCATCCGGGGGCGGCCGGGAGGGGGGTGGGGCCGCGGACCCGGGCGCGTCGCTCATATCCGGCGACGCCCTCGGCACGGAACCGGAAACAGGCCATCTTCCGGGAGTGGCCCCGGAACTCGATGGCCAGGGCATATGGCCGGATACCGCCTGGCCCGCGACCGGTCCGGCCGGTTCCGGCGGTGGTGTGCACAGACACCCGCGGGGGCCCGGCGAGGGCCCGGGCGCGGGGGCGGGTTCCTGGTTCGACAAGGGCCACCCCGCCGAACCGGCCCCGGCGGCGGAGACGCAGCTACTGCCCGGGCCGGGGCCGACGACGGACTCCCGGCTGACGGCCGACCCCGCGGCGGCCGCCCAGACGCAGATGCTGCCCGGAGCGGCGGCCGCGGCGGAGACCCGGGTACTGCCCGGAACGCCGGACTCCGCGGCACCCGAGGGCCGGGTAGGCGGCCCGGGCACGCAGCCGCTCGGCCCCCTCGGCACCGGCCCCACGGGCACCGGCCCCCTGCGGGTCCAGGTCGAGGACCCGTGGGAGACCCACGACCCGCACGAGGTCACCGTGCAGCTCGACGCCGTGAGCGTGCGGCCGGGCGGCACCCTCGGATCCGCCGGCCCCGCCGGCAAGGAGGCCGACCGGCCCGTCTTCGTCGACGAGTCCGGCCGCCGCAGCCGCCGCTTCCGCCGCCTCGGCATGGCCATCGGCCTCGCCTGCGCGGTCTACGCGGTCGTCATCGTCGTCACCCTGCTGTCCGGCAACGCGGCCGCCCCCTGGGTGCCGGTCCCGGTCCCGGGAGCCGACGACCAGCCGGCGAGCAAGGTCAAGGAGTCGCCGCGGCAGTCGGAGTCCAGCAGCCCGTCCGCGGACACCAGCGCCGCGCCCGAGGCCGGTACCGGCCCTTCGGCCCCCGTCGCCCCGAGCGCCGGTGTGAGCCCGCCCGCGGGATCCACCGTCGTACCGGGAGCCCCGGCCGTGCCCAGCGGTACGCCCACCGCGTCGAGCAGGCCCACGCCGTCCGCGACCAGCACGAAGAAGGCCCCGGACGGACCGCCCGCGCCCGTCGACACCGGCGGCAACGGCTTGCCCCCGGACACCAAGACGCCGTCGACCGGGCCGAACCCGCCCGACCCGAAGCCGAGCAGCTCCGGCAGCGCCGACCCGGGTGACAACGGCGCTGCCACCAACAACAACGCAGGGGGAGCCGCCACCGCGCACCCTGTCGCGTCCACCGTCCCGGCCGCCGCCGACCGGCCCGGCGCCACACCCGACCACTCTCCGGAGAACGTCCTCTGATGGCCTCCCGTTCCAACCGTCGCCGCTCCAGCAGAGGCGACGGGCGACCCCAGCGTGCCCCGGCACACGTCAACCTGCGACGCCGACGGCTGCCCATGCGCTGGGTGCTCCCCGTCATGCTGCTGGTCGCGATGACCGCGATGCTGATGCTGCGCGGCTACGTGCACAGCGAGATCCTCGCCGACTACCGCATCAGACCCGAGGCGGCCACCGACAAGGTGCCCGACAAGATCCTCGAGGGCGGCCCGGTCATCGACACCCGCAGCGGCAAGGCCGCCAGCATGAGCGTGCCCAGGCAGCGGGTCGTCCTCACCTTCGACGACGGACCCGACCCCAAGTGGACCCCGCAGGTGCTCGACGTGCTCAAGCAGCACCACGCGCACGCGGTGTTCTTCATCACCGGCACCATGGCCTCGCAGTACCCGGACCTGGTCAAGCGGATCGTGCGCGAGGGCCACGAGATCGGGCTGCACACCTTCAACCACCCCGACCTGTCGTACAAGTCGCACAGCGGCATCGACTGGCAGCTCTCCCAGAACCAGATGGCACTGGAGGGCGCCGCCGGCATCCGCACGTCGCTGTTCCGGCCGCCGTACTCGTCCTTCGCCGACGCGATGGACAACGCGTCCTGGCCGGTCACCCAGTACGTCGGCTCCCGCGGATACCTCACGGTCCTCAACAACATCGACACCGAGGACTGGCAGAAGCCGGGTGTCGACGAGATCATCCGCAACGCCACCCCGAAGCACGGCGACGGCGCCATCGTCCTGATGCACGACTCCGGTGGCGACCGGCACCAGACCGTCGAGGCGCTCGGGCGGCTCCTGCCCGAACTCCAGGCCAAGGGCTACAAGTTCCAGAACCTGACCGAGGCACTCGGCGCGCCCAGCGCGCACACCCCGGTCACCGGCGCGGAGCTGTGGAAGGGCCGGGCGTGGGTCTTCCTCGTGCAGGCATCGGACGAGATCACCGGAGTGCTGGTCGTCGGCCTCGCGGTCATCGGCTCGCTCGTCCTGGCCCGCTTCGGCCTGATGCTGCTGCTCTCCGTCGTGCACGCCCGCCGGGTGCGCCGGAAGAACTTCCGCTGGGGGCCCGACGGGCCGATCACCGAGCCGGTGACGGTCCTGGTCCCGGCGTACAACGAGGCCAAGTGCATCGAGAACACAGTGCGTTCCCTCGTCGTCGGCGACCACCCCATCGAGGTGCTCGTCATCGACGACGGCTCCAGCGACGGCACGGCCCGCATCGTCGAGGACCTGGACCTGCCCGGGGTGCGGGTCGTCCGGCAGCTCAACGCGGGCAAGCCGGCCGCCCTCAACCGCGGTCTGGCGAACGCCCGTCACGACATCGTCGTGATGATGGACGGGGACACCGTCTTCGAGCCGTCCACCGTCCGCGAGCTGGTGCAGCCCTTCGCCGACCCGAAGGTCGGCGCGGTCGCCGGCAACGCCAAGGTGGGCAACAAGGACTCGCTCATCGGGGCCTGGCAGCACATCGAGTACGTGATGGGCTTCAACCTCGACCGGCGGATGTACGACATGCTCGGCTGCATGCCGACCATTCCCGGAGCCGTCGGCGCCTTCCGGCGCACCGCGCTGGAGCGGGTCGGAGGCATGAGCGAGGACACGCTCGCCGAGGACACCGACGTCACCATGGCGCTGCACCGGGACGGCTGGCGGGTGGTGTACGCGGAGAACGCCCGCGCCTGGACCGAGGCCCCGGAGTCCGTGCAGCAGCTGTGGTCCCAGCGCTACCGCTGGTCGTACGGCACCATGCAGGCGATCTGGAAGCACCGCCGGGCCGTCGTGGAGCGGGGACCCTCGGGCCGCTTCGGCCGCGTGGGACTGCCGTTCGTCTCCCTGTTCATGGTGGTGGCCCCGCTGCTGGCCCCGCTGATCGACGTCTTCCTGCTGTACGGGCTGGTGTTCGGGCCCACGGAGAAGACCGTCGGCGCCTGGCTCGGCGTACTGGCGGTGCAGGCGATCTGCGCGGCGTACGCCTTCCGGCTGGACCGCGAGCGGATGAGCCACCTCGTCTCGCTGCCGCTCCAGCAGATCCTCTATCGGCAACTCATGTACGTGGTCCTGCTCCGGTCCTGGATGACGGCGCTCACCGGCGGCCGGCTGCGCTGGCAGAAGCTGCGGCGCACCGGCGTGGTGGAGGCGCCGGGCTCGATCCCGCAACAGCGGACGGCGGACAGCGGCAGTGAACGGAGGCCCGTCGGATGACGGCACACGAGTACGGGACGGCGGACGGCACGCCGCCGCCGGGCATACCCGGAACGCCGGGCCCGGACCCCGTCCACGGCTCCCCGGCACCCACCGGGTGGCCGTACGACCGTGCGGGCGAGGTGAGTATCCCCGCCCAGAAGACGGCAGACGCGGTGAACGGGGCGGTTGCGGCGGACACCACCGGCGCCGACTCGACCGGTGGGGCCGACGCGGCCGGCGCGGCCGGGGCGGAGAAGAAGCCGGCGGTCCCCGGCCGTGACCGCTATCTGGACCTGCTGCGTTCCATCGCCCTGGTGCGTGTGGTGGCGTACCACCTCTTCGGCTGGGCCTGGCTGTCGGTCCTCTTCCCGTCCATGGGTGTGATGTTCGCGCTGGCGGGCTCGCTCATGGCGCGCTCGCTCAACCGGCCCGCCCTGTCCGTGATCAAGAGCAGGGTGCGCAGGCTGCTGCCCCCGCTGTGGGTGTTCAGCGCGCTGATGCTCGGCCTGCTGTTCGTGCAGGGCTGGAGTCCGGGGAAGGACCCGGACCTCGGGGGCCACTTCTGGGGCCCGGTCAGCGTGTTCAACTACCTGGTGCCGATCGGCGCCCCGCCCTACCCCCTGAGCATCGGCTCCGAGTCCGGGTGGCTGGAGAACACCTGGGCGGACCAGGCGGCGGGTCCGCTCTGGTACCTGCGGGCCTATCTATGGTTCGTGGTCGCGTCCCCGCTGCTGCTGTGGGCGTTCCGCCGGGTGCCGTGGGCGACCCTGCTGTTCCCGCTGGCGCTCACCGCCGTGGTCGGTACCGGGCTGGTCACCATCCCCGGCGAGACCGGCAACGCGGTCGAGGACTTCGCCGTGTACGGCAGTTGCTGGGTGCTCGGCTTCGCCCACAACAACGGCATGCTGAAGCAGGTCCCGCGCTACGCGGCGGTGTCCGGCGCGGCCGCGCTGATGGCGTTCGGCCTGTGGTGGGCGTCCGGTCACCTCGGCCCCGACGGCTGGGACCTGAACGACATCCCGCTCGCCCAGGCGACGTGGTCGTTCGGCATCGTGGTGATCCTGTTGCAGTACTCCCCGTCGTGGCAGACGCTGCCCGGCCGGCTGGCCAAGTGGGACAAGCTCATCACCCTCTCCAACAACCGGGCGGTGACGATCTACCTCTGGCACAACCTGCTCATCATGGCGACGGTGCCGATCCTCGACCGGGCCTACGACCTGCCCTTCATGCAGAGCGACACGGCCACCTCGTGGCTGGACTCGACGGCGCTCCTCTGGCAGTTCGTACTCGTCTGGCCGCTGATCGCGCTCGCGATACTCGGCGTCGGCTGGGTCGAGGACCTGGCGGCGAAGCGCAAGCCGCGGCTGTGGCCGAACGGGGCGAAGAAGAAGCGGGCGGCGAGGGCCCACTGAGCCGGGTGCCCCGCGTCCTTCGGGCGCGGGGCACCGTTCTTCTGCCGGGCACGGAGCCGTCGGAGTGCCGCCGGACTCTGGCCAACGCGCGTAGACGGGCGCATCATGGGGGTGCTTTGTGCGCACAACCCTCGCACTGAAATTGTCATGCACGCGTCAAAAATCGAGATGCGTCATTCAGCGACTAAGGGAGACGGCACGATGGCTTGCGGATCGACCAGCCTATGGGCCGGTGAAACGAGCTGGTTCTGTTGCGGATCCTCCTGGGGTCCGTGCGGCAGCGCGGGCGGCGGCGCCTGCGGCAACTGCCAGTCCAGCGCGAATCACGGCGCCTGGCCCAACGCGTCACAGGCATGCTGGAACATCACCCGGCCCGACCTGTGCGGCGAGAACATCCCCAGACGCGGCTGCGGTGCGGTGATGAACATCAGGCACCAGTGCTCCGGCGCCACCGTCTGCATCACGATCACCGACTGCGGACCGCGCACCAAGGACTGGTGCGGCGAGGCCACCTGCTGCAACGGCGCCTGCCGCACCAACCGCGTCCTGGACCTGACCCCGGCCGCCTTCTCGGCGATCGGCAATCTCAGCTCCGGCAAGCTGCCGGTCTACATCTACGAGTGAGGGGGAGTTCGTCATGACCTACCGTCAGAAGGGCGACGGCGGCGGCCTGGGCCGCCGGCGCTTCCTCACCACGGCCGCGCTCAGCGGCGCCACCATCGTCGGCGCGTCCGCCCTCGGCGGCTTCGACGCCGACGCGGCTTTCGCCGCCGAGCCGTCGCTCGACCCGGCGGTCCCCAAGTCGGCCTTCGTGGAGGGCCGGATCACCGGCATCACCGGCAGCGTCCTGGAGGTCGCGGGATCCTACGGAGACCACTCCCGGGTCCAGATGACCAACGTCACCAGCGTCTGGAAGGTCCGGCCGACCACCGCCGCCGACATCGAGATCGGCGACGGACTGTACGCGCGGGGCGTTCCGATGCCGGACGGCACCGTCGCGGCCGACGCGGTGTGGGTGAACATCGTGAACCTTGACACCACGATCCGCGGCATCGCGAAGAACCGGGTGCACCTCTCCCACGGGCAGCACGAGCTCGTCGGCCACGTCCACCAGGACACGACGAACGCCTCGTACGCGGGCCGTGCGCTCACCTCGGACCTGTCCCGGCTGCGCATCGGGCAGAGCGCCCAGGTGCTCGGGGCGTGGCGGCCGTCCGACAACTCGGTGGACGTCGTCCGTATCTCCGTCGGGCACTGACGGCCTGATCCGAGGAGGAGAAGAGGAGAAGGGGAGGGAAGGATGCTCTCACTGACAACGGGCCTCGTACCGCTGGTCCTCGCGGGCCTGCTGGGGTGGACCGGCTCGGTCAAGCTCTTCGACCGGGACACCGTGCGCCAGGCACCGAAGACGGCGCTGGCCCGGATGCTGCGCAGCAGCGAGCGGGCGGCGGTGGTGCTGCGCGGCACCGGCGCCGTGGAACTCCTGCTCGCGGCAGGGCTGCTGGCCGTGCCGACGAGCCCGGTGCCGGGCGCGGCGACGGCCGTCCTCGGGGCGGGGTTCCTCGGCTATCTCGGCTACGGCCGGGCGCTGGCACCGGAGTCCTCCTGCGGCTGCACGGCGAACGAGGACACCCCGATCACCTGGCGTGCGTTCGCGCGCGCCGCGCTGGTGCTCGTGGGCGGGGCGACGGCGGCGGTGGCGCACGGCTCCTGGTGGTCCGCGCTCACCGAACGGCCCGGTGGCTCAGTGGTGTTCGTGACCCTGGCCGCGGCCGTCCTGGTGGCGCTGTCGGTCGATCTCGACCGGTGGTGGCTGCTGCCGCTGCGCCGGCTGAGGCTGCGTGTCTTCGGGCATCCGCTCTTCGGCAGCGAGCCGGGGGACCGGGTGCCGGTCGCCGCCAGCGTGGAACTGCTGGAGAACTCCCTCGCCTGGCAGACCGCCTTCCCGGTGGTCCGGTCGGGTCTGCTGGACCACTGGGAGGAGGACGGCTGGCGGATCCTGCTGTACTCGGGTGTGTACGGCGCGGGGGAGAACGCGCGGCCGGTGTCGGTGGTCTTCGCCCTGGACGCCACGGCCGGCCGGGACACCCCTGGCGACCCGGCGGTCCGCGTCAACTACATCGACGCGCACACCGGCGAGTCACTGGCAGCGACTCTGCTGCGCGCGGTCCCGCCCCGCAGATCCCTGCCGACCCTCGGCTGACGCACCGCCCCCACGGCTCACCGCCCCCGCCCACGGGGCCGGTGAGCCGTGAGCGTCGCGCTGGTGCGGTTGTGGGGGTCTCGGTAGCGTGTCGGCTGTTTCGCCCTGCCCACCTGCCTCACCGGGAGCCTGCTGTGATCCGCCGCCCAACTCGCCTGCTCACCACAGCCGTCGCCGGCACGACGGCCGTCCTGCTCCTCGCCGGTTGCGGCGGGGGTGACGGCGACGCGAAGGCCAACGACAAGATCGCAGGCGCGGACACGGGGACATCGGCTTCGCCGAGCGTGAGCGCCTCGGCCTCCGGCAGCCGACCGGAGATCACCTTCCCGGCCGACGCCAAGAACGTTTTCGAGGACCAGAAGACGGGTGACGCGCTGAAGGACGCGGTTCTGGCGGACAGCGCCCTCAGCGTCAACTCCATGGATGCGGCGATCTTCGAGGCCAGTACTGGAACCAAGGCTCTCGGCTTCTACAACGAGGGGAAGGCCCTGAACAAGGCCATCACCTATGTGCAGGGATACATCGACAAGAACGACACCTGGATCGGCACAACCCGGTACTTCGATCGTGCAGTGACACTCTCAGGAAGCAGCGAGGCTTACGTCACTTACTGTTCCGACGAGAGCAAGTCCTTTCTGAAGAGCCGGAAGACCGGCAAGGTGGAGAACACGCCGACCACCTCGGACAGCTATGTGCTGTACCACGCCAAACTCAGCAAGAACTCCGAAGGTGTCTGGCAGACCACTGACGTCGTCTCGAACCGGGGGGACAAGGCGTGCCAGCCGTAGCCAAGTTGGCCAGGTCCACGACCGTCGTCTCTCTTGTGGGCCTCGCGTTGCTCATTCCAGAAACCGCCCACGCGGGCGGCCGCGGTGGTGCCGGAAACGTGGGTCAGACGGAACAGCAGGGCAACGCCACTGACGATGGGACCGTTTCCGCGACCGCCGGTGGCGTTGTCTTCGATCGTTCCAAGAACGGCACCGGCCGTTCCGCGGGACCGGTCGCCCCGGTTTCGTCCTGGACGCCGCCCGCCTGCTGGTATGCCCCGAAGTACACGCCGGAGCAACTGCAGAAGTACCTGGAGCCGATCTGGGAGGCCGAGTCCACCGGGTACGAGTGGGACGCCGCGCAGCGAGACCGCTACGTCGACGGCCACCCGTACAAGGACTTCAACAAGGACAAGGCCGGCAAGGGCTATTGGTGGGACTCGTACGTCAACAAGGACTTCCCGCCGGGTTGGGACAAGTGCGAAGAGCCGATCTTCTGGGTCGACCAGGGCGCCGCTCCACCCGCGAACATCGAGAACGCGGTGACGCCGCGCATCCTCGCGGAACTCGCCTACAACGAGATCCGTGTCCCCGGTACCGAGGTGACACTCGCGCCGGCGGGGGCGACGAAGGTGAATCTGCCTACCTGGGCGTGGCTGGACGGGGCGCGGTTCCGGCCGGTCTCCGTGACGGCTTCCGTGCCGGTGCTGGGGATTTCCGCGACGACCACCGCCGAGCCGGTCTCGTTGAGGATCGACCCCGGTACGGCGGACGCCGAGACCTACCCCGCGTCGGGCGTCTGCGAGATCGTCGGTGACCGTATCGGTGAGGCGTACGCCAAGGGGAAGGCCGACCGGACGCCGCCCTGCGGGGTGAAGTACCTGCGGTCGTCCGGCGACGGCTCGTACCGGTTGAGAGCCACCATCACCTGGAAGATTCACTGGACGGGTACCGGCGTTGCGGGCGGGGAGCTGCCCGAGGGAACCTTCGGCGCCACCCAGGACGTCATGGTGCAGGAGATCCAGGCCGTGAACCGCTGAGCAGGAGTCGGACAACCGAAACAGGGGGGCGCCGCGGTGAACAGGTGGCGGGTTCGGAAGGTGCTCGAGCAGGTGCGGCAGGGGCAGCGCGTGGAGCTGCGCCTCAGCAAGTCGTCCGTGGCGAAGGCCGCCGGACTCGCCTGCCTCGCGGAGCAGTTCGGGTACGAGTACGTGCATGCCGAGCGCGTGCGCGACAACAAGATGCTGCTGGTCCTCGCGCCCGACCCCAGCCCGCAGGCCCAGGCGCGGGCCGCGCAGAACTGGGCGCGGTATCCGAACGCCGCGGACGGGGTGTCGCTGCCGCCGCTCGTGCCGGCCGCGTTCGAGGTGATGACGGCGCGCATCAACGTCGACATGTCGGGCGACAGCGACCAGATAGCCATGGCGCTCGTCGGCGTGATCGCGACCTTCGGGTGCGCCTACTGCGCGGTGCAGGCCCCGGGGGACGGGCTCTTCCTCCTCATCATCGGGGTGCTGTGGGTCATCTTCCTGGTCGCCTCCGCCGGCGGTTTCCTGTCCCTGAGGCGGCGCCACGCCAGGGCCGTGGCAGTGCTCCAGGCCGCCGGGTTCGTGCCGGTGAAGGAGGAGCGCGGGAGGGTGCGGTACCGGCCGGGGCCGGCATGGCAGGCCGGACCGTATGGGCAGGGGGTGTACGGACAAGGGGCGTACGGGCAGGGTCCCTACGACCAAGGCCCTTACAGCCAGGGCCCGTACGGCCAAGGGCCCTACGGCAACGGGCCTTATCCCCCGCAGTAGGCAGCCGCCCCCGCGCCGCCCGGGGGCTACCGGTCCGGACGGTGGGCGGGCACTGTGGGAGGGAACGGATTTCCGGCCTCCGACGATGCCCCGGTGAGGCTGCCGGCCGGGGTGAGCCTAGGCGGTGACACGCACATGGCACTGGCTGCGGCCACGGTCCCGTACGAGCTGAGGTTCGACGCCGGGCGGGTCTGCCTGGATCTCCTCTCCACCACCCACCCCGTGGAACGGCTCGACTCCCTCCCTCCCCTGCGCGCGTGGATCACCGGCTCGGGGCTGGTTCCGGCCGGCTGTCCGCTGGCGCACGCCGACGCGCCCTGGCTTGCAGGGTTCCGGGAACTGCGGTGGGACATGAGCGAGTTGGTGCGTGGATATCTCGGTCAGGAGACGCGGGCCTACGACCTCGCGCTCGCCCGCGTCAACGACGTCGCCCGTACGGCACCACCCGCACCCCGCGCCGTGCGCGGCGAAGACGGGACCCTCGTACGCGAGTTGGCCGGGCCGCCCGAGTGCGCCGCCCTGCTCGCGGCCGTCGCCCGCGACGCCGTGGAACTGCTCACCGACCCCGTGGCCCTGGCGGCCCTGCGTCAGTGCGAGGGCGACAACTGCCCGATCGTGTACCTGGATACGTCCCGGGGACGCCGGAGGCGCTGGTGCTCCAGCGAGGTCTGCGGGAACCGCGAACGGGTGGCCCGCCACCGCCGACGCGCCGCGCTTTCAAGGACCTAGAGAAAGCATGAGCGACAACTCCCGGATCCCATTTGACGGTTGTGGGCGTTCCGTGCCGAAGTGATTTGCGTAACACATTGTTTGGCCCGCTTCGGGTGCGGGCAGCGCGCCCGTCTTCAAATCTGTGTCGGAAATGTGAAGACCGGGCGGGGGGAATGTGCGCCCATGTCCTCCCTCGTCACGTCACCCGACAGAAAACCGTCGGCCTGTTTTGAACACCCCGCACCCCTGATCCGTACCCGTCGTCGAGCGAACGACTGGGGGGAAGCCCCGGACACCGGAGGTGGGCGTGCGCAAGGATGCGGCCGTGGCCAATGAACGTGGAGCGAGGGCCCGACATCGCATGTCCCAGTCCTCGGAACCTGATGAGGAGTTGATGCGTGCGCTCTATCGCGAGCACGCCGGTCCTCTCCTCGCGTATGTCCTCCGGCTGGTCGCCGGCGACCGGCAGCGTGCCGAGGACGTGGTGCAGGAGACGCTCATCCGTGCCTGGAAGAACGCCGGTCAGCTCAATCGGGCCACCGGTTCGGTACGCCCCTGGCTGGTGACGGTCGCCCGACGCATCGTCATCGACGGCCACCGCAGCCGGCAGGCCCGGCCGCAGGAGGTCGATCCGTCGCCGCTGGAGGTCATCCCCGCGGAGGACGAGATCGACAAGGCGCTGTGGCTGATGACGCTGTCGGACGCGCTCGACGACCTGACCCCGGCCCACCGGGAGGTGCTCGTCGAGACGTACTTCAAGGGGCGTACCGTCAACGAGGCGGCCGAGACGCTGGGCATACCCAGCGGCACCGTCCGCTCACGGGTGTTCTACGCCCTGCGGTCGATGAAGCTGGCGCTGGAGGAGCGGGGGGTGACGGCGTGATGAGCGTGTACGGGGGATTCGGAACGGGTGGTGCGGGTATGTCTGGGGCCATGCAGGGAACCCCGGCTCCGAACGAGCACGAGACCGTCGGCGCCTACGCCCTCGGAATTCTTGACGACGCCGAGGCAACCGCTTTCGAGGCGCATCTCGCCGGCTGCGAGTGGTGCGCCCAGCAACTCGACGAACTGGCCGGCATGGAGCCGATGTTCGCCGCACTGGCGGACCTGCCGGGCTCCGGCACACCCGCGGTCGGGGAGTCCCTTTCGGCCAAGCCGAGCCCACGCCTGGTGGAGAAGCTCGTCGACGAGGTCGCCGAGCGCCGTGCCCAGAAGCGCAGGCGCGGCTTCTACATGGTCGCCGCGGCGGCGGCGCTGATCATCGGCAGCCCGCTGGCCGTGTTCGCGGCGAGCGGCTCGGGCGGCGGCGACAACACCACGGCGGGCGCGAGTACCGCGCAGTCCGCGTTCGCGTCGATGCCCGAGAAGGTCACGGCGACGGACCCGGCGACGAAGGTCACCGCGACGGTCGCCGTGGAGAAGAAGGACTGGGGCACGAACGCCGTTCTCGAGCTGAGCAACGTCACTGGCTCGCAGAAGTGCTCGCTCATCGCCGTCGGCAAGAACGGTGAACGTGAGACGGTCACGTCCTGGTCCGTCCCGGAGTGGGGCTACGGCGTCCCGAACGCCAAGACGGAGCAGGCCAAGAACCCCCTCTACGTCCGTGGCGGCGCGGCCCTGGAGCCGAACCAGATCGATCACTTCGAGGTGATGACCTTCGACGGGAAGCAACTCGTCGAGGTACCCACCTCCTAGTGCCGCGACAGGCAACGTTCGCCCCGTAGCAACGCCCGGCACTCCCCCAAGCTCTTCGAGCAGGGGGGACCCCCAGAGCACGCACCGGACGCCGCTTCTTCACGGGCAAACGTCACCTGCCGCGCCAGCTTCCGCCCAGGGCCCCCTTTCGCGTACGGTTGACGGCTGCCCAGCACGTCAGAAGGGGGCCCGGTGGCCGCACAGGCTCAACAGGATTCCGCGGTCGGATCGGTCCACGGCGCAGCGCACGAAGCGGCGCACGACTCCGTACGGGACCGTGAGATCAGTGTGGAACAGCAGCACCTGGACCGGGTGTACCGCCGCCTCGAGGAGAAGATCCACGAGGCCGAGTTCCTCATGCGTGACGCGGCCCAGCGCGGCCAGGTGGGCACACCCGGCGCGCTGGCCGAGCGCGACGCGCAGGTGTTCCGGGCGGGCATCCACCTCAACCGGCTGAACAACGAGTTCGAGGACTTCCTCTTCGGCCGGGTCGACCTGCTGCTCGGCAAGGACGGCAGGAAGGGGCCGGACGGCGCGTACACGGCGGTGGAGCCGGCCGAGGGCGTGGTCCGCGAGGACGGCACGGCGGACATCGCCGAGACCCTGCACATCGGCCGTATCGGCGTCCTCGACGAGGACTACTCCCCGCTGGTCATCGACTGGCGGGCACCGGCCGCCGCCCCCTTCTACCGCTCCACCCCGGTCGACCCCGGCCGGGTCGTGCGCCGGCGCGTCATCCGTTCCAAGGGGCGGCGCGTGCTCGGCGTCGAGGACGATCTGATGCGTCCCGAGCTGAGGGCGTACCTCGACGGCCACGAGCTGCCCGCGATCGGCGACGGCGCGCTGATGGCCGCGCTCGGCCGGTCCCGCGGCCACACCATGCGGGACATCGTCTCCTCCATCCAGGCCGAGCAGGACCTGGTCATCCGCGCCCCCGCCGCCTCGGTGACGTACGTCGAGGGCGGCCCCGGGACGGGGAAGACGGCGGTCGCCCTGCACCGGGCGGCCTACCTGCTCTACCAGGACCGCCGCCGCTACGCGGGCGGCATCCTGATCGTCTCCCCGACGCCGCTGCTCGTGGCCTACACCGAGGGCGTGCTGCCCTCGCTCGGCGAGGAGGGCCAGGTCGCCGTCCGGGCGATCGGCTCGCTCGTCGACGGCGCCGAGGCGACGCTGTACGACTCCCCGTCGGTGGCCCGGGCCAAGGGCTCGTACCGGATGCTGAAGGTGCTGCGCAAGGCGGCGCGGGGCGCGCTGGAGTCCAACGGCACCCCGGACCGGCTGCGGGTCGTCGCGTTCGGCCGCCGGCTGGAGCTGGAGGCCGGGGAACTCGACCACATCCGGCGCACCGCCCTCGGCGGCACCGCGCCGGTGAACCTGCTGCGCCCGCGCGCCCGCAAGCTGCTGCTTGACGCCCTGTGGGGGAAGTCGGGCGCCGCCGGCCGGCACACCGACCCGGAACTCGCCGCCGAGCTGCGCTCCTCCTTCGACGAGGACGTCACCGGTGAGGACTCCTTCGCCGCCTTCCTCGACGCCTGGTGGCCGGAGCTGGCCCCGACGGCGGTGCTCGCCGCCATGGCCGACGAGCGGCGCCTGGGCCGCTGGGCGCGCCGGATCCTCAACCCGGGGGAGGTGCGCCGGGTGGCCCGCTCGCTGCGGCGCGGCGGCCACTCGGTGCACGACATCGCCCTGCTCGACGAGCTCCAGGCGATCCTCGGCACCCCGGCCCGCCCGCGCCGGAAGCGTGAGCTGGATCCGCTGGACCAGCTCAGCGGTCTGGAGGAGCTGATGCCGGTGCGCGAGGAGTCGCAGTGGGAGCGGGCGGAACGCCTCGCGCAGGAGCGCACCGAGTACGCGCACGTCATCGTGGACGAGGCGCAGGACCTCACGCCCATGCAGTGGCGGATGGTCGGCCGCCGCGGCCGGCACGCCACCTGGACGGTCGTGGGGGACCCCGCCCAGTCCTCCTGGTCCGACCCGGACGAGGCGGCCGAGGCCCGCGACGAGGCCCTGGGCACCCGGCCGCGCCGGCGCTTCGAGCTGACCGTGAACTACCGCAACCCGGCCGAGATCGCCGAGCTGGCCTCGAAGGTCCTCGCCCTGGCCATGCCGGGCTCCACCGCGCCGACGGCCGTGCGCTCCACCGGGGTGGAGCCGCGCTTCGCCGTCGTCCGGGGCTCGCTGGAGAAGAGCGTGCGGGCGGAGGCGGAGCGGCTCCTCGACCTGGTGGACGGCACGGTCGGCGTGGTCGTCGCCATGAACCGGCGTGAGGAGGCCAGGCGCTGGCTGGCCGGGCTGGGTGACCGGGTGGTGGCGCTCGGCAGCCTGGAGGCCAAGGGCCTGGAGTACGACGCGACGATCGTCGTCTCGCCCGCGGAGATCGCGGACGAGTCCCCGGCCGGCCTGCGGGTCCTGTACGTGGCCCTGACCAGGGCCACCCAGCAGCTCACGGTGGTCTCCGCGGAGCGGGACGAGCCGGACGGGGCCGGGGTGCCGGATCTGCTGAGGGACTGAACAACGGGTGAACCTCGGCGACGGGAATGGCCACCGGGGATCCGTTTGTTAGCCTGGATACGGCACCGGCCCGATCCAAGCCCCCGGGCCCAACCTTTGTCGCTACGAGCGACCACTTGCCGCGAGGCGAGCATGGCGGGTCGGTGTCATACAAGCCTCCGAGAGGTCCACGTCACGGTGTGACGTGGACCTCTTTTGTCGCTCCCGCATCTTTCGCCACCGCGACACTTCTCGTATGGTGAAATTCCGTTTCCGAAATCGACACCTCCCGGTGAACACTACGTCCGCAACCCGGGGCGACTACCACGTACTCAGGGGTAGGTGCGACGATCGGACGGCAGAACTTCGCGACACGGTGAAAGCAGAGGAAGTCGGCCATGGCAACGGCGCCCAGCGTCTCCTACTCGATGACCATCCGTCTGGAGGTGCCGGCGGGCGGAACCGCCGTATCGCAGCTCACCACGGCCGTGGAGTCCTCCGGAGGCTCGGTGACCGGCCTCGACGTCACCGCTTCGGGCCACGAGCGGCTCCGTATCGACGTCACCATCGCGGCCACCTCGACGGCCCACGCCGAGGAGATCGTCGAGAAGCTGCGTGGCATCGAGGGCGTCACGCTGGGCAAGGTCTCGGACCGTACGTTCCTCATGCACCTCGGCGGCAAGATCGAGATGGCGTCCAAGCACCCCATCCGCAACCGTGACGACCTGTCCATGGTCTACACCCCCGGTGTGGCCCGCGTGTGCATGGCGATCGCGGAGAACCCGGAGGACGCCCGGCGCCTGACCATCAAGCGCAACTCCGTTGCGGTCGTGACGGACGGCTCGGCCGTCCTCGGCCTGGGCAACATCGGCCCCAAGGCCGCCCTGCCGGTCATGGAGGGCAAGGCGGCCCTCTTCAAGCGCTTCGCCGGCATCGACGCCTGGCCGATCTGCCTGGACACCCAGGACAGCGACGCGATCGTCGAAATCGTCAAGGCGATCGCCCCCGGCTTCGCCGGCATCAACCTGGAGGACATCTCCGCGCCCCGCTGCTTCGAGATCGAGGCCCGGCTGCGCGAGGCCCTCGACATCCCCGTCTTCCACGACGACCAGCACGGCACCGCGATCGTCGTGCTCGCCTCGCTGACCAACGCGCTGCGCGTGGTCGGCAAGTCGATCGACAGCGTGCGCGTGGTGATGTCCGGCGCCGGCGCCGCCGGTACGGCGATCCTGCGCCTGCTGCTCGCCGCGGGCGTGAAGAACGCCGTCGTCGCCGACATCCACGGCGTGGTGCACGCCGGCCGTGAGGACCTCGTCGGCGCCGCCCCGGACTCCCCGCTGCGCTGGATCGCGGACAACACCAACCCGGAGTGCCTGACCGGCACTCTGAAGGAGGCCGTGCGCGACGCGGACGTCTTCATCGGCGTCTCGGCGCCCAACGTGCTCGACGGCGACGACGTGGCCGCCATGGCGGAGGGCGCGATCGTGTTCGCGCTCGCGAACCCCGACCCCGAGGTGGAGCCGGCAATCGCCCGTCAGACAGCGGCAGTTGTGGCCACCGGCCGCTCCGACTTCCCCAACCAGATCAACAACGTGCTGGTCTTCCCGGGTGTCTTCCGCGGCCTGCTGGACGCGCAGTCCCGTACCGTCAACACGGAGATGATGTTGGCCGCCGCGCAGGCCCTGGCCGACGTGGTCACCGGGGACGAGCTGAACCCGAACTACATCATTCCGAGCGTCTTCAACGACAAGGTCGCCGGCGCGGTGGCCGGAGCGGTCCGGGAGGCGGCCGCGAAGACGGCGGCGACGGCGTGATGATTGCCACCGCGCCGGGAAACCGGCGCGTCGCGAAGCACCCCGCCGCCGGCGGAGCCTTATCGTGACGGCCATGCTCGGGCATCTCTTCGTGTGACTCCCAAGGGTGTTCTCACGACTCCTATGGGTGCCGGATTGGCATTCGCGCCGCAGGTGGGGGCAGGATGCCTCCCTGGGCGCGAGGGTTCGGCGACGGACCCGGGTCCGGGGACTCACCGAGGACCCTGGCAGCATCGGCTTCGCTGTGCCCAACATGCGGCCTCGCCGCAACGGCAAGAAGAACACGGGAGTAAGAACATGAACCGCAGTGAGCTGGTGGCCGCGCTGGCCGACCGTGCCGAGGTGACCCGCAAGGACGCCGACGCCGTGCTGGCCGCGTTCGCCGACGTCGTCGGCGACATCGTCTCCAAGGGGGACGAGAAGGTCACCATCCCTGGTTTCCTGACCTTCGAGCGCACCCACCGTGCCGCTCGCACCGCTCGCAACCCGCAGACCGGCGAGCCGATCCAGATCCCCGCCGGCTACAGCGTGAAGGTCTCCGCGGGCAGCAAGCTCAAGGAAGCGGCCAAGGGCAAGTGACCCAGCCGTCTCGTGCGCCGCGGGACGGCGCACGAGACGCTGTAGGCCGGTCCTTCCAGGCCACCGAACGCCAGTGGGGCGGCCCCTCACCAGGGGCCGCCCCACTGTCGTACGCGCTCCCGGGCGCCCGCCGGGCCGACCGGATCATCCGGGGCCCGGCCGGGAGCCCCGGTCAGCCGAGGGCCTGGCCCGGGAGTTCCACCTTGGCGCCGAGCTCCACGAGCTTCTCCATGAAGTTCTCGTAGCCGCGGTTGATCAGGTCGATGCCGTGGACGCGGGACGTGCCCTGGGCGGCCAGGGCCGCGATCAGGTAGGAGAAGCCGCCGCGCAGGTCCGGGATGACCAGGTCGGCGCCCTGGAGCCGGGTCGGCCCCGACACCACCGCGGAGTGCAGGAAGTTGCGCTGGCCGAAGCGGCAGTCGGAGCCGCCCAGGCACTCGCGGTAGAGCTGGATGTGCGCGCCCATCTGGTTGAGCGCGGAGGTGAAGCCCAGACGCGACTCGTACACCGTCTCGTGGATGATCGACAGGCCCGTGGCCTGGGTCAGGGCCACCACCAGCGGCTGCTGCCAGTCCGTCTGGAAACCGGGGTGCACGTCCGTCTCCAGCGCTATGGACTTCAGCTGGCTGCCCGGGTGCCAGAAGCGGATGCCCTCGTCGTCGATCCGGAACGCGCCGCCCACCTTCCGGTAGGTGTTCAGGAAGGTCATCATCGACCGCTGCTGCGCGCCGCGGACGTAGATGTCGCCCTCGGTCGCCAGCGCCGCCGACGCCCAGGACGCGGCCTCCAGCCTGTCCGAAAGCGCTCGGTGGTCGTAGCCGCCGAGCTTCTCCACTCCCGTGATCCGGATCGTCCGGTCGGTGTCCATCGCGATGATCGCGCCCATCTTCTGCAGAACGCAGATCAGGTCCTCGATCTCCGGCTCCACGGCCGCGTTGGACAGCTCGGTGACACCCTCGGCCAGCACGGCCGTCAGCAGCACCTGCTCGGTCGCGCCGACGGACGGGTACGGCAGCCGGATCTTCGTGCCGCGCAGCCGCTGCGGGGCCTCCAGGTACTGCCCGTCGGCCCGCTTCTCGATGACCGCGCCGAACTGCCGCAGCACGTCGAAGTGGAAGTCGATGGGCCGGCCGCCGATGTCGCAGCCGCCCAAGCCGGGGATGAACGCGTGTCCCAGCCGGTGCAGCAGCGGCCCGCAGAACAGGATCGGAATGCGCGAGGAGCCCGCGTGGGCGTCGATGTCGGCGACGTTGGCGCTCTCCACCCGGGTCGGGTCGAGCACCAGCTCACCCGGTTCGTCACCCGGACGGACCGTCACGCCGTGCAGTTGCAGCAGACCGCGCACGACACGCACGTCACGGATGTCCGGAACGTTGCGCAGGCGACTTGGTTCACCGCCCAGCAGGGCGGCGACCATGGCCTTCGGTACGAGGTTCTTCGCACCGCGGACTCGGATCTCGCCCTCCAGCGGGGTTCCGCCATGGACAAGCAGTACGTCGTCAGTGCCGTTGACGGTCATGTATCTCGCGTTCCGATGAGGTGGGCAGGTGGCCGGCCGATCACTGCGGAGGGGGCCGGAGAGACAGGGTAGTCGCCGTGCGCCCCCCTGCAGAAAGCCCGTGGCACCCGGGGTTGGCTCATGATCCCGCACCGACACGCGCCGTTGAGCGCCGGGCACGTGCGGTCACCGCCCCCGCCGTGCGCCGGTGACGCTTCCGTGTCCCGTGAGCTGCGCTCACCCCCGTAGCCGGATTGGCTCCCCATGCGAAGGGAAGATGCGGGATCATGTCTGGCATGACCGAGGTGTCCTCGCTCACAGGGCGGCTGCTCGTGGCCACGCCCGCCCTGGCGGACCCGAACTTCGACCGCGCGGTGGTGCTCCTTCTCGACCACGACGAGGAGGGCTCCCTCGGTGTCGTCCTCAACCGTCCCACGCCGGTGGACGTGGGCGACATCCTGGAGGGCTGGGCTGACCTCGCCGGGGAACCCGGCGTCGTCTTCCAGGGCGGCCCGGTGTCCCTGGACTCCGCACTCGGCGTCGCCGTCATCCCCGGAGGCTCCGGCGAGGGCGCCCCGCTGGGCTGGCGCCGGGTGCACGGCGCGATCGGTCTCGTCGACCTGGAGGCACCTCCCGAGCTGCTGGCCTCCGCCCTCGGCTCGCTGCGGATCTTCGCCGGATACGCCGGCTGGGGCCCCGGCCAGCTGGAGGACGAGCTGGAGGAAGGAGCCTGGTACGTCGTCGAGTCGGAACCCGGCGACGTGTCCTGCCCCGCCCCCGAGAGGCTCTGGCGCGAGGTGCTGCGCCGCCAGCGCAGCGAACTGGCGATGGTCGCCACATATCCGGACGACCCTTCGCTCAACTGATGCCCGGGGCCTTCAGTACCCTTGCGGTATGAGCACTCTCGAGCCCGAGCGCGGCACTGGTACGGGGACCCTCGTCGAGCCGACGCCGCAGGTGTCCCACGGCGACGGCGACCACGAGCGCTTCGCCCACTACGTCCAGAAGGACAAGATCATGGCGAGCGCCCTCGACGGTACGCCCGTCGTGGCGCTGTGCGGCAAGGTGTGGGTGCCTGGCCGCGACCCGAAGAAGTACCCCGTCTGCCCGATGTGCAAAGAGATCTACGAATCCATGACAGGCGGCGGCGAAGGCGGCGACGACAAGAAGAAGTAACCGGCTCCCCGCTCGGCAGAGACTCTCAGGGCCCCCGAGGCACGCTCCGGCGCGCCCCGGGGGCCCGTGCCGTCGCCGGGCCCGTGCACCATGTGCAACGCCCGTTGCGCCGCGTCGCGGCCGGCGCTACCCATGGGGGCATGACCGACGTGATTCCGGCCCCGCGCGCCGCGGCCGGCTCCCCGGACCGCGCCGTCCCCCTCGACCGGGGCACCACCCTGTGGGCCGCCGAGGGCACCGGCGGCACCGAACGCTGGCTGCGTGGCACGCTCGGCACGGCCCTCGTCCTGCCCCTTGCGCCCGGCGCCGAGGACGACCCGGACTCCGTACGGCTGCGCCTGGACGACACCCTGGAGCCCGAGGCGTACCGGCTCGCCGCCGTGCCCGGGCGGGGCGTCGAGATCCGCGGCGGCTCCCCGGCCGGGGTCTTCTGGGGTGCGCAGACTCTGCGCCAGCTGCTCGGCCCCGACGCCTTCCGGCGCGCCCCCGTACGGTCGGACGCCGCCCACGCGGTCCCGGCGGGGGTGATCGAGGACGCCCCCCGCTTCCGCTGGCGCGGCCTGATGCTCGACGTGGCCCGCCACTTCATGCCGAAGGACGGCGTCCTGCGCTACCTCGACCTGATGGCCGCGCACAAACTCAACGTGCTGCACTTCCACCTGACGGACGACCAGGGCTGGCGTGTCGAGATCAAGCGGTACCCGAGGCTGACGGAGGTCGGTTCCTGGCGGGCGCGGACGAGATTCGGCCACCGGGCGTCCCCGCTGTGGGACGACAGACCGCACGGCGGCCACTACACCCAGGACGACATCCGCGAGATCGTCGCGTACGCCGCCGAACGGCACATCGCCGTCGTCCCCGAGATCGACGTGCCCGGGCACTCGCAGGCCGCCATCGCCGCCTACCCGGAACTCGGCAACACCGACGTCGTCGACACCTCCGCCCTCACCGTCTGGGACGACTGGGGGGTCAACCCGAACGTCCTCGCCCCCACCGACGCCACCCTGCGCTTCTACGAGGGCGTCTTCGAGGAACTGCTCGAACTGTTCCCCGCGGACGCCGTGGCCTCCACCGGATCCGCGGGTTTCGCGGCGTTCTCAAGTTTCTTCCACGTCGGCGGCGACGAGTGCCCCAAGGAGCAGTGGCGGGCCTCCCCGGCCGCGCAGACGCGGATCGCGGAACTCGGGCTGGCCGATGAGGACGCGCTCCAGTCCTGGTTCATCGGCCACTTCGACGCCTGGCTCGCCGCGCGCGGGCGCAGGATGATCGGCTGGGACGAGATCCTGGAGGGCGGCCTGGCGTCGGGGGCCGCGGTGTCGTCCTGGCGCGGGTACGCGGGCGGGATCGCGGCCGCACGGGCCGGCCACGACGTCGTCATGTGCCCCGAGCAGCAGGTGTACCTGGACCACCGCCAGGCCCCGGGCGAGGACGAGCCGGTGCCGATCGGCTACGTGCGCACCCTGGAGGACGTCTACCGGTTCGAGCCGGTCCCTCCGGAACTGGACGAGGCGCAGGCCCGCCATGTGCTGGGCACGCAGGCCAACGTGTGGACCGAGGTGATGGAGGATCAGGCACGCGTGGACTACCAGGCCTTCCCCAGGCTGGCCGCGTTCGCCGAGGTCGCCTGGAGCGCCCTGCCCGCCCCTGCGGAACGGGACTTCGCGGATTTCGAGCGGCGGATGACCGCCCACTACGGGCGTCTGGACGCCCTGGGAGTCGGGTACCGGCCGCCCACCGGGCCGCGCCCGTGGCAGCGGCGCCCCGGCGTCCTCGGGCGGCCTCTGGAGGGCCCTCCGCCGTCGAGGTAGCCGCCGGGGTGCGCGGGGGCGGCGGGGGCGGCGGGGTGATCGGTTCCGCCCGCGGCCCCGCTCGCCGGTTCCGCCGTCTCGAACAGGTGGCGGAAAAAGTCCGCAAGAGTCAGCGAAGAGTGGGAATTCGCTCGCACCGGTGATGGCGTGCCAAATCGGCCCATGTCCTCGATGAGGTGGGCGAATGCCACCTAGCGGACCCCTGTCTTCGGGCCCTGCGAAGATGTGCCAGAGTTGCCACGTCCGGCCTGTCAGCACGTACCGTACGGCAGCACAGGTGGGACCAGCGGGGGCAGCGGGAAGGGGCAGCCGGTTTTGACCACGCACGCACCTCAGGCGGCGCAGGCCGTCACGCTGCCCACGACACTGAACGAGGCGGTGGCGGCACTCACCGCCATGCCCGCGGCGGTGCCCGTGGCCGGCGGTACCGACCTCATGACCGCCGTCAACTCCGGGCAGCTCAGGCCCACCGCGCTGGTCGGGCTCGGCCGGATCAGCGAGATCCGCGGCTGGCAGTACCAGGACGGCCACGCGCTGCTCGGCGCCGGACTCACCCACGCGCGCATGGGGCGCCCCGACTTCGCCGCCCTGATCCCGGCGCTGGCCGCCGCCGCGCGCGCCGCGGGCCCGCCGCACATCCGCAACGCGGGCACCCTGGGCGGCAACATCGCCTCCGCCGCCCCCACCGGGGACGCGCTGCCGGTGCTGGCCGCCCTGGAGGCGACCCTGATCATCGCGGGCCCGGGCGGAGCCCGCCGGGAGATCCCGGTGTCGCACCTGCTGGCCGGCGTGGAGATGCTCCGCGCGGGCGAGCTCATCGGCTTCGTGCGCGTGCCGCTGCTGCACGCGCCCCAGGTCTTCCTCAAGGCGACCGGCCGTACCGGACCGGGCCGCGCGGTCGCGTCCGTGGCGCTGGTCCTCGACCCCGCCCGGCGCGGGGTGCGGTGCGCGGTGGGCGCCATAGCGCCGATGCCGCTGCGGCCGCTGGACGCCGAGCACTGGGTGGCCCAGCTCATAGACTGGGACGCCGGTCGCGTGATCGTCCCGGAGGCGCAGAACGCCTTCGGCGAGTACGTGGCCGCTGCCTGCATCCCCGATCCGGTCCCGGCCGAGGACGGCTCCGTGCAGCAGCTTCCGCCCGCCGTACTGCACCTGCGGCGCACCGTCGCCGCGCTGGCCCGACGAGCACTGGGGAGGGCGCTGTCGTGACCGACGACCAGCACGCGGAGGGCGCGCCGGGCAGCGGCGGCCGATGGGACCCGCTCCCGCAGGGCGAGTACGACGACGGCGCCACCGCGTTCGTGAAGCTGCCCGAGGGTGGCATCGACGCCCTCCTCGCCGCCCACAGCCCGCTCGCGGCGCCCGGCCACGGCTACGTGCCGCCGCAGATAGCGGTCACGCCCGCCCCGGCGGACGGCACCGACCCGGCGGCGCCCGGCGGTTGGGCCGCGCCGGGCGCACCCGCGCAGGGCGCCCAGTGGCCCGACCCCAACGCGGTGCCGCAGGATGCGGGCGCGGACGACCGGTTCACCTACCGCCCGGAGGCCACCCAGCAGTGGCACTTCGACGAGGGCCGGACGGGCCAGGTCCCGCCCGGCTCCGGGCAGGATGTGACCGGGCAGTGGTCGATCCCCGTCGCCGGGGGTGACATCCCGGACGAATCAGGCGAGTTCACCACGTCGTCGCTGGTCCAGCAGTGGGGCGGCACGCCTCCGTCCACCCTCCCCGGCGGCGCTGCCGCCCCCTGGGCCACGGAGGAGGTCGGCCAGGCCTGGACCCGCCCCCGCCCCGATTCCGGGACCCCCGGCCCCTACGAGAACGGCCCGGCCGACGCCGGATTCCCGGGCGGACCCGGTGCGGGCCCGGCCGAAGCGGCGTACGACACGCGCGGAGACGGGCGGATGCCCGGGGCTCCCGCCGCGGGCGGCCCGACCGGAGGCTCCTACCCGGCCGGCGCGCACGGCGCCGGGGCGGACGGTGCGCCCACGGACGCGCGGCGTCCGGGCGGCGGCGGGCCTGGTGCCGAGGCGGCTGAAGCGGCCTACGGGGCCGCGGCGGACGGCACGCGCGGAGACGGGCGGATGCCGGGGGCTCCCGCCGCGGGCGGCCCGACCGGGGGTGCCTTCCCGGCCGGACGGCCCGGCGGGGGCGGGCACGGTGCCGGGACGCCGGAAGGCATGTACGGCGCCACCGCGGTCGGCGCGTCGGCGTCGGGCGCGGGCAGCCTGGACGGCCGTCCGGCGGAGGGCGGGCGCGCGGCCCGGGAATCCGGGCCGCAGGCCGCCTCGGCCGGACCGTTGCCGCCGGCCGTGACCGGACCCGGCGCGGACGCCGCCCAACGGCACGGCAGCGGCGCCCCAGCGGCGCGGGAGGCCCAACTCCGCGCGGAGCGAGGCGCTCAGGACTCGTCGTCCCGGCCCGAGCCTCCGGCGGAGTCCGGCGCGGACTCCCCGGCTTCCGGCGCGGGCGAGGACGGCCGAGGGCCCGTCAAGGCCACCGAGGGGCCCACCGGGCGCCCCGCGCGGCCCGGTCCGGCCGAGGACGCCCAACCGCCCTCCGGGGCCGCCGAGGAGCCCGCCACGGACTCCGGCTCCACGACCCCCGACGACGCGGACGCCGCCACCCAGGACGACCCGCCTTCCGCGGCCCCGCAGGACGAGCACCCGCTCGCCTCGTACGTGCTGCGCGTCAACGGCGCGGACCGGCCCGTCACCGACGCCTGGATCGGCGAGTCGCTGCTGTACGTGCTGCGCGAGCGGCTCGGGCTAGCGGGCGCCAAGGACGGCTGCTCGCAGGGCGAGTGCGGCGCCTGCAACGTGCAGGTCGACGGACGCCTGGTCGCCTCCTGCCTGGTGCCCGCGGTCACCGCGGCGAGCAGCGAGGTGCGCACGGTCGAGGGACTGGCCGTGGACGGTCAGCCCTCGGACGTGCAGCGGGCGCTCGCCCGGTGCGGCGCGGTGCAGTGCGGCTTCTGCGTGCCCGGCATGGCGATGACCGTGCACGACCTGCTGGAGGGCAACCCGGACCCGACGGAGCTGGAGACCCGCCAGGCGCTGTGCGGCAACCTGTGCCGCTGCACGGGCTACCGCGGCGTCCTCCAGGCCGTCAAGGAGGTCGTCACCGAACGGGAGGCGCACTCCGCGGCGGGCGAGGCCGAGCAGGACGCCGACGAGCCGCGGATCCCGCACCAGGCGGGTCCGGGCGCCGGCGGCGTCCACCCCTCCGCGTTCGACACCCCGGCACCGCACGACCCCTACGGCCAGGACGGAGGCCAGGCGTGAGCAACGAAGCCGCCACCGCCGCCGCGGAGACCGCCCCGGCACCCGAACCGCTGCCGCACGGTCTCGGCTCCTCACTGCCCGCCGCCGACGCCCGCGCCAAGACGGAGGGCACCTTCCCGTACGCGGCCGACCTGTGGGCCGAGGGCCTGCTGTGGGCCGCCGTGCTGCGCTCGCCGCACCCGCACGCGCGCATCGTGTCCATCGACACGGCACACGCGCGCGAGATGCCCGGCGTCCGGGCCGTCGTCACCCACGAGGACGTCCCGGGCCGCAAGGTCCACGGCCGCGGCACGCCCGACCGCCCGGTGTTCGCCTCCGAGGTCGTGCGCCACCACGGCGAGCCCATCGCGGCCGTGGCCGCCGACCACCCGGACACCGCCCGCATGGCCGCCGCCGCCGTCATCGTCGAGTACGAGGTGCTCGACCCGGTGACCGATCCCGAACAGGCCTTCGAGGCCGAGCCGCTGCACCCCGACGGCAATCTGATCCGGCACATCCCGCTGCGCCACGGCGACCCGGAGGCGGCCGGCGAGGTCGTCGTCGAGGGCCTGTACCGCATCGGCCGCCAGGACCCGGCCCCCATCGGCGCCGAGGCCGGCCTCGCGGTGCCCCGCCCCGACGGCGGCGTGGAGCTGTACCTGGCCTCCACCGACCCGCACACCGACCGCGACGCGCTCGCCGCCTGCTACGGCCTGGAACCCGATCGCGTCAAGATCGTCGTCACCGGCGTGCCCGGCGCCACGGCCGACCGTGAGGACCAGGGCTTCCAGCTCCCGCTCGGCCTGCTGGCGCTGAAGACCGGCTGTCCGGTGAAGCTCACCGCGACCCGCGAGGAGTCCTTCCTGGGGCACCCGCACCGCCATCCCACGCTGCTGCGCTACCGTCACCACGCCGACGCCGAGGGCACGTTGGTCAAGGTCGAGGCGCAGATCCTGCTGGACGCGGGCGCCTACGCCGACACCTCCTCCGAGGCCCTCGCCGCCGCCGTTTCCTTCGCCTGCGGCCCCTACGTCGTCCCGAACGCCTTCATCGAGGGCTGGGCCGTACGCACCAACAACCCGCCGTCCGGGCACGTCCGCGGCGAGGGCGCGATGCAGGTGTGCGCCGCCTACGAGGCGCAGATGGACAAGCTGGCCAAGAAGCTCGGCCTGGACCCGGCCGAGGTGCGCCTGCGTAACGTCATGGCGACCGGCGACGTACTGCCGACCGGCCAGACGGTGACGTGCCCGGCCCCGGTCGCCGAACTGCTCCAGGCGGTACGGGACCACCCGCTGCCGCCGCTGCCCAAGGACGTCCCCGAGGAGGAGTGGCTGCTGCCCGGCGGCCTGGAGGGAGCGGGCGAACCGGGCGCGGTGCGCCGGGGCGTGGGCTACGGCCTGGGCATGGTGCACATGCTCGGCGCCGAGGGCGCCGACGAGGTCTCCACGGCGACCGTACGGGTGCAGGGCGGCGTGGCGACGGTGCTGTGCGCGGCGGTGGAGTCCGGCCAGGGCTTCACGACGCTCGCCCGGCAGATCGTCCAGGAGACCCTCGGCATCGACGAGGTGCACGTGGCCGCGGTCGACACCGACCAGCCGCCGGCCGGCGCCGGCTGCCGGGGCCGCCACACCTGGGTGTCGGGCGGCGCCGTGGAACGCGCGGCCAAGATGGTCCGCACCCAGCTCCTCCAGCCCCTCGCCCACAAGTTCGGCATGTCCACCGAGCTGCTCCAGATCACCGACGGCAAGATCACGTCGTACGACGGCGTGCTGTCCACCACGGTCACGGAGGCGCTGGACGGCAAGGAACTGTGGGCTACCGCGCAATGCCGCCCGCACCCCACCGAGCCGCTGGACGGTGCGGGCCAGGGCGACGCCTTCGTGGGCCTGGCCTTCTGCGCCGTGCGCGCGGTGGTGGACGTGGACATCGAGCTGGGCTCGGTACGGGTCGTGGAGATGGCCCTCGCCCAGGACGTGGGCCGGGTGCTCAACCCGGCCCAGCTCGCCGCCCGGATCGAGGGGGGCGTCACCCAGGGCGTGGGCATCGCCCTCACCGAGAACCTGCGCACCCCGCGCGGGCTGGTCCGCCACCCCGACCTCACCGGCTACGCCCTGCCCACCGCCCTGGACGCGCCGGACATCCGGATCGTGAAACTGGTCGAGGAGCGGGATGTCGTCGCCCCCTTCGGCGCCAAGGCGGTCAGCGCGGTACCGGTGGTGACCTCGCCCGCGGCCGTCGCCTCCGCGGTACGCGCCGCCACGGGCCGTCCGGTCAACCGGCTGCCGATCCGGCCGCAGGCCGCAGTGGTGACCGCGCAGTGAGGGGCGTCCGCCCGCGGTGAGACAGGCTGGAAAGGAACGCCGGGCGGCCGCCCGGCGTCTTCCGTTTTGGGACGTTGTCAGTGAGTGGGCGTAGTCTTCGGGCAGTGGTGACGAGGGCCGGCGCCCGAGACGGAGCGCCCGGACCCGAACCAGCCCGGGACGCGGTCCGCCCCGGCACCTGAACTGAACCGCACGGGGGAACGATGAGCATGACCGACACCGTTGTCAGGGTGATCACCCTGCCCGAGAGGGCCCGCGAACTGCGCCGTTCCTACGGCGAGTTCGCGTTCCGGCCGATGGCGGCTCCCGACCGCCCGGCGGCCCGCGTCCGCCCGGCGGTTCCGGCCGTCAGGCCCGGCACGGCCTCCGGACTCACCCTCGACCTGCGCGCCCACCTGCTGCACCGTGAGTTCGGCCGCGGCGGGATCGCGCGCTACGAGGACGTCGACTTTCCCGCCACTCTCACCCACGAGCCCACCCGCCGCTTCCTGCGCGACACGGGTCTGCCCGAGGACGGCGTACTCCTCCAGTCCGACACCGACGTGCCCCTGCCGACGCTCGCCGAGTTCTGCGCCGATGAGTGCCCCGACGACTTCTGGCCCGACGAACTCCCCGCCCGCGCCCACCAGTTGATACGCCTCGGCCGCTTCGCCGACGGCAGCAGCCTGCTGGTCGACGGCACCACCGGCGAGGTCCTCACCTGGACCGGCCCCGAATCCGCGCCGGCCCCCCTCACCAAGGACGTCTCCACCCTCGCCTTCACCCTCTGGCTCCTGCGCCGCCGGCGGATCTCCCACGCCCACTGAGAGGCCGTGGCGGGAATCGAACCCGCGTAACTCGCTTTGCAGGCGAGTCCCTGAACCATTCGGGCACACGGCCGTGTCGGGGGCGAAAGGGGCTTCGCCGGCCCGGAATCGGTGAAATCGACCGTAGGGCGCAGGCGACCGGGGCTCAAGGGCAGGGCGGGGGCCGCAACGCGACTGCCATGCGGCGTTCATGAACGAGGGCTCGGACGGTGGTCGTACGACCAAGGTCCCGGCCGTGAGGGTACTCCCGACAGGGGCCAAAGCAGGCTGCGCACCTTACTCTGGCGACCATGAGCGCCCTGGAACCGCGCGACGCTGAGGTCGCCGACATCTCCGACAGATCCGGTCCCCACGACGTGCCGGCCGGCACCGTGCTGAGCCGCGACCACCGGGCGCTGAGCATCGGGATCGTCTCCGTCGTCCTGCTGATCGCCTTCGAGGCGACCGCCGTCGGCACGGCCATGCCCGTGGCGGCGCGGGAGCTGGACGGGGTGTCGCTGTACGCGTTCGCGTTCTCGGGGTTCTTCACCACCAGCCTGTTCGGGATGGTGCTTTCCGGACAGTGGTCGGACCGGCGCGGTCCCCTGGCCCCGCTGACCGCGGGGATCGGTTCGTTCGTGGCCGGGCTGCTGCTGGCCGGGACGGCGAGCACGATGTGGGTGTTCATCGCCGGGCGCGCCGTGCAGGGGCTCGGCGGCGGCCTGGTGATCGTCGCCCTGTACGTCGTCGTCGGGCGGGCCTACCCCGAGCGGCTGCGCCCGTCGATCATGGCGGCGTTCGCGGCGGCCTGGGTGGTCCCGTCGATCGTCGGCCCGCTCGCCTCGGGCGCGGTGACCGAGCATCTGGGCTGGCGCTGGGTCTTCGTCGGCATTCCGGTGCTCGTGGTGTTCCCGCTGGCCATCGCCCTGCCGCAGATACGGCGACGGGCAGGCGGTCCGGTGGGCGAGGGCGCCGGGGAGAGCGCCGAGCAGTCCTCCTTCGACCTGCGCCGCATCCGGCTCGCCCTCGGCATCTCCCTGGGCGCCGGGCTGCTCCAGTACGCGGCCCAGGACCTGCGCTGGCTGTCGCTGCTGCCCGGAGCGGCCGGGGCCGCGCTGCTGGTCCCGGCCGTGCGGGGGCTGCTGCCGCGCGGCACGTACCGGGCGGCGCGCGGGCTGCCGTCCGTCGTGCTGCTGCGCGGGGTCGCGGCGGGCTCCTTCATCGCCGCCGAGTCCTTCGTGCCGCTGATGCTCGTCACTCAGCGGGGGCTGTCCCCGACGCTGGCCGGGTTCTCCCTCGCGGCCGGCGGGGTCACCTGGGCGCTGGGCTCGTGGGTGCAGTCGCAGCCGCGGATGGCGCCGTACCGGGAGCGGCTGATGACCATCGGGATGGTGCTGGTGGCCGCGGCCATCGCCGCCGCGCCCAGTGTGCTGATCGCCGCCGTCCCGGTCTGGACGGTCGCCGTCGCCTGGGCCTTCGGCTGCTTCGGCATGGGCCTGGTCATCGCCTCCACCAGCGTGCTGCTGCTGCGGCTGTCGGCACCCGAGGAGGCCGGCACCAACTCCGCGGCCCTGCAGATCTCCGACGCCCTCTCCAACGTCGTCCTGCTCGCCGCGGGCGGCGCCGCCTTCGCCGCGCTGGGCGGCGGCACGGTGGCCCACACCACCGCCACCACGGCCTCCGCCTCCCACCCGGCGGCGTTCGCGGTGGTCTTCCTCCCGATGGCGGCGGTGGCCCTGACGGGAGCGTGGGTGACACGGCGGCTGCGGACAGAGCCCCGGTGACACCGTGTGCTGCCGCGCTTCGCTCGCTGATCTGTGACGCCTGTCGCACCCGCGCCGGATGTGGCGTTGTTGCCCTGAGTGCCGGGTGGGGGCACCGGTAGGGTGGCCCGGTCGTCATACGTAGCCGAGACCCCCAGCACAGCGAACCGGAGACCGTGACTACTACCGCCGCCAGCTCGTCCCACTCCCACCATCTCTCGCCCGCCTTTCCCGGTCGCGCCCCCTGGGGTACGGCCGGGAAGCTGCGTGCCTGGCAGCAGGGGGCGTTGGAGAAGTACGTCCAGAACCAGCCCCGCGACTTCCTGGCGGTGGCCACCCCCGGCGCCGGAAAGACGACCTTCGCGCTGACGCTGGCCTCCTGGCTGCTGCACCACCACGTCGTCCAGCAGGTGACCGTGGTCGCGCCGACCGAGCACCTGAAGAAGCAGTGGGCCGAGGCCGCCGCGCGGATAGGCATCAAGCTCGACCCGGAGTACAGCGCGGGCCCGCTCGGCAAGTCGTACCACGGCGTCGCCGTGACGTACGCGGGCGTCGGCGTACGCCCCATGCTGCACCGCAACCGCGTCGAGCAGCGCAAGACCCTCGTCATCCTCGACGAGATCCACCACGCCGGCGACTCCAAGTCGTGGGGCGAGGCGTGCCTGGAGGCCTTCGAGCCAGCGACCCGCCGCCTCGCCCTCACCGGTACGCCGTTCCGCTCGGACACCAACCCCATCCCGTTCGTCACGTACGAGGAGGACTCGGCCGGCATCCGGCGTTCCTCCGCCGACTACACCTACGGCTACGGCTCCGCCCTCTCCGACGGCGTCGTCCGGCCCGTCATCTTCCTCTCCTACAGCGGCAACATGCGCTGGCGCACGAAGGCGGGCGACGAGATCGAGGCCAGGCTCGGCGAGCCGATGACCAAGGACGCCGTCAGCCAGGCCTGGCGCACCGCGCTCGACGCGCGCGGCGAGTGGATGCCGGCCGTGCTGCGCGCCGCCGACCAGCGGCTGACCGAGGTCCGCAAGGCCATCCCGGACGCCGGCGCCCTGGTCATCGCCTCCGACCAGGAATCCGCCCGCGCCTACGCCAAGCTGATCCGCGAGATCACGGGCAGCAGCGCGACGCTCGTCCTGTCCGACGACGCCGGCGCCTCCCAGCGGATCGACGACTTCAGCGGCAGCGAGGACCGCTGGATGGTCGCCGTCCGCATGGTCTCCGAGGGCGTCGACGTACCCCGGCTCGCGGTCGGCGTGTACGCCACCACGATCTCCACCCCGCTCTTCTTCGCCCAGGCCGTCGGCCGTTTCGTACGGTCCCGCAGGCGCGGCGAGACCGCCTCCGTCTTCCTGCCGACCGTCCCGGACCTGCTGACCTTCGCCAACGAGATGGAGGTCGAGCGCGACCACGCCCTCGACAAGCCGAAGAAGGACGGCGAGGAGGACCCGTACGCCGAGTCCGAGAAGGAGATGGACGAGGCGAACCGGGAGCAGGACGAGGACACCGGCGAGCAGGACATGCTGCCCTTCGAGGCGCTGGAGTCCGACGCCGTCTTCGACCGGGTCCTCTACGACGGCGCCGAGTTCGGCATGCAGGCACACCCGGGCAGCGACGAGGAGCAGGACTACCTCGGCATCCCGGGCCTGCTCGAACCCGAGCAGGTGCAGATGCTGCTCCAGAAGCGGCAGGCCCGGCAGATCGCGCACAGCCGCAAGCGGCCCGACACCGAGGCCGACCTGCTCGAACTGCCCGCCGACCGGCGGCCGGTGGTGACCCACAAGGAGCTGATGGAGCTGCGCCGGCAGCTCAACACGATGGTCGGCGCGTACGTCCACCAGAGCGGCAAGCCGCACGGGGTCGTCCACACCGAGCTGCGCCGGGTGTGCGGTGGTCCGCCCAGCGCCGAGGCGACGCCGGGGCAGCTGCGCCAGCGCATCGCCAAGGTGCAGGAGTGGGCGACACGGATGAAGTGACCCGGGGTGCGGCCGCGCGTTCCTGATGCGTGGCCCCCCGGCACCACCGCGAGTGCATATCGGGATGAACTCCGCACTTCCTACCGGTCGGTGACCGGATTCTGGACGGAGGCTTCCGCTCAGCGAACTCCTTCGCTAATGTCCGGCTACGCCGACGCACCGTGGCAGAGCCGCCACGGAGCGCAGCCGTGAAGCGACTTCAGTCCGGGCGGCCCGGACCGTCGGCCGATCGGGGGCCTCCGCTGCGCGTCACCGACGGGACCCGGTGACGCGCGCGACGCGGAGAGGGCCGCCGACCTCACCACTAAGGAGTGGGCGTCGTGACCGCGGAGACCTCCCAGACGCTCGACCGGGGACTGAGGGTCCTCAAACTGCTGGCCGAGACGGACCACGGGCTGACCGTCACCGAGCTGTCGATCAGACTGGGCGTCAACCGGACCGTGGTGTACCGGCTGCTCGCCACCCTGGAGCAGCACATGCTCGTCCGCCGCGATCTGGGCGGCCGCGCCCGGGTCGGGCTGGGAGTGCTGCGGCTGGGCCGCCAGGTGCATCCGCTGGTACGGGAGGCGGCGCTGCCGGCGCTGCGGTCGCTGGCCGAGGACATCGGGGCGACCGCGCATCTGACGCTGGTGGACGGCGCGGAGGCGCTGGCCGTCGCCGTGGTCGAACCGACGTGGACCGAGTACCACGTGGCCTACCGGGCCGGTTTCCGGCACACCCTGGAGCGGGGCGCCGCGGGCAAGGCGATCCTCGAGGCCCGCCGCCGGCCGGCCGCGGAACCCGGCTACACCCTGACCCACGGCGAGCTGGAGGCCGGTGCCTGCGGTGCGGCGGCACCCCTGCTCGGCGTGACCGGCCTGGAGGGCAGCGTCGGGGTCGTCATGCTGGCGGACGCCGTACCGGAACGGGTCGGACCCCGGGTCGTCCACGCGGCCCGCGAGGTGGCGGAGGCCCTGCGCTGACCGCCGCCCCTGGGCCTGTGCGGCACGGCTCCTCACGGTCGCGGCGGAGCGGTCGTCGGAGCGGTCGTCGAAGGGGTCGCGGGGGAGCGCTCGTGGGGGAGCGGTCGCCCGCTGGCCGGATCTCGTGCGGGGGATAGATTGATCCCGTGCTCTCTCGTCTCACACGCTCCCAGGCCCTCGCCGTCTGTGCGCTGCCCGTCGCGGCCCTGATCGCCACGGCGGTGCTCGCGCCGCTGCCGTTCTCGGTGGCGCAGCCCGGGATGACGGCGAACGTGCTGGGGGAGAACAAGGGCACCCAGGTCATCACCATCTCCGGAGCGCCCACCCGCACGACCAGCGGGCAGCTCCGGATGACGACCATCGAGGCCACCGGCCCGGACGCGCACGTCTCGCTGGGGGACGTGATCGACGGCTGGTTCGCCACCGACCGGGCGGTCATGCCGCGTGACGCGGTCTACCCGAGCGGCAACAGCGTCAAGGAGATCGAGCAGCACAACGCGCAGCAGATGAGGCAGTCCCAGGACGCGGCCACCCGGGCCGCCCTGAGGTACCTCGGCGTCAGCGACATGAAGGTCAGGGTCACGCTGAAGCTCGCCGACGTCGGCGGCCCCAGCGCGGGCCTGCTGTTCTCCCTCGGCATCATCGACAAGCTGCACGGCGACGGCAACGGCGGTGACCTCACCGGCGGCCGCACCATCGCCGGTACGGGCACCATCAACGCCGACGGCACGGTCGGCGCGGTCGGCGGTGTGGCCCTCAAGACCCAGGCCGCCCACCGGGACGGCGCCACCGTCTTCCTGGTCCCGAGGGCCGAGTGCGCCGACGCGAAGGCCGAACTGCCCAAGGGGCTGCGCCTGGTCCCGGTGACCACCCTCAAGGGCGCGGTCGACGCCCTGGTCGTCATGGAGAAGGGCCTGGACAAGGTCCCCAGCTGCTAGAGCCGCTTTTCCATCGCCCCCTAGAGAGCCGGGGCCGGCCTCGGCCCCGCGGCCAGGCGCAGGCCGAGTTCCACGAGGGTCCAGCCCAGCCGGGTGCGCAGGGCGCCGGGTGCGTCGGCCGGGGCGGCCGGGCGGTGCGCCTCGGCCTGGAGTTCGGCGGCGCGGGTGCGGTGCAGTGCGAGGTGGATCTCGGGATGCATGGGATGACCTCTCAGTCCGTGCGGTTGGGGAAGACGTGCGTGTGGACGCGCACCATCTCGGTGTCCGGGGTGCCGTCCTCGGGGGCCAGGGCCCGGTAGCTCTCCAGGAGTTCGTGCATCTTCCCGATGAGGCCGAGGGCGAGTTCGGGCGTCAGGCGCAGGGTCCAGTCGCTCATGTCCGAGGCGCGGGTCCAGGCCTCGGACCAGTCGTGCCTGGTGCCGAGCCAGGTCGACAGCTCCTGCGTGCGCTGGTTGGCGAGTTCGTGCAGGAACAGGTCGGCGGCGCCGCGCACTTGGGGGTCGGGGTCCTTCAACAGCGTCTCGTCGAAGCTGACCCCTCCGTGGGCCGCCCGCCACCAGCGCTCCCGTCCCTTGCCGTGCTCGGGCGCGTCCTCGACGAAGCCGTGCGCGGCGAGCTGGCGCAGGTGGTAACTGGTGGCTCCGCTGGACTCGCCAAGTTTCGCGGCGAGTTGGGATGCGGTGGCCGGCCCGCCATGTCGCAGCGTGGTCAGCAGCCGCATGCGCAGCGGGTGCGCCAGACCGCGCAGCGAGCGGGCGTCGAGAGGGCGGACCTGAGGGTCCGGGGGCTCGTCCATGCATGCAAAGATAGCGTTGCAAAGAGAGCTTTGCAACGGGTTCTTTGTAACTCGGTCTCACTCCTCCGACGCGGCCTGCTCCACGAGCGGGATGATCCGCAGCGGCACCGGGTTCTCCATCACGATCGCCGTCGACGCCCGGTCGATGCCCTCGAAGTCCACCACCCGGTCGATCACCCGCTGGAGGTCGGCGTTCGACCGGGCCACCAGCCGGCACAGCATGTCCCCCGAGCCGGTGGTGGTGTGCAGTTCCAGCACCTCCGGCACGGCCGCCAGATGCGCCCGTACGTCCGCCCCCTGCCCCTGGCGGATCTCCAGCGTCGCGAACGCCGTCACCGGATAGCCGAGCGCCGCCGGGTCCACCTCCGGGCCGAAACCGCGGATCACCCCGCGCACCTGGAGGCGGTCGAGACGCGCCTGGACCGTCCCCCGCGCCACCCCCAGCCGCCGCGACATCTCCAGCACGCCGATGCGCGGCTCACGCGCCAGCAGCACGATGATGCGGCCGTCCAGATGATCGATCGCCACGTTCCGCCTCCCTGATGGTCATCCTGTACAGAAAGCCCGAAGGCTCCCTGCTTCCGCTGAGCACATTGCCCAGTGAGTGAGCGAACTATTGCGCACCTTGCGAGACCGGGTGACCCTTCCGCTATGACGCAGACCACACACCTCACTCCCGACGCGACCGCCCGGCAGGCCGACCCCTTCCCGGTCAAGGGAATGGACGCGGTCGTCTTCGCCGTGGGCAACGCCAAGCAGGCGGCGCACTTCTACTCCACCGCCTTCGGCATGAAGCTGGTCGCCTACTCCGGACCGGAGAACGGCAGCCGCGAGACCGCGAGCTACGTCCTGGAGAGCGGCTCCGCCCGGTTCGTGTTCACCTCGGTGGTCAAGCCCGCCACCGAGTGGGGTACCTTCCTCGCCCAGCACGTGGCCGAGCACGGCGACGGCGTCGTCGACCTCGCCATCGAGGTCCCGGACGCGCGTGCCGCGTACTCGTACGCCATCGAGCACGGCGCCCGCTCGGTGACCGAGCCGTACGAGGTGAAGGACGAGCACGGCACCGTCGTCCTCGCCGCGATCGCCACCTACGGGCAGACCCGCCACACCTTGGTCGAGCGGTCCGGCTACGAGGGCCCGTACCTGCCCGGCTACGCGGCCGCCGCCCCCATCGTCGAGCCGCCCGCCCAGCGCTTCTTCCAGGCCGTGGACCACTGCGTCGGCAACGTCGAACTCGGCCGGATGAACGAGTGGGTCGAGTTCTACAACAAGGTCATGGGCTTCACGAACATGAAGGAGTTCGTGGGCGACGACATCGCCACCGAGTACAGCGCGCTGATGTCGAAGGTCGTGGCCGACGGCACGCTCAAGGTCAAGTTCCCGATCAACGAGCCCGCCGTCGCCAAGAAGAAGTCCCAGATCGACGAGTACCTGGAATTCTACGGCGGCGCCGGCGTCCAGCACATCGCGCTCAACACCAACGACATCGTGCAGACCGTACGCGCGATGCGCGCCGCCGGTGTCGAGTTCCTGGACACCCCCGACTCCTACTACGACACCCTCGGCCAGTGGGTCGGCGACACCCGCGTGCCCGTGGAGACCCTGCGCGAGCTGAAGATCCTCGCCGACCGCGACGAGGACGGCTACCTGCTGCAGATCTTCACCAAGCCGGTCCAGGACCGCCCGACCGTCTTCTTCGAGCTCATCGAACGGCACGGCTCCATGGGCTTCGGCAAGGGCAACTTCAAGGCCCTGTTCGAGGCGATCGAGCGCGAGCAGGAGCGCCGCGGCAACCTCTGAGCCCGCCGCCGCGAGCCCGTCCGCCGCGCTCCCGGCATCCCGTCCGCCCGCCCGCCGCGACACCCGCGCGGCGGGCGGGCCGCGTCGCGGTGCTCACCGGGCCGGGGCGACACCCGCCGCGCGCCGCCCCCGCTCGACGTGGGCGGCCCCGAGCACGGCCCACGCCCCGGCGTCCGACGGGCGCGCCCGCAGGTGCCGTTGCCGCTGAATGATCAGCGCCGTCGGACCGGGCAGCGAGGCCGGCACCCCGGCATCCACCACGGCCGGTGCCACCCCGGGGGCCGGAACCGGCGGCCGGGGCGGCCCGGGCGCCCTCGTCCCGTCCCGCTGCGCCGGCAGCATCAGCCACACCGTGCCG
This sequence comes from Streptomyces sp. NBC_01788, assembly GCF_035917575.1. Classification (GTDB taxonomy): domain Bacteria; phylum Actinomycetota; class Actinomycetes; order Streptomycetales; family Streptomycetaceae; genus Streptomyces. The sequence goes on along the minus strand of NZ_CP109090.1, from coordinate 3,122,395 downwards.
AGCGCGCCAGCCGCCACGAGCAGGGTGAGGAGCACCCGGCGCACCCGGCGGGACAGGCACCGCCGCGGGTCGCTGGTCACGGACGTGTCCGGGCTCGGCTGAGGGTTCTCCATGGCGCACACTGTGCGTCAGGACGGCGGCCGTCACCCGGCAGGCCGAGGGGCGGGGCCGACGGGGTTCACACCGATGGCCGCGGGTGCGAGGCTGTGATCGTGAGCCGCATTGAAGCCGCACCTGAAGAAGTACAGGGCAACCTCCTCACCGATCGGCTCCTGGCGGGCCTTCCGGCCGAGGCAGTCCTCATCGATCCCGATGTCACGGCCTCCTACGCCAACGACATGGCGAGCTTCTGCCCCTCCGGCGTCCCGGCCGTCGTCGTCCTGCCGCGCACGGTGGAGCAGGTCCAGCACATCATGCGCACCGCCACCGAACTGAGGGTTCCGGTCGTGCCGCAGGGCGCACGCACCGGCCTGTCCGGCGCGGCCAACGCCTCCGAGGGCTGCATCGTGCTGTCCCTGACCAGAATGGACCGCGTCCTGGAGATCAGCCCGGTCGACCGGATCGCGGTCGTCGAACCGGGCGTCGTCAACGCGGCGCTCTCCCGCGCGGTGAACGAGCACGGCCTGTACTACCCGCCGGACCCCTCCAGCTGGGAGATGTGCACCATCGGCGGCAACATCGGCACCGCCTCCGGCGGTCTGTGCTGCGTGAAGTACGGGGTCACCGCCGAGTACGTGCTCGGCCTGGACGTCGTTCTCGCCGACGGGCGGTTGATGTCCACCGGCCGCCGCACCGCCAAGGGCGTCGCCGGATACGACCTGACCCGTTTGTTCGTCGGCTCCGAGGGCTCGCTCGGCATCGTCGTACGGGCCGTCCTTGCGCTCAAGCCGCAGCCGCCGCAGCAGCTCGTACTGGCCGCCGAGTTCGCCTCCGCGGCCGCCGCCTGCGACGCCGTGTGCCGGATCATGACGGGAGGGCATGTGCCCTCCCTGCTGGAGCTCATGGACCGTACGACGGTGAAGGCCGTCAACGACCTTGCCCACATGGGCCTGCCGGAGACGACCGAGGCGCTGCTGCTGGCCGCCTTCGACACCCCGGACCCGGCCGCCGACCTCGCCGCGGTCGCCGAGCTGTGCGAGGCGGCCGGCGCCACCCAGGTCGTCCCCGCCGACGACGCCGCCGAGTCCGAGATGCTGCTGCAGGCGCGGCGGCTGTCGCTCACCGCGCTGGAGGCCGTCAAGGGCACGACGATGATCGACGACGTGTGCGTGCCCCGCTCCCGGCTCGGCGAGATGCTCGAAGGCATCGAACGGATCGCCGAGAAGTACCAGCTCACCATCGGTGTCTGCGCGCACGCGGGCGACGGCAACACCCACCCGACCGTCTGCTTCGACGCGCAGGACCCCGACGAGTCGCGGCGCGCCCGCGAGTCCTTCGACGAGATCATGGCCCTCGGCCTCGAACTCGGCGGCACCATCACCGGTGAACACGGCGTGGGCGTACTGAAGAAGGAGTGGCTGGCGCGCGAGATCGGGCCGGTCGGGGTCGAGATGCAGCGGGCGATCAAACACGCCTTCGACCCGCTGGGCATCCTCAACCCCGGCAAGCTGTTCTGACGCACGCGCGTTCACTGGGCGAGCAGGCCGGCCAGCTCGTCGTCGATGCCGAGCTGCTCGCCCTCGCTGCCCGGCGGCACCAGGCGCAGCGTGCGCTCCAGCCAGGCCGCCACCTGCGCGGCGGTCGCCTCCAGCAGGGCCTCGCCGTCGGGCGCGCTCAGCGCCAGCAGGACCACGCTGCGGCCCAGCGCCTTCGACGGCCACACCCGCACGTCGCCGTCCCCGCACGGCCGGAACACCCCCTCCACGAGCAGGTCCCGCGCGAACGTCCAGTGCACGGGGTGCTCGGAGTCGACGTGGAAGACGACGTGCACGGCGTAGGGGTCGTCGGTGCGGTAGGCGAGCCGCGCCGGGACGGGGACGTCGTACTCGGGCGACACGATCATTCTCAGTTCCAGTTCGCGCTCGACCACGGTGTGCCGCATGGGCCCTCTCCTCTCTTCACACGGGCCTCTCGGTGGGCCCGTGTGAAGGGAGAGGGCGCCGGACACCGGGCATTACGCGAGTCACCCGAACTTTTTCGATCCGAATGTCGCGTGATCGTGAAGCAGGTGTACGAGGTTGCCCGGAAAGGAGTGGGTCGGGCCGGACCGGACGTGTCGCCTGCCTCGGTCTGATAGATGTGGAGGCCCCCAATACGGCCCCCGAGCAGATACGGGACGACGGACATGAGCGCCCCAACCCCGGCACCCGGTGACGACAGGCCCCGCGAGGGCTACTACCCGGACCCGTCCATCCCTGGCTACGTCCGGTACTGGAACGGCGCCGCCTGGGTGCCGGGCACCAGCCGCCCGGCGCCGGCCGACGGCGAGCCGCTCGGCCCGCCGCCCGGCGCGGGCTCCGCGGCGGCCTTGGCGGTCGAGGAGACGGGGCCGCACTTCTTCGACGAGGACCCCGTCGCGGCACCGCGGGGAGGCGGGTCAGAACCGGCGTCGTCGTGGGGCGCCGACCGCAACCGGCAGTCCGGCTTCGGCGAGCAGGACCACCGCGTCTCCTGGGGCGCCCCGGCCCCGGCCGACCCGAGGCTCGCCCACACGACGGACCCCACGGCCCATGCTGCTGACACCGGCCACCCCGACGGCACGTTCGTCTTCCGACGGCCTACGACGGGGGACGCCGCGGGGACCCCGGGTGACCCCGCTCCCGGGGTTCCGGGCCCGGGCGCGCCCGTCGACGAGGGCACGGTGACCTTCCGAACGGTGCCTCCCCGGAACCCGGCGGCAGGCGCGCCGGGCGTCCCCGGACAGGGCGCGCCCGCGCCCGGGGTCCCGTCCGGCGGCGCCGGGCCCGCCGGGGCTCCCGCCGCGAGCGGTACCGGCGGCCCCGGTTTCGGGGCCGGGAAGGCCGCCGCCGCGCGGGCGGCCGCCGCGCAAGCACCGGGCGAGGCCGATCCCCGGCCGGCCGCCGCCTCGGCCCGGACGCCGGGCCGGTTCGAACCTCCGCCGGGTACCGCTTCCGCGCAGGGGGCGGGCCAGGCCGGTCCCTGGCCGGGCGCCGCCTCGGGTGGTCAGGCGCCGGAGCAGGCCGGATCGCAGCCGGGTGCTGCCTCGGCCCAGGCGCCGGGCCAGGTTGGCCCCCCGTCGGGTGCCGCTGGTTCGGAGGGGCCGGCTCAGGCCGGTTCCTGGTCGGGTGCTGCCTCTGGTCAGGCGTCGGGGCAGGTCGGGCTCCGGCCGGGTGCTGCTTCCGCGCAGGGAGCGGGCGAGGCCGGTTCCTGGTCGGGTGCTGCCTCTGGTCAGGCGTCGGGGCAGGTCGGGCTCCGGCCGGGTGCTGCTTCCGCGCAGGGAGCGGGCGAGGCCGGTTCCTGGTCGGGTGCTGCCTCTGGTCAGGCGTCGGGGCAGGTCGGGCTCCGGCCGGGTGCTGCTTCCGCGCAGGGAGCGGGCGAGGCCGGTTCCTGGCCGGGTGCTGCCTCTGGTCAGGCGTCGGGGCAGGTCGGGCTCCGGCCGGGTGCTGCTTCCGCGCAGGGAGCGGGCGAGGCCGGTTCCTGGCCGGGTGCTGCCTCGGGTCAGGCGTCGGAGCAGGTCGGGCTCCGGCCGGGTGCTGCTTCCGCGCAGGGAGCGGGCGAGGCCGGTTCCTGGCCGGGTGCCGCCTCGGGTCAGCGGCCGGGGCAGGCCGGGTCCCGGCCGGGTGGTGCCGCCGCGCAGGGGCTAGGGGGTGCCTCCGCTTCTGCCTCGGTCGCGTCAGCGGGGGCCGCGTCGGGCCCGCCCGGTGCGTCGGGTCCCGGTGTGTCGCCGATGTCCAGTGGTTCCGGTGGAGGTCAGTCGTCCTGGGCGCAGCAGGTGCACCGGCTCGCCGGGTCGGGTGAGCAGCAGCCCGGCGCGCCTTGGAAGCCGCCGGTCGAGGACCCGTTCCAGGCGGCGGCGCGACGGCAGGCGGCGGCCCGGCCCGCAGGGCTCGGCAAGAGGCTGGCCGCCCGGCTCGTCGACTCCGTCGTCCTCGGGGGCGTCACCGCCTTGGCCGCCGTACCGCTGGGCACCAAGGCGATCGACCACGTCAACGGCAAGATCGACGAGGCCAAGCTGTCCGGCCGCACGGTGACGGTCTGGCTCCTGGACGGCACCACGGGGACGTACCTCGCCGTCGTCCTCGCGGTCCTGCTGCTGGTCGGCGTCGTCTACGAGGTGCTGCCCACCGCCAAGTGGGGCCGCACCCTGGGCAAGAAGCTGTGCGGACTGGAGGTGCGGGACATCGAGGGCCACGAGCCCCCGTCGTTCGGCCCGGCCCTGCGCCGCTGGCTGGTCTGGGGCGTCCCGGGGCTGCTCGGTATCGGCCTCGTGGGCATGGCGTGGTGCCTGTTCGACCGTCCGTGGCGCCAGTGCTGGCACGACAAGGCGGCGCACACGTTCGTGGCGGGCTGAGGGCTGACCGGCCCGGCGGGGGCGACTCCGACCCCGCCGGGCCGGTCCCGTGGATTCCCTGCTCATCCGTACGGCCGCGCACCGGATGCGAGGCCGCCGGGGCCGCGATCCACTCGGCGCATGAGCACCGAACCGCCCCCCGGCTCCGGACAGCGGCCCCCTTCCCCCGGAGGACGGCGACCACCCCACGGCGACGGCGCGTGGGGCGGCGGTCAGGGTGAGGGAAAGTCCGGTGGCGGCCCGTACTACGGCGACCCGTCGGCAGGCATGCCCCCGCCTCCCGGCGAGCAACCCCCGCCCCCCGGCGAGCAGCCGCCTCCCGGCGGTGGGCCGTACGGCGGTGGGCAGCAGCGCGGCGGTGGCCCCTACGGCCCGCAGGGTGGCGGATACGGAGACGGTCCCTACGGAGGCGGCCCCCAGGGCGGCGGTTACGGCGGCGGTCCCTACGGCGGTGACCCGCTCGCCGGTATGCCCCCGCTCGCCGACAGCGGCAAACGCACCCTCGCCCGGATCATCGACCTGGTCCTGGTCGGCATCGTCGTCACCCTCGTCACCTGGGGCCTGCGGGTCAACGAGTACGCGGTCAACTCCGGGAACGTACAGGTCGGCAAGTCCGTGGCGCAGTCGGCGGTCGGCCTCGTGCTCTACATGGCCTACGACACCTTCATGATCTCCCGGTACGGGCAGACCCTGGGCAAGAAGTGGCTGGGCATGCGCGTGGCCAACCTCGACGACGGCTCCACCCCGTCCGTCCCGACCGCGCTGGCGCGCGCGGCGGTGCTCTGGATCCCGTTCTGGTTCTGCTGCGCCTGCCTGTGGCTGGCGATCAGCGGCGGCTGGAGCTTCTTCGACCGCCCCTACAAGCAGGGACTGCACGACAAGGCGGCCAAGACGGTGGTGGTCAGCACCGGTTGACCTCGCCTCCGGGCGCCGGGGAGGTCAGGGAGCCGTAGGCCCCCGTACCGGCTCGACTCCGGCCGGGACGGGTTCCCGGTGCGCCCGCGCCCGAGCCCGTGCCTGCGATCGCGCCTGCCGGCCGTCGGTCTTCCGGGCGCCGGCCGACTCGGTCGCGCGTGCCTTCGGCATCGGCACCGTCATGGCGACCAGGAGCCCCAGCGCGAGTGCCGCGAGGGCGATGACCACGATCCCCGGGCCCGAACTCGTCCGGGACAGCAGCAGCATGGCGAGCGTCGAGAGGATCACGGTGCAGGAACCGTAGGCGAGCTGTGCGGCGGTCGGACGAGGCATGGCAATCGGTCCTCGGAAGTGGGGGTCTCCCCCCGTGCCTCTCGCTGCGGGGGAGGGTGCGGACAGGCATCTGCAGGTGTGACGCGGGTGTCGGCCTGGCTTCCCACCGGTTTCCTGGCGGTCCGTCAATCGACTCTATTCGCCTGTGTGCCCGAGAGGAACCGCTGGTAAGCGCGACCTAACCCCTGGTGCCGGTGCACGGGGGGCGCACGGAGTCATGCCGTCCACCCAGTGGACGGGTGTACGCGCCCACAGGGGCCGTTCGGCCCTGGCTCGTCCGGGTCCGCGGAACGATCGCCCGCCTTGCATAATATGTTTGACGGGTTCAAGTCAAGACTGTTTTTTCTTACGAACGTCTAGTCGAATGACGTCACTTGACTACACCCCGTCCATCGCGCGCGGACCTTCCCATGGTCCGTGATCCCCCTTGCGCGCGCACGGACGCGGTACGGGAGGACCACAAGTGACCAGTAGACGCTGGACGTTCAGAACGACCGCGATCGGTGTCGCGCTCGCGGCGGCCACCGCCACGTTCTCGACGTTCGCCGTGGCGGAGGCCGCGACGACGGCCGACTCCGCCTCCGTGAACCGGCACGACCCGCAGCCGGTGGCGCAGCACTCGCACGACCTGGACGGCCCGCTGAGCAAGACGCAGAAGGCCCAGCGCCAGGAGGCCCTGAGCCAGGTCATCGCCGGCAAGGCCAAGGTGCAGGACCGCAAGGGCTCCAAGGTCGTCGAGCTCAAGGGCAAGAAGGGCGACACCAAGTACGTCGAGCTGGGCCGGGAGAAGACCGACAAGATCTTCACCATCCTGGTCGAGTTCGGCGACAAGGCGGACCCGAAGTTCGGCGGCACCCCCGGTCCGCTGCACAACGAGATCGCCGCGCCGGACCGCAAGAAGGACAACTCCACGGCCTGGCAGAAGGACTACAACCAGAAGCACTTCCAGGACCTGTACTTCGGCACCGCCAAGAACACCGAGTCGGTGAAGAAGTACTACGAGACCCAGTCCTCGGGCCGTTACTCGGTCGACGGCACGGTCTCCGACTGGGTCAAGGTGCCCTGGAACGAGGCCCGTTACGGCAACAACGCGTGCGGCTCCACCAACTGCCCGAGCGTGTGGAACATCGTCAGCGACGGTGTGAACGCCTGGGTCGCGCAGCAGAAGGCGGCCGGCCGGACCGACGCCCAGATCAAGGCGGACCTGGCCCAGTACGACCAGTGGGACCGCTACGACTACAACGGCGACGGCAACTTCAACGAGCCCGACGGCTACATCGACCACTTCCAGATCGTGCACGCCGGTGAGGACGAGTCCGCCGGCGGCGGCGCCCAGGGCACCGACGCGATCTGGGCCCACCGCTGGTACGCCTTCGGCACGGACGCCGGCGCCACCGGCCCCGAGTACAACAAGCTCGGCGGCGCGCAGATCGGCAACACCGGCATCTGGGTCGGCGACTACACCATCCAGCCGGAGAACGGCGGCCTGGGCGTCTACGCGCACGAGTACGGCCACGACCTCGGCCTGCCGGACGAGTACGACACGGCCGGCGGCGAGAACTCCACCGGCTTCTGGACGCTGATGTCCTCCGGTTCCTGGCTCGGCCGCGGCAAGGAAGCCATCGGCGACCTGCCCGGCGACATGAACGCCTGGGACAAGCTCCAGCTCGGCTGGCTGAACTACGACGTCGCCAAGGCGGGCGTGAGCTCCGCGCACAAGCTGGGTCTGTCCGAGTACAACACCAAGCACCGGCAGGCCGTGGTGGTCTCCCTGCCCGACAAGGCGGTCACCACCACGATCGTCACTCCGGCCCAGGGTGCCATGCAGTGGTGGAGCGGCAGCGCCAACAACCTGAAGAACACGCTGACCCGGTCCGTGGACCTCACCGGCAAGACGTCGGCCGCCCTCACGCTCGACGGCTGGTACGACATCGAGGCCAACTACGACTTCCTCTACACCGAGGTCTCCACCGACGGCGGCGCCAACTACACCGCCCTGGACGGCACGGTGAACGGGCAGCCGATCCCGCGCGACGGCAGCGGCAACCCGGCCCTGCACGGCTCGGTCGACGGCTGGAAGAAGCTGTCGTACTCCCTGGACGCCTACGCGGGCCAGAAGGTCCTGCTCCGCTTCCGCTACCAGACCGACGGCGGAGTGGCGCTGAAGGGCTTCACGGCCGACCGGATCACGCTGACCGCTGACGGCTCGGTGGTCTTCGCGGACGACGCCGAGACCGCGGACCCGGCGTGGACGGCGAACGGCTTCTCCCGCATCGGCGCGTCCTTCAGCAAGGACTACAAGCAGTACTACATAGCCGAGAACCGCCAGTACGCGTCGTACGACACCACGCTGGAGACCGGCCCGTACAACTTCGGCTTCGCCGACCGTCCGGACTGGGTGGAGCACTACGCGTACCAGAACGGTCTGCTGATCTGGAAGTGGGACACCTCCCAGGCCGACAACAACACCAGCAAGCACCCGGGTGTCGGCCGGATCCTCCCGGTCGACTCGCACCCGGACGCGCTGCGGTGGTCCGACGGCACGCTGATGCGCAACCGCATCCAGACCTACGACTCGACGTTCAGCCTGTACGGCACGGACGGCATCACGCTGCACAAGGCGGGCGTCGCGACGAAGATCAAGTCGTCGAAGGGGGTGTCGGTCTTCAACGACCGCACCAACACCTACTACGACCCGGCGAACCCGGCCGGCGGTGTCAAGATCACTGACACCAACACCAAGATCAAGATCACCAAGGAGGCCAAGGACGGCTCCACGATCGAGCTCGAGGTCGGCGGCGCGCTGAAGTAATCGGCGTCTGCGCAGGTCAAGCACGTATCGGCGGCAACCCCCCTGGCGGGTTGCCGCCGATCGTGTTTAGGTGCGTCCTGTGACCCGCTTATTGACACCGACCGGAACGGGGAAGTGACCGCATGGCCGCAGGAGGTTTCTGCAAGCTGCCGAACGGCACCGTGGTGGTGGCGCTGAACCTGCCCAGCCCCGCCGTCGACGGCACCGGCGGCGTGCGCGTGCTCGTCCACGCGCAGAACCGCGCCCGGGCCCTGACCCGGCTGCGCAACCTGGGCCTGCGCGCGGTCTACCTGCGGGGCAACGCGGCCCCGCCGACCCCGGACGAGGTCACCGCGGTCCTGCACCACCCCGACGGCCTGATATGGCGCACGTCCCCCGGCGACACCGTCGGCGCCCCGGAACTGTGGCACCCGATCAGAGCCCTGCTGCGCAGACCCCCGGCCCACCACCAGCCCTCGTGACGGCCGTCCCCGGACAGGCCTAGGCGACCACCGGTTTGCCGGTGAGGGTCACGCCTGCCTGACGCAGGTCCTCCAGGGCCCGGTCCGTGGTGGACCGGGAGACCCCGGCCGTGAGGTCAAGGAGGACCTGGGTGCGGAAGCCCTCCTTCACGGCGTCCAGGGCGGTGGCGCGGACACAGTGGTCCGTGGCGATTCCGACCACGTCCACCTCGTCGATCTGCCGGGCCCTGAGCCAGTCGGCCAGCGGCTCGCCGTTCTCGTCGGTGCCCTCGAAGCCGCTGTAGGCCGCCGAGTACGCGCCCTTGTCGAAGACCGCGTCTACGGCTCCCGAGGCGACGGCGGGGGCGAAGTTCGGATGGAAGCCCACACCCTCGGTGCCCGCGACACAGTGCGCCGGCCAGGAGCGGACGAAGTCGGGGTTGTCGGCGAAGTGGCCGCCGGGCGCGATGTGGTGGTCCCGGGTCGCCACCACGTGCCGGTAGCCCGCGGGGGCCTGCCCGATGAGCTCGGTGACGGCGGCGGCGACGTCGGCGCCCCCGGCCACCGCGAGGCTGCCCCCCTCGCAGAAGTCGTTCTGCACATCGACGACGATCAAGGCGCGACGCATGGGCGGTGTCCTTCGGCTGTCGGATCGGTGGGCGGAGAAGGCACGGGTCCGGTCGTGAGGCCATGGGCCCGGGAACTTCGCCACTGGGACGGGAGGGGACCTTTCGGGGGGTACCGAAGCGGGGGCACGTGCTTCAGGGGGTGTCAGACACCCCCTAGCTACCCGAGCCCCGGTGTACGTACTCCGTCGGAAGGACGGGTTCCCCTCTGGACAGCTGGGTCGCCGACAGCGGCAGGTTGGCACGGGCGGCCGCGTGCCGCTCCCGGGCCGCGTCCAGTGGCTCGCGGGCGACCACCTCGCCGCCCTTGACCAGCTCCACCAGGAGCTGCCGGCCGGCCAGCGCGTCCGGCACCGGACCGGTGCCCACGACCTCGGCCTCCGCGACCCCGTACGCGTCCAGTCGGCGCGCCGCCCACTTGCGGCCGCCGATGGAGGTCTTGCCGCCGGTGGACTTCTTCGCCACCGGCACCAGCGGCGCCCCGGCGTCACCGCTCCCGGCGCGCGCGACCAGCTTGTAGACCATGGACGCCGTCGGGTGCCCGGAGCCGGTGACCAGCTGGGTGCCGACGCCGTAGGCGTCCACGGGCGCCGCCGCCAGCGAGGCGATGGCGTACTCGTCCAGGTCCGAGGTGACGATGATCCTCGTGTCACGGGCGCCCAGCTCGTCGAGCTGCTGCCGCACCCGGTGCGCGACCAGCAGCAGGTCGCCGGAGTCGATGCGCACCGAGCCCAGCTCGGGCCCGGCGATCTCGACGGCCGTACGGACCGCCTCGGCCACGTCGTATGTGTCCACCAGCAGCGTGGTGTCCCGGCCGAGCGAGTCGACCTGTGCCTGGAAGGCGTCCCGCTCGCTGTCGTGCAGCAGGGTGAAGGCGTGCGCGGAGGTGCCCACGGTCGGGATGTTGTAGCGGAAGCCGGCGGCCAGGTCGGAGGTGGAGGTGAAGCCGCCGAGGTAGGCGGCCCGCGAGGCGGCGACCGCGGCCAGCTCATGGGTGCGGCGGGCGCCCATCTCGATCAGCGGGCGGCCCTGGGCGGCCGAGGACATCCGCGAGGCGGCGGCCGCGATCGCCGAGTCGTGGTTGAGGATCGACAGGATCACCGTCTCCAGCAGCACGCACTCGCCGAACGACCCCTCCACCCGCATGATCGGCGAGCCCGGGAAGTACACCTCGCCCTCGGGGTAGCCCCAGATGTCCCCGCCGAACCGGTAGCCGGCGAGCCACTCCAGGGTCGGCTCGTCCACCACCCGGCGCTCGCGCAGGAACCTGAGGACGTCCGCGTCGAAGCGGAAGTTCTCCACCGCGTCCAGCACCCGCCCGGTACCGCCCACGACCCCGTAGCGGCGCCCGTCGGGCAGCCGCCGGGTGAAGACCTCGAACACGCTGCGCCGCCCGGCCGTCCCCGACTTCAGCGCGGCCTGGAGCATCGTCAGCTCGTAGTGATCGGTGAACAGAGCCGTCGAGGGAACGTCCACCGGCAGCCCAAGGTCAGCAACGCCCACCGAAGCTCTCCTAGCCATGTCGTGCGGGTGCCCCCGACGCCCGGCCGGGGGTCCGGGGGCGGTCCCCGGATGATGCCTGGCGAAGAATCGTACCCCCATTTCGTCAGACTGACGATTTGGCCCACCGTTTATGCGAGTACCCCCTCGGGGTGGCAGCATGGGGCCTGTGACGGCAGCCGCGCCCATGGAGATCGAGAAGACCGAGTCGGTGGAGGAGGTCTTCGCCGTACCCGAACCCGACGTGCCCTGGGTGACGATCGTGCACAACGACCCCGTCAATCTCATGAGCTATGTGACGTACGTCTTCCAGACGTACTTCGGCTACTCCAAGGACAAGGCCACCAAGCTCATGCTCGACGTCCACCACAAAGGCCGGGCGATCGTCTCCAGCGGGACCCGTGAGGAGATGGAACGGGACGTGCAGGCCATGCACGGCTATGGTCTGTGGGCCACCCTCCAGCAGGACCGGAAGTAGCGACTGCCTCCATGCCCGGAACCTTCGAACCGCTCCCCGGCGGCGGCGCGTCCGTCGCCCTCGACGACGTCGAGATCTCCATCATCCGCTCACTGGCGGTGCAGCTCCTGGAGCTCATCGGCCCCGGCCCCGCCGAGGACGACGTCCCCGCCGACCCGCTCGCCCAGCTGTTCGCCGAGGGCCCGAGCGAACCGCCGTCCGACCCCGTCCTCAAGCGGCTCTTCCCGGACGCCTACCGCGACCCCGAGCAGACCGACGGCAACCCGCGGGAGGCCGCCGAGCAGCGCGCCCACTCCGCCGAGTTCCGCCGCTACACCGAGAACGACCTGCGCGCCGGCAAGCGCGAGAACGCCCTCGCGGTGATCCACTCGCTCAACGCGCTCACCCCCGGTGAAGGGGGTCTCGCGGTCCTCGAACTGACGACGGCCGAGTCCCGGCGGTGGCTCGGCGCGCTCAACGACCTGCGCCTCGCCATCGGTGCCCGGCTGGAGATCACCGACGAGGACGACACGGACGACTTCTACCTGCTGCCGGACGAGGACCCGCGCAAGCCGATGGTGATGGCCTACCTCTGGCTGGGCGGCCTCCAGGAGACCCTCGTCACCACGCTCATGGCATAGCCTCCGCCGCGGCCCGACCCTCGCGCCCCGTGGTCGAGCACTCGCGTGCCGTAGTCATGCGCCATGACTGCATGCCGTGATCCGCCCCGGTATATCCGGATTTCGCGTTCGCTCAGAGGACGCTCAAATCCGGATAACGATCGTGTCACTGCGACGGCCGGGTATGGGTGCGCCCTGCGCGCTTCGTCCGCTTCTCCCCGTGGGATGCATCACACAGTTCCCCGTCGATCAGTGTTGCGGCCGTGATAAATCTTCACGATCGCCCGGCGGACACCACCCATGTCCGGCCGGGTGCGCCACCGAGCCGGCAACAGCCGGCCAGGCACGGCGGATCCGGGGAGACCCGGGCACGCACTCCATCAATCCGGGGGGATCGAAACCCGATCCGGGGGCCGAACTAGGGCCCGGGTCGGCATGGAGAAAGGCGCACACCACATGACCTCAGAGCAGGTCACGGAAGCCCCCGAAGAGGGGTACGAGCGCGGTCTCGGCAGCCGCCAGGTCCAGATGATCGCCATCGGCGGCGCCATCGGCGTCGGACTCTTCCTGGGCGCGGGGGCGAACATCGCCAAGGCCGGACCCAGCCTCATCGTCATGTACGCCCTCGCGGGCCTCATCATCTTCTTCATCATGCGGGCGCTCGGCGAGCTCCTGCTGTACCGCCCCGTCTCGGGCTCCTTCGCGGAGTACTCCCGCGAGTTCCTCGGCCCGTTCTTCGGCTTCTTCACCGGCTGGACGTACTGGCTGATGTGGGTGGTGACCGGAATGGCCGAGCTGACGGCCGCCGCGATCTACGTCCACTACTGGTTCCCCGCCGTCCCGCAGTGGGTGACCGCGCTGGTGTTCCTGGTGGTCCTCTTCGTGGCCAACCTGATCTCCGTGAAGGTCTTCGGCGAGATCGAGTTCTGGTTCTCGATGGTCAAGGTCACCGCCCTCATCGGCATGATCGTGATCGGTCTCGGCGTCCTCACCTTCGGCTTCAGCGCCGCCGGCGACACCGCCGCCGTCAGCAACCTCTGGGCGTTCGACGGCTTCTTCCCCAAGGGCGTCGGTTCCTCCCTGATGACCCTCCAGGGCGTGATGTTCGCCTACCTCGCCGTCGAACTGGTCGGCGTCACCGCGGGCGAGTCCGAGGACCCGGAGAAGACCCTCCCCAAGGCGATCAACACCCTGCCCTGGCGCATCGCCCTGTTCTACGTCGGCGCCCTCACCGTCATTCTGTGCGTGGTGAAGTGGACCGAGTTCGCCCCGGGCGTCAGCCCCTTCGTGAAGGCGTTCGCGGTCATCGGCATCCCGGCCGGCGCGGGCATCGTGAACTTCGTCGTGCTCACCGCCGCCCTGTCCTCCTGCAACTCCGGCATGTACTCCACCGGCCGCATGCTGCGCACCCTCGCCGACAACGGCGAGGCCCCCCGGTTCTTCAGCCGCCTGTCCAGCTCCAAGACCCCGGCGCTCGGCATCACCGTCTCCGTCGCCTTCATGGGCATCGGCGTGGTGCTGAACTACATCGTCCCGGAGAAGGCCTTCGGCTACGTCACCTCCGTCGCCACCGCCGCCGGCATCTGGACCTGGCTGATGATCCTGATCAGCCACGTCCTGTACCGCCGCGGAGTCGAGGCGGGCCGGCTGCGCGCCTCCTCCTTCCCCGCCCCCGGCGGCTCCAAGTGCTCCTACGTCGCCATCGTGTTCCTGCTCTTCGTCACCTGCCTGATCGCGTACGACGCCGACTCCCGCGTCTGTCTGTACGTGATGGCCGGGTGGACCGCCGCCCTGGCCATCGGCTGGGCGATCCTCAAGAACCGCAACCCGCAGGTCGCCGACCGCAGCGAGCAGCAGCTCGAGAACGTCGGCTGACCCCGCGGAACTCCATGACCGGACGTCGCGGCGGGAGCAGGACCCCAACCCGCTCCCGCGGCCGCTCAAGACGTCCGCGATGTGGGCCGTTCCGTACCGGACTCCGGTACGGAACGGCCCACCCGTCGCCCGCCACCACCCTGCCTGACGCTCCCCCAGGGCCGGACGCCTGGGGGTACCCCCATCGCGCGGCCCTGCTCTTCTTCGCCTGTCTATGCTGGCCGCCATGCTGACCCTTACCCAGGCCCTCCACGACCAGATCGTCGCCCACGCCCGCAAGGACCACCCCGACGAGGCGTGCGGCGTGGTGGCCGGACCCGAGGGATCCGGGCGGCCCGAGCGGTTCGTCCCCATGGTGAACGCGGCCCGCTCGCCCACCTTCTACGAGTTCGGCTCGCAGGACCTGCTCAAGCTCTACCGCGAGATGGACGACCGGGACGAGGAGCCCGTGATCGTCTACCACTCGCACACCGCCACCGAGGCCTACCCCTCCCGCACCGACATCAACTACGCCAACGAGCCCGGCGCGCACTACGTCCTGGTCTCCACGGCCGACACCGACGGGCTCGGCGAGTTCCAGTTCCGCTCCTTCCGCATCGTCGACGGCGAGGTCACGGAGGAGGAGGTCAAGGTGGTGGAGGCGTACTGAGCGCGGACGTCTCGTGACGTGGATGGAAAGTGTCCGAGTTCCGAGATCGCACTCCGGGTCCCGCACCGGGAATCGATACGATGACCGCATGGTTCTCCACGACGTGAGCGACAAGACGCCGGGCATGCTGCTCGTGGCGCGGCTGCACGTCGACCTGTGCAGGCTGAACAGCGCCATCTGTTGACGTTCCGCGCCGCCGCACGGCCGTGAGGGCCGCGGCGCTCCCCAGTGCCGAAAGCCTGGGGGTACCCATCGTGCGCCCGGCCGCGTCCGAGCCGGGGGATCCCACCCCGACGACATCCTTACCGACAGGAGCCCGCAACCATGGCCATCGAGGTCCGCATCCCCACCATCCTCCGCCAGTACACCGACGGCCAGAAGGCCGTCGACGGCAACGGGGAGACCCTCGCCGAGCTCTTCGCCGACCTCGAGACCCGGCACCCGGGCATCCGGGCACGCATCGTCGACGAGGCGAACGGCGCGCAGCTGCGCCGCTTCGTCAACGTCTACCTCAACGACGAGGACGTGCGCTTCCTGGACGGCATCTCCACCAAGCTCGCCGACGGCGACAACGTGACGATCCTGCCGGCCGTGGCCGGCGGCATGCGCTGATCGGCCGCTGAGCAGCGATGCGTTACGACTCCCCGCTGGCCGCGGTGGGCAACACCCCCCTGGTGTGCCTGCCGCGGCTGTCGCCGTCGGCCGAGGTCCGTCTCTGGGCCAAGCTGGAGGACCGCAACCCGACCGGCTCGGTCAAGGACCGGCCCGCCCTGCACATGATCGAGCAGGCGGAGAAGGACGGCCGGCTCACCCCGGGCTGCACGATCCTCGAACCCACCTCCGGCAACACCGGCATCTCGCTGGCCATGGCGGCCAAGCTCAAGGGCTACCGCATGGTGTGCGTGATGCCCGAGAACACCTCGCAGGAGCGCCGGGACCTGCTCGGCATGTGGGGAGCGGAGATCATCCCCTCCCCGGCCGCGGGCGGTTCCAACACCGCCGTACGCGTGGCCAAGGAGCTGGCCGCCGAGCACCCGGACTGGGTGATGCTCTACCAGTACGGCAACCCGGACAACGCCGGTGCCCACTACGCCACCACCGGCCCCGAGATCCTCGCCGACCTGCCCTCGATCACACACTTCGTCGCCGGCCTCGGCACCACGGGCACCCTCATGGGGGTCGGCCGCTACCTGCGCGAGCACAAGCCGGACGTGCGGATCGTCGCCGCCGAGCCGCGCTACGACGACCTGGTCTACGGACTGCGCAACCTCGACGAGGGCTTCGTCCCCGAGCTCTACGACGCCTCCGTGCTCACCACCCGCTACTCGGTCGGCTCCGCCGACGCGGTCACCCGTACCCGTGAACTCCTCCAGCAGGAAGGCATCTTCGCCGGAGTCTCCACCGGCGCCGCCCTGCACGCGGCGATCGGCGTCGGGAAGAAGGCGGTCAAGGCGGGCGAGAGCGCCGACATCGTTTTCGTCGTCGCCGACGGCGGCTGGAAGTACCTGTCCACCGGCGTCTACACCGCGGCCACCACCGAGGAGGCCATCGAGACCCTCCAGGGGCAGCTCTGGGCGTAGGACCTCTCGTTCGGCGTTCGGACAGGGCCCCGGCCGTCGAATCGGCCGGGGCTCCGGCGTGCGTGGGGGACGGGATCCTGATGTGCTGGAGAAACGTCACACGGGTACGTCACATTGGCAGAGGGACAGGGCACGGCATCGGTGTCCCGGGCTCAGCGGAAAGGCGGCCGCCCCATGCGCCGTTCGACGCTTCACGCCGGCATCGTCACCGCCGCGGCGGCGACCCTGCTCCTCGCCGGCTGCGGCGCGCGGCACGACGGCGCGGGCTCCGGCAAGGACGGCGCCCCCTCCCGGCCGACGGCCGGCCCGGCCTCCCCGCCCGCCTCCGCCCCCGCCTGCACGGACCGCGCCGAACTCACCGCCGCCGACTCCGGACGCACCCTCTGCCTGGCCGTCGGCGGACAGGTACGGATCACCCTCGACGGCACCGAGGACCGTCCCTGGACACCGGTCAGGGCCGGCGGCACCGCCCTGCGCGCCGCCAACGCGGGCATCGCGCTCCTGCCGGGCGACGCCGTCGCCGCCTTCGACGCCGTCACGCCCGGAACGGCCCGGCTGACCTCCGCCCGCCCGCTGTGCCCGGCGGGCCACGGCCGGACCGCGTGCCAGGGCATCCGGCAGTGGACGGTCACCGTGCGGGTGACGGAGCCATGAGCCCGGTACGCCGGGGCCCGCGGACACGGCAGCGGCGCGCCGGTCCCGTTCAGCCGGGGCGTCCCGTTCAGCCGGGCCGTCCCGATCAGTTTGGCCGCGCGCGTTCCCGTCAGCCCGCCAGGTACCGCACCTGGTCCCAGAGCACCGGGTCCACGACGCCCACCCGACGGCGGAAGTCCCACAGCGGCACCTCCCGGACCTCGGCCGTCTCCACGAAACTGGTCCGTCCCTGCGCGTCCCCCACCGAGCCCGGCGGCAGTGGGATCACTCCGGAGCGCTTGTCGTGGTACCTGCTGGTGATCTCCGCGACCCGGGCGCGCTTGCCGTGCACCGCCAGCACCAGACACGGCCGGTCCTTCACCCCCGGCCCCTCGCCGTGGGGCATGCCGGCCCACCAGATCTCCCCGGGGTGCGGACGCGCCGCGGCTCGGCGGCCCGCCGGGCGACCGGGACGCAACCTCCCGCGAGGCGGCCGGCGGCCCCGCCCCCAGCCGTCGACGAGCGTGGCGACGAGAGCGAGCAGCACCACCGCCGCGAGCGCCAGCCACCAGGACGTGTCCACAACCATGACGTTACCGGCGCGCGACCCTCGGTGCGCGCCCTTGAGCGCTCCTCCTGAGCCCCAGGTCCAGCCGAACCGGTGACACCACAGGTGAGTTCGCCCACAACAGCCCTTGGCGGAGGAGCGACCGGACGTATCCCGCCTTACGCTCGACGGACCGCACGACCCCCGTCACCTTCCTCTTTTTTGAAGTTTTCCCGCCAGCGGAGGTTTCTGCTTCATGAAGCTCACCGTCGTCGGCTGCTCGGGGTCGTTCCCGTCCGCGGAATCGGCCTGCTCGAGCTACCTCGTCGAGGCCGACGGCTTCCGGCTGCTTCTCGACCTGGGCAACGGCGCCCTGGGCGAACTGCAGCGCCACTGCGGTCTCTACGACCTCGACGCCATCTTCCTGAGTCATCTGCACGCCGACCACTGCATCGACATGCTCGGCTACTTCGTCGCGCGCTACTACCGGTACGACGGAGGCCGCTGCGAGCCCATCCCCGTGTACGGGCCCGAGGGCACCGAGCACCGGCTGACCACGGCCTACGCCGACACCCCCACCGCCTCCTCGATGAGCGAGGTCTTCGACTTCCACACGGTCAAGCCCGGCACCTTCGAGATCGGTCCCTTCACCGTGCACACCGAGCGGGTGGCCCACCCCGTGGAGGCCTACGCCATCCGCGTCGAGCACGGGGGGCGGGCGCTGACGTACTCCGGGGACACCGGGGTGAGCGAGGCGCTGGAGGAACTCGCCCGGGACAGCGACCTCTTCCTGTGCGAGGCCGCCTTCACGGACGGCAAGGAGACCATCCCCGATCTGCACCTCAACGGCCGCGAGGCAGGTGAGGCCGCCGCGCGCGCCGGAGTCCGCCGCCTGGTCCTCACCCACATCCCCCCGTGGACCGACCCGCAGATCAACCTCGCCGACGCCCGCACGGCCTACGCCGGCCCGGTGGAGCTCGCGGCGCCCGGAGTGACGTACGACCTCTAGGCCCCTGGCCCAGCGAACGAAAGGCCCCCGGAGTCATGGCTCCGGGGGCCTTCTCATGCCGTGGCCGGGCTCACGCCTTGGTGAGTTCCTCGGTCTCCTCCTCGGGTTCGCGTCCCGGGGTGGGGAGGTTGAACCTGATGATCGCGAACCGGAAGGTCACGTAGTAGATGGCCGCGAAGACCAGGCCGATCGGGATGATCAGCCAGGGTTTCGTCGCCAGGTGCCAGTCGAGCACGTAGTCGATGAAGCCGGCGGAGAAGTTGAAGCCCGCGTGGACGCCCAGGGCCCAGGTGATCGCCATCGACACGGCGGTGAGCACGGCGTGCAGCGCGTACAGGACCGGCGCGATGAACATGAAGGAGAACTCGATCGGCTCGGTGACACCGGTGACGAACGAGGTCAGGGCCAGGGACACCATCATGCCGAGCACGACCTTGCGGCGCTCGGGGCGGGCGCAGTGCGCAATGGCGAGCGCGGCGGCCGGCAGACCGAACATCATGATCGGGTAGAAGCCGGACTGGAACAGACCGGCGGACGGGTCACCGGCCAGGAAGCGGGTGATGTCGCCATGCACGACCTCGCCGGCGGAGTTCTTGAACTCACCGAGTTGGAACCAGGCCACCGTGTTCACGAACTGGTGCATGCCCACCGGGATCAGCCCGCGGTTCACCGCACCGAACAAGGCGGCCCCGCCCGCGCCGAGACCGGTCATCCACTCGCCGAAGCTGCTGATGCCCGTACCGATCGGCTTCCAGACCAGGGCGAAGAAGACACCCACCACGATGCCGACGAAGGCCATGATGATCGGCACCAGCCGGCGGCCGTTGAAGAAGCCGAGCCAGTCCACCAGCTTCGTGCGATGGAACCGCTGCCACAGTACGGCGGCGAGCAGACCCATGATGATGCCGCCGAGCACCCCTGGGTCGTTGTAGGTGGCCTCGACTATCTTCCCCTTCTCGATGTGCTGCTCGGTCAGAGGGAAGGCCTGGAGGACCTTGCTGTAGACGAGGAAGCCCACCACCGCGGCCAGGGCGGTCGAGCCGTCGGACTTCTTGGCGAAGCCGATGGCGACACCGATGCAGAACAGGATCGGCAGCGCCGTGGTCAGCGCGCTGCCCGCGTTGTCGAACACGGCGGCGACCTTGTTCCAGCCGAGGCCGTCCTCGCCGAAGATGTCCTTCTGGCCGAGCCGGACCATGATGCCCGCGGCAGGCAGTACGGCGATCGGCAGCTGAAGACTGCGGCCGACCTTCTGCAGGCCCTGGATCAGGCCGGAACCCCGCTTCTTCGCGGGTGCCGCCGTCGGTGTCGCGCTGGCGGTGGTCATTGACGTCCTCCATCGGGTGGTGGTCTACACCACTCACTGGTGTAGACCTGTTGTAGCACGATGAAGGGGGCCAAGGAACCCGTGATTCCGCGACCGAACCACTACGCGCCGTGTGGATTCGAGGTCTGTGTCCGTGATGAGGGGGAGCGGTGGGCGTCGAGCGCGCATGATCCACGCGTACGCTGGTGTAGACCAGTTGGCGACGGTTCCGCTGCCATGAGCGCACCATTCTGCACACATAGCACGGCCGCTCGCAAAGGTGGTCCAAGTGTGGGTTACTGCGACAAAGCGGATCGGATCAGGGAGAAGGAACATGGCCACCAAGGCTGAGAAGATCGTCGCCGGGCTCGGCGGCATCCAGAACATCGACGAGATCGAGGGCTGCATCACCCGACTCCGCACCGAAGTGCACGACGCCTCCCTGGTCGACGAGGCCGCCCTCAAGGCCGCCGGTGCCCACGGCGTCGTCAAGATGGGCACCGCCATCCAGGTCGTCATCGGCACCGACGCCGACCCGATCGCCGCGGAGATCGAAGACATGATGTGAACCCCGCGGCCCGCCGCGGTTCACCTTCGAGGGGCTCTTCCCGATGCGGGAGGAGCCCCATGTGCGTGGGGGACTACGCTCGACGCCATGTCTCGTATTGACGGCCGCACCCCCGAACAACTCCGCCCGGTCACCATCGAACGCGGGTGGAGCAAGCACGCCGAGGGCTCCGTCCTCGTCTCCTTCGGCGACACCAAGGTCTTCTGCACCGCCTCCGTCACCGAAGGCGTCCCGCGCTGGCGCAAGGGCAGCGGCGAGGGCTGGGTCACCGCCGAGTACTCCATGCTGCCGCGCGCCACCAACACCCGCGGCGACCGCGAATCGGTCAAGGGCAGGATCGGCGGCCGCACCCATGAGATCTCCCGCCTCATCGGCCGCTCCCTGCGCTCGGTCGTCGACTACAAGGCACTGGGCGAGAACACCATCGTCCTGGACTGCGACGTCCTCCAGGCCGACGGCGGCACCCGCACCGCGGCCATCACGGGCGCCTACGTGGCACTGGCCGACGCCGTCACCTGGGCCCGCGGCAAGAAGCTGATCAAGGCCGGCCGCCAGCCGCTCACCGGCACGGTCAGCGCCGTCTCCGTCGGCATCGTCGGCGGCGTGCCGCTGCTCGACCTCTGCTACGAGGAGGACGTCCGCGCCGAGACCGACATGAACGTCGTCTGCACCGGGGACGGCCGCTTCGTCGAGGTCCAGGGCACCGCGGAGGCCGAGCCCTTCGCCCGCGAGGAGCTGAACAGCCTCCTCGACCTCGCCGTGGCCGGCTGCGCCGACCTCACGGCGATCCAGCGCACGGCACTCGAGACGGCCCTGGCGAAGTAGAGGAGCAGCCCCGCATGACCCGCTTGATCCTCGCCACCCGCAACGCCGGCAAGATCGTCGAACTCAGGGCGATCCTGGCCGACTCCGGGCTGCCCCACGAACTCGTGGGCACCGACGCCTACCCGGACGTCACCGACGTCAAGGAGACCGGCGTCACCTTCGCCGAGAACGCCCTGCTGAAGGCCCACGCCCTGGCACAGGCCACCGGGCTGCCCGCGGTCGCGGACGACTCCGGCCTCTGCGTCGACGTCCTCGGCGGCGCCCCCGGCATCTTCTCGGCCCGCTGGGCCGGCCGCCACGGCGACGACAAGGCCAACCTCGACCTGCTCCTGGCCCAGCTCTCCGACATCGCCGACGGCCACCGCGCCGCCCACTTCGCCTGCGCGGCGGCCCTCGCCCTGCCGGACGGCACGGAGCGGGTGGTGGAGGGCCGACTCCGCGGCACCCTGCGCCACGAGCCCGCGGGCACGAACGGCTTCGGCTACGACCCGATCCTCCAGCCCGACGGCGACACCCGCACCTGTGCGGAACTGTCCCCCGAGGAAAAGAACGCGATCAGCCACCGCGGCAAGGCGTTCCGCGCGCTGGTACCGGTGGTGCGGGAGCTGCTGGGCTGACTTGCAAAACGCCCCCGCCTTCGATTTGAAGGCGGGGGCGGTGCGGCCGGTGGGATTCGAACCCACACGGGCGTGAACCCACTGGGATCTAAACCCAGCATGACTGCCAATTCCATCACGGCCGCTCAGAAACGGTCATCGCGCTCGACCGGCAGCGTTCAGTGTACGGGCCGAGCTTGTTGCGCTGCGAGAGGTGGCCTCCCCTTCTGACGACACCACGTCTCCGTCAGTGAGTGGCAGTTGGGGCACAGGTGCCGCAGATTCTTTCGGCGATTGTCTCGCCAGTCGCCGTTGATGTGGTCGATCTGCAGAGTGATCGGTTGACCCAGCCACTCCCCGGCATTGCCGCAGGACTCACATGCGTAAGGCACGCCGATCTCGTTCAGTGCGCGGTGGAGTTGGGCCCTGTTCGTCCGCCCGGCGTCGGAGGGTAGGACGATCAGCACCCGATGAGCGATGGGTGCAGGTGCGGGGAGCTCCGACCGAGCCCACGAGCGGCGTTTGAAGTGGCTTGTATCAAGACCGAGTCGAGCTGCCGCACGTCGGACGCGTCGATGGTTGGTGTCGTTGACGTCCAGGCTGAGACGTCGCATCACCTCGGCGTAACTTGTCGAGTGCTTGACGGCGTCACGAAGTTCATCCTCAGGAATCACTACGCGGCGGTGGGAGAAGTGCTCGGTGCTGATGGCCTGGGCGCGCAGCATGCGGCCCAAGGTTGCGCGTGAGCGACTGTCGTCCGGCATGTTCAAGGCCCGGGCCACACCACGGATACTCGTCGCCGTCGATGCGGCGGCTCGCAGCTCCTCCGGAGTGAAGGGAAGGTCCGGTTCGGGCTGGTTCAATCCAGGGAAACGGCTGACGTCGATCGCCGCCGCCCTGATCCGGCGACAGATATGGGACAGCGTTCCGGTGGCCGGAGTGGCGCCCAGCTTGAGGGCCACCTCACGGAGTGAGGACGAGGAGGCCGCCGCCTCTGCGATGGCGGCGTCCGGGTACTTGCGCCATGGGCTGCGCTTGACGAAGTGACTGGTGTCGATCCCATGACTGGCGACCTCCTCTTGAAGTACCCGCCGCTGGCCACCGCTTGCGTGAAGGCCGAGTCGTCTCATCAGGTCTGCCCAATTGCGAGCCTCGGCGACGGTCCGCGCAAGCCGGTCTTTGCTGCACGGGCCCGCCGACTCCTTCAGCCGCTCCCTTGTGTACGCACTGGCCCCCATGGGTCCCCTCCGTTCCCGGCCACGTGTTCATGGCTCACACGGAGTAACGAACCGGTTATCGGACAGTCACGTACGCGAATGCGGAACGGCCCGCGCCGGGTGTGCCGGTGCGGGCCGTGCAGGTGGGGGAGCTGGTCTCAGATCCCCAAGTCCTTGATGATCTTGGCCACGTGGCCCGTTGCCTTGACGTTGTAGAGGGCTCGTTCGACCTTGCCCTCCTCGTCGACGACGATCGTGGAGCGGATGACGCCGACGACGGTCTTGCCGTAGAGCTTCTTCTCGCCGAAGGCGCCGTAGGACTCGAGGACCTTCTTGTCCGGGTCGCCGAGCAGCGTGACCTTGAGGGACTCCTTTTCGCGGAACTTCGCCAGCTTCTCCGGCTTGTCGGGGGAGATGCCGATCACGTCGTACCCCGCGCCCGCCAGCAGGTCCAGGTTGTCGGTGAAGTCGCAGGCCTGCTTGGTGCAGCCGGGGGTGAGGGCGGCCGGGTAGAAGTAGACGATGACCTTCCGGCCCTTGTGGTCGGCCAGCGACACCTCCTTGCCGTCGGCGTCGGGGAGGGCGAAGGCGGGGGCCACGTCCCCGGGCTGGAGTCGCTCGGTCATCGAAGCTCGTCTCCTCGTGCGTGCGGATACCGTGTCGCTCCGAGGGTAACCGGGGGTGCCGACAGCGCGGTCGTAGCGAGAACTGACAGACTGTCCCGAACAGGCATCAGTTGACTTCGGAGGCGGCACGGTGGCGGACACCGCGGACACCAGAACCCCGGCTGAGATCGAGGCGGACATCAGGCGCCGCCGCGAGGTGCTGGCCGAGACGCTCGACGAGATCGGGGTGCGCGTGCACCCGAAGACCATCGTCGGGGACGCCAAGGCCAAGGTCGCCTCCAACATCGACCACACGCTCGGCCGGGCCTACGTACAGGTCAACCGGGTCGTGAGCGATGTGCGGGCGCAGTTCGTGGACGAGGACGGCGCCCCGCGCCTGGAGCGGGTCGTGCCGATCGCGCTCGTCGCCGTGGGCCTGGTCGGGCTGCTCGCCCTGGGCTCCCGCCGGCGCCGTGGTTGAGTGGCGCGACGCCCCACCGCGTGACGACGTGCCCAAGGCAGGTAGGTTCGAGGCGTGAGCGCCAAGAGAACTGAGCACAGCAGCCACGACGACAAGCTGCCCATCCGGATGCTGCACGACCGGGTGCTCGTCCGGCAGGACAAGAGCGAGGGCGAGCGGCGTTCGGGCGGTGGCATCCTGATCCCCGCGACAGCGGCGGTGGGACGCCGGCTGGCCTGGGCCGAGGTCGTCGCGGTGGGACAGAACGTGCGGACCGTCGAGCCGGGTGACCGGGTGCTGTTCGATCCGGAGGACCGCGCCGAGGTCGAGGTGCGCGGAGTCGCGTACGTGCTCATGCGCGAGCGTGATCTGCACGCGGTGGCCGCGGACCGCTTCGAGGGCTCGGAGGACTCCACCGGCCTGTATCTGTAGCGGTACGTACATCGCAAAGGGGCTGGTGACCATGGTCACCAGCCCCTTTGTCGTTCCTTTGCTAGCCTCGGGAGCGACCCGACGAGACGCGCCGTACCGGGATGAACGCAAAGACGACGCACCCCCGTTCCGTCCTCACGTCGTCCCGGAGGTGCCCGTCATGGCCTGGGTCCTGCTCATTCTGGCCGGTCTGCTCGAGGTGGGCTGGTCGATCGGTATGAAGTTCACCGACGGCTTCACCCGCCCCCTGCCCAGCGTTCTCACCGGCGCAGGGATCGTGACCAGCATGATCCTGCTGTCCTACGCCGCCCGTTCCCTGCCCATCGGTACCGCCTACGGCGTGTGGGTGGGCATCGGGGCGGCCGGTGCGGCGGTGGTCGGCATGGCGGTGCTGGGGGAGCCGGCGACCGCCGCCCGGATCTTCTTCGTGTGTCTGCTGCTCGTGGCCGTGGTGGGGCTCAAGGTGACGTCCGGCCACTGAACAGGCCCTGCATGCTGGTGTTCGCGCCGCCGTCGCCGGAGGGGCCCGCGGGCCCGCCCGGGGTGGTGCCGCCCGCTCCGCCGGGCACGCCTCCCTGGCCGCCCGGCTGGGTGCCTCCGACGTCGCCGGACTCCCCGCCGGTGGGATCGCCCGGCGGGGTGCCGCCGCCGGCCCCGCCGGTTGTGGGGTCGCCGCCGTTGGTGTCACCCGTGCCGCCGTCGCCCTGGCCCTGGTTCTGCCCCTGGTCCTGGCTGCCCGGGTCCTGCCCCTGGTCCTGGCCGCCGGTGTCGGCGCCGGGCGTACTGCCGTCGTCCGGACCGCCGTCGCCCGGGTTGTCGCCGGGCTCCGAGGGCGGCGGCTGGATCTGGTCGGCACCCGGCTGGAGCTGGAGGTCGAAGTCGGTGACGGGGGTGTTCTTCAGGGCGTCCCCGGTGTACTGCGCCCAGATCTGGGCGGGCGGGCCGCCGCCGTTGACGCGGGGAAGACCCATGGCGCCGTAGAGCGACTCGTGGCCGGCGGTGTCCGGGTCCTGGCCCATGACCGAGACGACGGTGGCGAGCTCGGGCGTGTAGCCGGCGAACCAGGCCGCCCGGTCCTCCTCGGCGGTGCCGGTCTTGCCGGCCGCGGGCCGGCCGGCGGCCTGGGCGGCGGTGGCGGTGCCGTTCTGGACGACGCTGCGCAGTATCGAGGTGGTGGTGTCGGCGGCCTCGCGGCTGACCGCCTGGGACTCGGTGCGCTTGGGCAGCTCGATCGTGTCGGCGCCGTCCTTGGTGATCTTCTTGATCATCGTGAACGGGGCGTGCTTGCCGTGGTTGGCGACCGTGGCGTAGGCGTCGGCCATGTCGACGACGCTGGCGGTGGCCACTCCGAGCGCGATGGACGGGGTGGCGGTCAGGTCCTTGGTGTCGGCCGGCAGGCCGAGGGCGACGGCGGTGTCCTTGACCTTCTCGGAGCCGACGTCGGCGGCCATCTGCGCGTACACCGAGTTGACGGACTTGTCCGTGGCCTCGCGGACGGTGATGTTGCCGTAGGACCGCTGGTCCTCGTTCTCGGGAGCGTAGGAGCCGCCCCAGCCCTGGACGGGGCGCTTGTTGGTGCCGTCGTAGTAGGTGTTCGGGGTGATCGGGCGGCCGTCCTGGGTGGCGGAGCCGTTCTGCACGGCGGAGGTGAACACGAACGGCTTGAAGGTGGAGCCGACCTGGAAGTCCCGGCGGGTGGCGTTGTTCGTGTACTGCTTCACGTAGTCGATGCCGCCGTACATGGCCACGAGCTCGCCGGTCTTCGGGTCGACGGACGCGGCGCCGGCCCGGACGTAGTTGTCGACCTTGCGGTTCTTCCGGTCGAGCTTGTTCATCACCTGGTCGTCCACGGCCTTGACCAGGGCGTCCTGGTTGCGCTTCTGCAGGGTCGTGGTGATCTGGTAGCCGCCCGCCTCGAGCTGGCTCTCCTCCAGGATCTTGTTCGTGGCCAGGTAGTCCTTCACCGCGCGGACGATGTAGCCGCGCTGCCCGGACATGCCCGTGGGGGCGGTGGCGTCCTTCGGCATCGGGAACTTCATCCCGGCCCGCTGCGAGGCGGGCAGCCAGCCCTTCTTGACCATGCCGTCCAGGACGTAGTTCCAGCGGGCCAGGGCCACGGACTTGTTCTCCGGGTGGGCGACGACGTCGAACTCGCTGGGCGCGTTGACCAGCGCGGCCAGGTAGGCGGCGCGGGCCGGGTCGAGGTCCTTGGCCTTGACGCCGTAGTACGCCTGGGCGGCGGCCTGGATGCCGTAGGCGTTGCGCCCGAAGTAGCTGGTGTTGAGGTAGCCCTGCAGGATCTCGTCCTTGGACTGGGTGCGGTCCAGCTTGATCGAGATGAAGAACTCCTTCACCTTGCGGCTGACCGTCTGCTCCTGGCCCAGGTAGTAGTTCTTCACGTACTGCTGGGTGATCGTCGAGCCGGACTGCTTGCCCTTGCCGAGGGCGGTGTTCCAGCCGGCGCGCAGCATCGCCTTGGGGTCGACGGCGGGCTCGGTGTAGAAGTCGCGGTCCTCGGCGGCGAGCACGGCGTGCTGGGCGTCCTTGGAGACCTGGGCGAGCGAGACGTTCTCCCGGTTGATCTCGCCGTCCCGGGCGATCTCGGAGCCGTCGGCGTACAGGTAGACGTTGGCCTGCTTGACGGCCATGGCGTTGGCCGGCGGGATCTTCACCATGGAGTAGCCGAGGAGGAACGCGCCGATGACCAGCAGCATGGCGGTGAGGAAGCCGCCGAGCACCATCCGCCAGGTCGGCAGGGCGCGGCGCCAGCCGGTGCGCCGGGGCCGTTTGCCCTTCCCGCCGCCCGCCGCGTCCGCGGTCGCGATCCCCGCCTCGTCGGCCGCCGGGCTCCCCGCCGCGTTCGCGGTCGCGTGCGCCGTCGGGCTCATCGGCGCCCTCCCGGTCGCGTTCGGCGTCCGGTTCGGCGTCGTGTTCGCGGTCGGGTAGGCCCTCTGGTTCGGCGTCGCGTTCCCGGTCGCGTTCGGCGTCTGGTCCGGCGTCGCGTCCGCCGTCCGGCCCGGGGGCTCGTTCGCGGCCGCGCTCCCGGTCGCGTTCGCCGTCCGGCTCAGCTTTGCGCTCCCCGTCGCGGTCGCCGTCTCGCCCCTGGCCCCCCTGGCCTCGTACGCCGCCTCGCTCCTTGTCCCGCTTTCCGTCCCGCTTTCCGTCCCGCTCTCCGTCTCGCTTTCCGTCCCGCTCTCCGCCTCGCCCCTGGTCTCGGGTGCCGCCGGTGGCTGGTGGTCGGCCACGCCCTGGTTCGGCTGCTGCGGCTCGTCACTCATGTCGTGCTCGGACTCCTGTTTCACGTCGTACGTCCCCGTACGATCCACGTCGTACGTCCCCGTACGCCCTCATGCGCCATCGGCGCCCCCAGATGAAGACTCTCGCAGCAACCGTTCCGTTCCCGGTCCCGGGCACTGGTCCGGGCCGGAAAATGCGTGGCATGTCACGTCCGGGCGCACTACGCTCTCGCGCTTTCGATGTCTTGGCCTGGGAGGAGACTCACGTGGGCGCTGGACGGTTGTACGCGGCCGTCGCGGCGGGGGGATTCAGACGGTACGCGACGTATCGGGCGGCGACGGCGGCCGGGGTGTTCACCAATACGGCATTCGGGCTGATTCTGGTGTACACGTACCTTGCGCTGTGGGATGTCCGGCCGCACCTGGGCGGTTACGACCAGGCACAGGCGGTGACGTACGTGTGGCTCGGTCAGGCGTTCCTGGCGGCCCTGGCGATCGGCGGGGGCGGCGTCGAGGACGAGCTGATGGAACGCATCCGAACGGGTGACATCGCCGTCGATCTGTACCGGCCGGCCGATCTCCAGCTGTGGTGGCTGTCGGCGGACGCGGGCCGGGCGATGTTCCAGTTGCTCGGCCGCGGGGTGCTGCCCTTCCTGTTCGGCGCGCTGTTCTTCCCGGTGTACCTGCCGTCGGACCCGCTGACCTGGGCGGCGTTCCTCGGCGCGGTGCCGCTGGCGCTGCTGGTGGGCTTCGGGATCCGCTTCCTGGTGGCGATGAGCGCGTTCTGGCTGCTGGACGGCGCGGGCGTGGCGCAGATGGCCGTGCTGGCCGGGTACTTCTGCTCGGGGATGCTGCTGCCGCTGAACGTCTTCCCGGGCGCGCTGGGCGAGGTGGTCCGGGCACTGCCGTGGTCCTCGCTGCTCCAGGCGCCCGCGGACATCCTGCTGGGGCACGCGGACCCGCTCGGCACGTACGTCTTCCAGGGGGCGTGGGCGGTGGCGCTGCTGGCGCTGGGGCGGCTGGTCCAGTCGGCGGCGACCCGGCGGGTGGTGGTGCAGGGTGGCTGAGCCGACCGCGGTCCGGGCGGCCGGCAACCGGCTGGTGGAGGGGCTGCGCGCCTACCGTCTGATCGCCGCGATGTGGATCCGCTCGACGATGGCCTACCGGGCCTCCTTCGTCATGACCACGGCGGGGAGCTTCTTCGCGAACGCGCTGGACTTCGTGGCGATCGTGCTGATGTTCTCCCGTGTGGACGCGCTCGGCGGGTACGCGCTGCCCGAGATCGCCTTCCTGTACGGGCTGTCCGCCACCTCCTTCGGGCTCGCCGACCTGGCGATCGGCTCCATGGACCGGCTGGGGCGGCGGGTGCGCGACGGCACCCTCGACACCCTGCTGGTCCGGCCGGCGCCGGTGCTGGCGCAGGTGGCCGCGGACCGGTTCGCGCTGCGCCGACTGGGCCGGGTGACGCAGGGGGCGCTGGTGCTGGGCTGGGCGCTGGCCCGGCTGAACGTCGACTGGACGCCGCTGAAGCTGCTGCTGATGCCGGTGATGGTGGTCAGCGGCTGCGTGATCTTCTGCGCGGTGTTCGTGGCCGGGGCGGCCTTCCAGTTCGTGGCGCAGGACGCCTCCGAGGTGCAGAACGCGTTCACCTACGGCGGCACCACGCTGCTCCAGTACCCGCCGACGGTGTTCGCCAAGGAACTGGTGCGCGGGGTGACGTTCGTCCTGCCGCTGGCCTTCGTCAACTGGCTGCCCGCGCTGTACGTGCTGGGGCGGCCCTATCCGCTCGACCTGCCCCGGTGGACGGCGTTCACGCCGCCGCTGGTCGCGGTGGTGTGCTGCGCGCTGGCGGGGGCGGTCTGGCGGGTGGGCCTGCGGTCGTACCGCAGTACCGGGAACTGAGACGGCGAAGGCACGAAGGTGAAGGCACGAAGGTGAAGGGACGTAGAGGCGCATGGCGATGACGGCGGACGGCGTGGAGGGCAGGGACAACGCGGGCGATGCGGTCGGCGCGGGCGGTGGTCTCATCGAGGTCGACCGGGTCGAGAAGGTCTTCGACGTACGGAAGAAGACCGGGTTCCTCCGGCGCGAGCGGCGGCAGGTGCGGGCGGTCGACTCGATCTCCTTCAGCGTGGCGCGCGGCGAGATGGTCGGCTACATCGGCCCGAACGGGGCGGGCAAGTCGACGACGATCAAGATGCTCACCGGCATCCTGACGCCGAGCGGCGGCCGGCTGCGGGTCGCCGGCATCGACCCGTCCCGCGAGCGGACCCGGCTCGCCCGGCGCATCGGGGTGGTGTTCGGGCAGCGTACGACCCTGTGGTGGGACCTGCCGCTGATCGACTCCTACCGGCTGATGCACCGCATGTACCGGATCCCCGACGCCCGTTACCGCGACAACCTCGACCGCTGCGTCGAACTCCTCGAACTCGGCGACCTGTTGGACGTGCCGGTACGGCAGCTCTCGCTGGGCCAACGGATGCGCGGCGACATCGCGGCCGCCCTGCTGCACGATCCGGAGGTCCTCTACCTGGACGAGCCGACCATCGGCCTGGACGTCATCAGCAAGGCCAAGGTCCGTGGGTTCCTGCGCGATCTGAACGCCGAACGCGGTACGACGGTGCTGCTGACCACGCACGACCTCCAGGACATCGAGCAGCTCTGCTCGCGGGTGATGGTCATCGACCACGGGCGCCTGATGTACGACGGCCCGCTCACCGGTCTGCACCAGGCGGGCGAGAGCGAGCGCACCCTGGTGGTCGACCTGGAGCGCGAGCTGCCGCCGATCGAGCTGCCGTCGGCGCGCGTGGTGCGGGTCGAGGGGCCCCGGCAGTGGCTGGCCTTCCCGGCGGCCGAGTCGGCGGCGCCTCTGGTGGCGCGGATCGCGGCGGAGTATCCGCTGGTGGACCTGTCGGTGAGGGAGCCCGACATCGAGGCGGTCATCGCGAGGATGTACGCCGAGAAAGCGGTCTCGTAGGCTGCTGCCATGACCGAGGACCTGCCGGAGCTTCGCGCCTCCGACGCCGATCGTGAACGAGTCGCCGAGCAACTGCGGGACGCCGTGGCCGAGGGGCGCCTCGACATGAGCGAGTTCGAGGAGCGGCTGGACGCGGCGTACCGGGCACGCACCTACGGCGAACTCACGCCGCTCACCCGGGACCTGCCCGTGCCCGGGGTGACCGCCCCGGCGGTGAACATGGTCAAGCGGCCCGCGCAGGACGGCAGTTGGGCGTCGCGGGTGGTCGGCGGCGGGGGGACCTCGTCGTGGGCCGTCGCCATCATGGGCGGGTTCGAGCGCAAGGGGCGCTGGACCATGCCCAAGAAGTTCAGCTGCTTCACCTTCTGGGGCGGCGGCGTCGTCGACCTGCGCGACGCCGACTTCGCCGACCACGAAGTCGAGATCAACTGCGTCGCGATCATGGGCGGTGTGGACGTGATCGTCCCGCCCGGCGTCGAGGTCGTGGTGCGCGGCATCGGCATCATGGGCGGCTTCGACCACCGCGAGGAGGGCGTGCGGGGCGAGCCGGGGGCCCCGCGTGTGATCGTGACCGGTGTGGCCTTCTGGGGCGGCGTGAGCATCAGGCGGAAGAACACCGAGGCGGAGCGGCGCCGGCTCAAGGAGGAGCGCCGCCAGGAGAAGCTGGAACGCAGGGCGGAACGCCGCAGGCTCGAATAGCCCCGGCCACACGGCCCGCCGCAGGCTCGATCAGCCGCGGCCGGCCGGCTTCCTATAGCTGCGCCTGCCCCGCCCCGTTCAGCAGGTCCAGCTCGAACGCCTCCGCCATCGTCCGGTACCCCAGGTCACTGGGGTGCAGATGGTCCCCGCAGTCGTACGCGCCGCGCAGCCGCAGCGGATCATGCGGGTCCCGCAGCGCCCGGTCGAAGTCGACCACGGCGTCGAACACCTGCCCGTCCCGGATCTCCGCGTTGACCTGCTGCCGTACCGCCTCCCGGGCGGGCGTGTACATGCGGTACCCCCCGAACGGCATCAGCGTCGCCCCGACGACCGTCAGCCCGCGCGCGTGCGCCCGCGTCACCAGGGTGCGCAGCCCGCCGATGATCAGTTCCGGGTCGGCGCGCCCCGGATTGCGCAGGATGTCGTTGACGCCGAGGTCGATGACGACGACCTTGACCCCGGTCCGCTCCAGCACGTCCCGCTCGAACCGGTTCAGCCCGCTGGGGTTGTCCGAGGGCCGCCCGAGCCCGTCGGCCAGCACCTGGTTGCCGCTGATGCCCTCGTTGACGACGCTGTAGCGCGGCACGTCCCGGCCCGCCTCGACCGCCGCCCGCAGCCGGCCGGACAGGACGTCGGTCCAGCGGCGGTCGGCGCCGACGGTGGAGGTGATGCCGTCGGTGATCGAGTCGCCGAGGGCGACGACCGTGCCGTCGGCCTCGTCGCTGAACACGTCCAGCGCGCTCAGCCAGCGCCAGACCGCCGTCTGCTCGGTGTACGGCGTCCCGGTCACGTCCTCGGTGCGGTCGCCCTGGGCGACGTAGGAGATCTGGCGGGCTTGCGGGTGGTAGGTGACCGGGCCCGACGGGGTGGGGGAGTAGATGGTGACCAGGACGTCGCCGCCCCGCGGTACGGCGATGGACACAGAGTCGCTCATCACCTGCCCGCCGGCCGGTACGACGACCGAGAGGGCGCCGGCGAAGGTGATCCGCCGCATGGTGCGCGTGGCGGCGGCCGCGGTGGCGTCGCCGGCCGCGACGGCGATCGTGGCGTGGGTGACGCGCAGCGGCGAGTGGCCGTAGAGGTTGGACAGCGTGATGCGGGCACTCGTCCCGGCGACGCTCGTGTGCACGACGTTGCGCACCGAGCGGCCCGCCATGCCCGTGGTCTCCGTGCCGGGTTCGGCGGCGGCCGGTGCGGCGGCCCAGGTGGCGACCCAGGTGCCGGCGGCGGCCGGTGCGGCGGAATGGCCCGGCGCGTGGCCGGTGGCCGGGGCGGCGGCCAGGCGGCCGGTGCCGGAGGCGCCGCCGGCGCAGAGGGCGGCGGAAACGACGACGATCAGTGCGACGATCGCGGTCAGCAGGGCGTAACCGTGCCGTCTTGTCATGCTGGTGACGCTCTCCTCGGGCGGAGCCGGCCGGAGCCCCCGGGCTCCGAACTGATGGGCACATGGTGGCGGATGGGCCCGGGAACAATTGACAGGATCCTGCCCAACCCCCCTTCCGACAGACGCCGGGAACTCTTGTTCCGTTCCGGGAGTCGGTCAGGAAGGGACAATTGTGTGCGGTATCACCGAACGGGTGGAGTGGATGGAACAGACGACCCAGGCCGGTCCGGAAACGGCGGACGCCGTCTCTCACCGCGCGATGACCGTGTTCAGCCCCGCCGACGAGGAGCGGCAACGCGGGGTGCGCCGCATGAAGCTGACCGCCGCGGGGCTGCTGCTGTTCGTCGCCGTGGTGTACGTGCTCGCCAAGTGGGGCGAGCACACCGGCGCCGGCGCCTGGACGTCGTACGTCGCCGCGGCCGCCGAGGCCGGCATGGTCGGCGCGCTCGCCGACTGGTTCGCGGTCACCGCCCTCTTCCGCCACCCCCTCGGCCTGCCCATCCCGCACACCGCGATCATCCCCAACAAGAAGGACCAGCTCGGCGTCTCGCTGGGCGAGTTCGTCGGCGAGAACTTCCTCTCCGAGGACGTCGTACGGCAGCGGCTGCGCGCCGTGGGCATCGGCAGCCGCCTCGGTGCCTGGCTCGCCCAGCCGGAGCACGCGGACCGGGTGACCGCGGAGCTGGCGACCGCGCTGCGCGGCGCCCTGGCCGTCCTGCGCGACTCCGACATCCAGGCCGTCGTCGGCGAGGCGATCACCCGCAGAGCCAACACGCAGGAGATCGCGCCCGGCATCGGCAAGCTGCTGGAGCGGGTCGTCGCCGACGGCGGCCACAAACGGGTCGTCGACCTGGTCGTCTCCCGCGCGCACGACTGGCTGGTGCTGCACAGCGACTCCGTGATGGACGCAGTGCAGGGCGGCGCGCCCGGCTGGACCCCGAGGTTCGTCGACAAAAAGGTCGGCGAGCGCGTCTACAAGGAACTGCTGCGCTTCATCACCGAGATGCGGGACATGCCCTCGCACCCGGCGCGCGGCGCGCTCGACCGCTTCCTCACCGACTTCGCCTCCGACCTCCAGTCCGACACCGACACGCGCGGGCGTGTCGAGCGGCTCAAGGGCGAGGTGCTGCGCCGCGGCGAGGTCCAGGACCTGATCGCCTCCGCCTGGACGGCCGTACGGTCCATGATCGTCGCGGCGGCCGAGGACGAGCGCAGCGAGCTGCGCCTGAGGGTCCGCGCCTCGCTGCTGTCCCTGGGCGCCCGGATGGCCGAGGACCCCAAGGCGCAGGGCAAGGTCGACTCCTGGGTCGAGGGTGCGGCGGTCTACGTGGTGACGACCTACCGCAAGGAGATCACCTCCCTGATCACCGACACCGTCGCCGGCTGGGACGCCGAGCACACCACCCGCAAGATCGAGGCCCACATCGGCCGCGACCTCCAGTTCATCCGCATCAACGGCACGGTGGTGGGTTCGCTGGCGGGAGTGCTGATCTATACGGTGACCCGGGCCTTGGGGGCGTAGGGCTGGGCTCCGGCGGTGGGGGGCCATTCTGCTCGTTTGCGGACTTGTCGGCCGAGTTGCCGCTGGGCCGGTCGGCCGTGCGCGGGGCGTGATCCACGCGGTTCGGGGGAACCCGCTTGGCGTTCCGCTCGTCGTGTCGCCGTCGTCGTGGAGGGAGCCCATGGCCACCGCCGAGGCCGAGACCGGCCGTACCGTGACCACCGACATCCCCGCCCGCCTGGACCGCCTTCCGTGGTCGCGCTGGCACTGGACGATCGTCGTCGGTCTCGGCACCGTATGGATCCTCGACGGTCTGGAGGTCACGGTCGTCGGCAACATCGCCAGCCGGCTGTCGGAGCCCGGCAGCGGTCTGTCGATCAGCTCCGCGCAGGTCACGGGCACCGCGGCCGCCCTCTACGTGGCGGGCGCCTGCGTAGGCGCCCTCTTCTGGGGCCGCCTGACCGACCGCTACGGCCGCAAGAAGCTCTTCATGATCACCCTCGCGGTGTATCTGGCGGCCACCGCCCTGACCGCCGTCTCCTTCGAGGCCTGGTGGTTCTTCCTCTTCCGCTTCCTGACCGGTTTCGGCATCGGCGGCGAGTACGCGGCCATCAACTCCGCGATCGACGAGCTGATCCCCGCCGCGTACCGGGGCCGCGTCGACCTGATCATCAACGGCAGCTTCTGGGTGGGTGCAGTCGGCGGCTCCCTGCTGTCGATCCTCGCCCTGAACACCGGCATCCTGGCCGCCGACGTGGGCTGGCGGCTGACGTTCGCGCTCGGCGCGGTCCTCTCCCTGGTGATCCTCCTCGTCCGCAGGCACGTCCCGGAGAGTCCGCGCTGGCTGCTGATCCACGGCAGGGACCGGGAGGCGGAGGAGGTGGTGACCGACATCGAACGCCGGATCGCGGCCGAGCGGGACGAGCCGCTCCCCGAGCCGCACGGCGAGATCACCATCCGCCAGCGCCGTAGCGTGAGCTTCGTCGAGATCGGCCGCACGGTCTTCGCCGCCTACCGCAAGCGTGCCGCCCTCGGCTTCTCCCTCTTCATCGGCCAGGCGTTCCTCTACAACGCCATCACCTTCGGCTTCGGCGCGATCCTGACCAAGTTCTTCCACGTGCCCGCCGACCGCACCGGCTACTACTTCGCCGTCATCGCGGCCGGCAACTTCATGGGCCCGCTGCTGCTTGGCCGCCTCTTCGACACGGTCGGCCGCCGGGTGATGATCTCCTCCACCTATCTGCTGTCCGGCCTGCTGCTGTTCGGCACGGCCTGGCTCTTCGGCCGCGGCACGCTGAGCGCCGGCACGATGACGGCCTGCTGGTGCGTGGTGCTGTTCTTCGCCTCGGCCGGCGCCTCCAGCGCGTATCTGACGGTCTCCGAGATCTTCCCTATGGAGACCCGGGCGATGTCCATCGCCTTCTTCTACGCCCTCGGCACCGCGGCCGGCGGTATCAGCGGCCCGCTCCTCTTCGCCGACCTCACCAGCACCGGCAGGGTCGGCGACACGGTCCTCGCCTTCCAGATCGGCGCGGCGCTGATGTGCGCGGCGGGCCTGGTCGCCGCCTTCCTCGCGGTCAAGGCCGAACGCCGCTCCCTGGAGGACATCGCCACACCGCTGACGGCGGTGAAGACACCGGAGCCGAAGGCGCTGCCCTAGGTG
This sequence comes from Streptomyces sp. NBC_01788, assembly GCF_035917575.1. Classification (GTDB taxonomy): domain Bacteria; phylum Actinomycetota; class Actinomycetes; order Streptomycetales; family Streptomycetaceae; genus Streptomyces. Next base: position 3,086,459 of record NZ_CP109090.1, on the reverse strand, counting down.
TGCTGTCCCGGCAGGTCGCCGTCAGGCTCCTGTCGTGGAACCCGGCCTGACGATCATCAGGACCGTCACGGCGGCCCACAGCAGGTTGAACATGCCGGTGAACATGGCGAGCCGAACGGTCGCCGTGCGCTCGTCACCGCCCTGCCCCACGGGCCGTTGCTCGTCGAGCGCCTCGGCTATGGCGGTCTGCCGGGGCAGCACCAGCGCGACGAGGACGACGGCGGCGAGCGCGGTGAGCGCGATCGACACGATCAGCCAGGTGTCGCCGAGCACGCCCATGTTCTTGGCCGTGGCCAACCCGAACACCGGGACGGCGACCCCGACGACGGCGTAGACCCGGCAGATGCGCAGCAGCAACAGCACGGTCTGCACCGCCCGCGGATCCTCGGGCGCGGCCAGGGCCTGGCGCGCGGCGGGCGGAAACATGCTGGCGGCGACGGTGACGGGCCCGATGGCGACGATCGCGGCCAGCACGTGCACGGCGAGAAGGAACTTGGTCACGCCCCGACGCTAGACACCCGGCCGATCTTGAAGAAGTGGCGGGAGTGACAGGGGTCAACGGATTCCCGCCACCACCCCGACCCGGCTGCTCCCGACGGGGCCTACCGGGCGTCCCGCCGGTCGGCGACGGCCCAGGAGGTGAGGGCGACCGCGCCCGCGACGGTGAACACGGACGGCCAGGCGCCCATCTTCTTGGCCAGCGGATGCGATCCGGCGAAGGCGGCGACGTAGACGGCGGTGAGCGCCCCTGCCGCCTTCCCGCCGGCCCGCTGCCGCCACTGCCACGCGGACGCGGCCCCGGCGACCGCCAGCACGGCCCCGCCCAACTGCCGCTTCCCGGTCCAGCGGGCCACGCCGTACCCACCGACCAGTCCGCTCGCGGCCACCACTGCCGCAGGAACCTTCGTCATCACTGCCTCCCGCACTCGTAGGACAAAACAGGCTAACCCGCACGTCGGGCGGCGGATCGACGGGGCCCGCCAACCCCGTCCGGTGGTGAGACGCAGGTCGCATCGATTGTCGCGGCGGGTCTGTCACACATCGCGGGCCGCGCCCGTCGTAGGTATGCAAGCGAAAACGAGCGCAGCACAACGAAGCACAGCGAAGCAGGACAAAGCAGAGCGAACTGCTGTGAACAACCACAAGGAGCCCAGGATGGAAGCCCGTCTCAACCTCTTCGGCAACGCCCTCGCGGCCAAGTTCCTCCGTCAGATCAACGCCGCGGGCAAGACGGTGACGGACTCGCCGCTCCCGGCGTCGACCCAGGAACTGGTGAAGATCCGCGCCAGCCAGATCAACGGCTGCGGCTTCTGCCTCGACATGCACACCAAGGAGGCCGCCCACGCCGGCGAGACGGCCGTACGCCTCAGCATGGTCGCCGCCTGGCGCGAGGCCAAGGTCTTCACCGAGGCCGAACGCGCCGCCCTCGAACTGGCGGAGCAGGGCACCCGCCTCGCCGACGCGGCGGGCGGCGTCACCGACGAGGCGTGGGCCGACGCCGCCAAGCACTACGACGAGGACCAGCTGGCGGCCCTGGTCACCCTCATCGCCGTGATCAACGCCTACAACCGCCTGAACGTCATCGTCCAGCAGCCGGCGGGCGACTACGAACCGGGCATGTTCGGCTGACCCGGACCCGAACCCGGCCCCGGCCCCAGCCCCGGTCGACAGGGCGGCCCGCTCACGGACACACCGAGCGGGCCTGAGACCCTTCCCCCATGACCACACCACCAGACGGACTGCCCCGCTACCGCGTCCTGACCGGCCCGGACGACGCCTCGTTCTGCCGGCGCGTGAGCGAGGCGCTCGACCTCGGCTACCGACTCCACGAAGGCCCCGCCCTCACCTTCGACGGCGAGAACGTCGTCGTCGCCCAGGCGGTGGTCTGGCCGGTGGGGCCGGGGGAGCGGGCGTAAGGGCCGTGCGGCCGGGGCCGGGGCCGGTCAGACGACCACCCCGGCCCTCTTGTACGAACGCAGCAACAGCGCCGCCTCCGCCCCCGTCACCCCGTCCAGCTCCGCGAACACCCGCGTCGTGAAGTCGTGCACGTCCTGGGCCGAGCGGTGGCTGGAGTAGCCGAGAACGTTCGCCCGGCCGGTGGTGATGACCAGGTGCCGTACGTCGGACTCACGGGCCAGGCGGCGCACGGCCACCTCCAGCGCGCGGTGCTCGACGGAGAGCCGGAAGCGGGCCTCGACGGGGAAGCCCAGCACCCCGGGCTCGGCGTGCAAACGCAGGTGCAGCACGTGCGAGTCCATGAGCCGGGCGAGCCTGCGCCGGGCCGTGGTCTCGCTCACGCACAGCTCGCGGGCGAGCCGGGCCATGGGCATGCGCGCGTCCCGCTCCAGCAGAGCCACCAGATGGCGGTCGAGCTCGTCGATGACCAGCGGCTCGGGCAGGACACCGCCCTCGGCGACGCGACGGCGGGACGGAGTGGGCTCCTGGCGGTACGGGTCCCAGTCGTTGGCGGTCAGCAGGAGCCGCAGGACCACCGCCGTGTGCACGTCGGTGACGCCGGGTATGCCGGCGATCGACCCGTCCACCGTGCTCAGGAGCTGCCCGGGCCCCGGCACGAGGACCTCGGCCAGCACCTCGGGCGAGCCGGTGGCCACGTCCACGGAGCGTGTGTCCGGGCGGCGCGCGAGCGCGAGGGCCACCGCGTGCAGCTTCCCCGGCGCGCAGCGCACCGCCAGTTCCACGACCAGTCCCTCGCCCAGGTACTCGGGCACCAGGAACGCCGTGAACCGCACCAGGCCGGAGCCGATGAGCCGGTCCAGCCGGCGCGCGACGGTGCGCTCATGCACGTCGAGGCGGCCCGCCACATCCGCCCAGGCGGCTCTCGGCTCGCGGGCCAGCAGCCGGAGGATGGCGTGGTCCAGCGCGTCCAGGGCCGACGGCACCGCTTCGCCGGGCTTGACCGAATCCGCCAACGATCACCTCTCAAATGCTTGTTTCCACTGAATCTTCGGGGATTCATTGCCGAGACTAAGTCGTTCGGGCGACCTTGAGTGGCACTTTCCGCCAGCCACTTTTCGTGAACAGGTGCGGCTTCCATGAACGACACCCCGATCCTCGCCCCTTCGCCCGCGAGATCCGCCCTCCGCCCGACCCCGGTCGCGGCGGTGATCGTCTCCCTGGTCCTGGTGGAGCTGTCCAGCGGCATCACCCAGGGCTTCCTGGGCCCGCTGCTGAAGGGGCTCACCACCACCCTGCACGTGAACGTCGCCCAGCTGAACTGGATCAGCATCGCGAACCTGCTCTCCAGCGTCGCCTTCACGCCCATCCTGTCCCGGCTGGGCGATCTGCACGGCCACCGCCGCGTGCTGCGCTGGAACCTGGCCATCGTCCTGACGGGCTCGCTCCTGGTGGGGCTGAGCCGGTCGTTCGGGATGCTGCTCGCGGGGCAGGTGCTCCAAGGAGCGTTCGCCGGGTTCTTCCCGCTGCTCGTCGGCATCCTGCGCAACCGGCGCACCGCCGACGAGAGCCGGCGCGGCATCAGCTTCATGGTGGCCGCGCTGGTCGGCGGGCTCGCACTGGGCACGGTGAGCAGCGGCCTGATCGCCGAGTACGTGGCGGTGCCGACCGCCGCGCTGTGGGTGCCCGCCGTCGCGGTGGGTCTCGCCCTCGCCGTCACCTGGCCGCTGCTGCCGGAGACCGAGGAACGGCCGGGCGGGTCCGCGGACTGGCTCGGCGCCGGACTGCTGTGCGTCGGGCTCGTCGCCATCACGCTGGGACTCGGGCAGGGCGGCGCGCCCGGCTGGGAGTGGACCTCGGCGAAGACCCTGGGCTGTCTGGTCGGCGGCCTGCTGGTGACCGCCGTGTGGGTGCTGGCCGAGCTGCGGACCTCGGCGCCCGTCACGGACGTGCGCCTGTTCCGGCGCCGCAACGTCGTCGTGGTCGCGATCGTCACCCTGACCTTCAGCTCCTGCATGCTCGGTCTGCTGGTCGCCAACCCGGTGTTCCTGAGCACCTCGCGGGCCGAGGCGGGCTACGGGCTCGGGCTCACCCCGCTGGCCACCGCGTTCGCGCTGCTGCCGAACATGCTGGCGCTGGTGCTCGGCGCCCTGGTCGCGCCCGTCGTCGCCGCACGGCTCTCCGACCGGCGGACCCTGTTCGCGGGCTCGCTGCTGATGGCCGCCGGGAACCTCGCCGTGTACTTCTCCCACAGCAGCCTCGTGCCCTACCTGGCCTGCACCGCCGTCGTCGGTCTCGGCAGCGGGCTGCTCCAGCACTCCACCCGGACCCTCGCCGTCGAGGCCGTACCGCACGATCAGACCTCGGTGGGCTCCGGCATCAACGAACTCCTCATCAACGTCGGCGGCTCGCTGGGCGCCGCCGTGGTGCTCTCGGTCTTCGCCGCCGAGACCGTCGCGGGCAGGCCGCTGCCCACCGTCACCGCCTACACCCACGCCTGGGCGATCTGCGCCGCCGTGTCCCTCGCGGGCGCGCTCGTCTCCCTGCTCTACCGCCGCCCCGTGAAGGAGGCCCTGTGACCAGCGCCGACCCTGTGGCCGGCTTCGGAGGAGGCCCCGTGACCGGCGCGCGGCTGAAGCAACGCTGCCGCGACACCCTCACCCGCGCGCAGGACCGGATCCTCGCGCTCAGCCACAGCCTGCACGCCGAGCCGGAGCTCGCCTACGAGGAGCACCGGTCCGCCCGGAAGATCGCCGACCTGGTCGAGGGTGCGGGCTTCGCGGTCGAACGAGGCGTGTGCGACCTGCCGACCGCGTTCACCGCGACCGCCGGCTCCGGAGACCTGGTCATCGGGATCTGCGCCGAGTACGACGCCCTGCCCGGCATCGGCCACGCCTGCGGCCACAACGTCAACGGCGCCGCCGCCACCGCCGCCGCCCTCGCGCTCGCCTCGGTCGCCGACGACATCGGCGTCACCGTCAGACTCCTCGGCACACCCGCCGAGGAGTACGGCGGCGGCAAGGCCGACATGCTGCGCGGAGGGGCCTTCGACGACGTGGCCGCGGCGATGATGGCCCACGCCGCCCCCACCGACGCCATCGGCATGACCTCGCTCGCCATCAGCAGCTGGAAGGTCGCGTACACCGGCCGTACCGCGCACGCGGCGGCGATGCCGCACCGCGGGGTGAACGCCGCCGACGCGATGATGATCGCGCAGGTCGCGATCAGCGCCTACCGGCAGCAGATGACGCCCGGCGCGGTCGTCTCCGGCATCGTCACCTCCGGCGGCGAGGCACCCAACGTCATCCCCGGCCGCACCACGGCGGATTACGACTGCCGCGCCGAGACGATCGACGAACTGCGGGAGCTGCAGACCCGGGTGCGCGCCTGTTTCGAGGCGGGGGCACTGGCGACGGGCGCCGAGCTGGCGCTCGAAACGGTCGGCAACGACTACGCCGATCTGCGGCAGGACCTGGACATGTGCGCGCTGTACCGCGAGGCGGCGGGCGACCTCGGCCGCACCGTGCCGCCGCGCGATCCCCGGCTGCGCGGCGGCTCGACGGACATGGGCAACGTCTCGCAGATCGTGCCGTCCATCCATCCCATGATCGGCTACGACTGCGGCGACGCGATCATGCACAACCCCGAGTTCACGCGCTACGGCACGACCGCGAGCGCGGACCTCGCCGTCCTGGACGGCGGGCTCGCCATGGCCTGGACCGCGCTGGGCCTGGCGACCGACGAGGAGCGGCGGAGCCGGTTGCTGAAGCGACTGGCCGAGCGCGGCCGTCGCTAGTTCCTGTGGTCCTCAGGCATTGAGACGGGGATCGGGCTGCTTCATGACGGGTGCCGGCGAGGAGATCTGCCGGTAGAAGATGTCGATGTCCACCTCTTCGCCGCCGACGGTCAGGGTGTCCCAGGCGCCGCTCGCGAGCAGGGTGCGGACGGTCTCCGGCCTCAGTTTCCGCAGGTGGTCGCGGAGGGTCGCGTCGTCCGGCATGCCGGGGACCCGCGGTGAGAGGCGGTCGCGGATCTCCCGCAGCCGGTCCATGAACGCGTCGAGGCCCGCCTCGTCCGCCTTGCCGGCCGCGCCGTTCGCAGCGTCCGGCGCGGCCGCCTCGATGCTCTGCGCGATCGTGTCCTTGATCGCGCAGGTGTCGCCCTGCTCGTCGGTGGTGACCATCGCGTTCCAGGCGCGGCTCTTGTGCCGGTACTGGAGCATCGACATCGCCGCCTCGTGACGGACGAAGTCGGCGTCGCGGAAGGCCTTCCCCCGCCAGGCGTTGCTGAGGGAGCGCGCGAGCGAGATGGCCGACGCGAGGCCGCTGTTGAGCCCGCGTCCCGGCCAGAAGTGGATGGCGTTGGCCGCGTCCCCGAGCAGGAACCCGTACGTTCCCGGGGTGGCGGCCGTCGCGGAGTGGAGCCGGGCGGTGAAGCGGGGCCGCTGCACCATGTCCAGGCGGAACCCGGTGACGGCGCTCAGGTTCTCCTCGGTGACGCCGAAGAGGACCAGGCCCTCCAGTACGCGCTTCCACAGGGCGGAACCCTTGACCAGGGCGGGCAGGAACAGCGTGCCATGGGTCGAACAGCGGAAGTCGCCCTCGTCGTTGCGGCCCATGAGGCAGGGTCGCGAGGCGACACACTGCTCGAACACGTGCCGCACGGGGTCGACCCCGATGACCTCCTGGGCCTCGGCGTCGGTCAGGCGCATGTTCAGGAAGCCCTCGCCGCTGAGGGAGTTGAGCAGGAAGCGGTTCTGGGCCACCGTCAGCAGGACGGCCATGGGGTCCGGCAGGTCGGACTTCACGCGCAGGCCCAGCACGACGTCCTGGACGTGGTGGCCGTTCAGGGAGTAGATCGACGCGTCGGGGGCGCCGAACTTGTCGGCGAGGTGGTCCCGGGTCCGCGAACGGCCGCCCTCGCAGATGGCGAGCACGTGGTCCTTGACCACCGCCTCACGCTGCTCGGCCGGGTCGAAGCGGCTGGGAACGAGCCGGATCCGGTCGGACTTCTCGTTCGCCATCTCGAGGAGTACGTCCTCGACGTAGGCGATCCGGATGTTCCGCGGGCCGTAGCCCTGCACGGAGTCCGGCCCGGCCGGCCACATCTCGGTGTACGCGCCGGCGCCGAACAGGCGCTCCTGGACCTCCTCGGGGAGGTTCAGGTACTGGCGGCTCTGGACGGTCACGACCTGCTGCCGCCGGACGTTGCCCTGTGCCTCGTTCTTCCAGACGACCCGCGAACCGTCCTCGGTCCAGCGGCCGTCGTACATCGTGATGGCCACACGACGGCCCATCAGGTGCTCCAGCAGCAGGGCGAAGCTCAGCCCCACGGGCCCGCCGCCGGAGACGGTGACGTTCAGGACCGGGCCCGGCGCGACGGTCACGAGCGGGCCCAGGACATCTGTGATCGTCTCCATCGACTCGGGGATCTCGAAGCCGAAGACCTCGTCGCCGATGGTGATCTCGTCACCGGAGGCAAGGACGTGGGACGTCACCTTATTGCCGTTGACCAGCGTCCCGTTGCGGCTTCCGCGGTCGTACAGGACGTAGCGGCCCGCCTCGCGCAGCACCTCCGCGTGCAGGCGCGAGGCCCGCCCGCTGGCGATCACGACACTGCTGTCACTACTGCGCCCGAAGGTGACCGGCGCGGCGCCGACAGGGAACCGCCGCCCGGCCAGCGGCCCCACACGCCCGGTGATCGAAGCCGGCATGGCCACTCCCCCTTGGATCTGTCCGTACTGGCCCTCGGCCCACCTCGGCGTGCGCGGTCCCGAAATCCGACAGCTCGGCACAGACAGCCATGGCCCCCCACGCCCGTTGCCGCAGCCCTCGACGGGCGGCTTCCAGGTTCGCCCCAAGGTCGCCCCCGCGCAAGGCCGCACGACAGGAAGGTGCAGATCAGGCGTGGTGTGGCGGGTGGGTCGCAGGAGAACTCCCGGTATCGGAGAGGCCGCTGTTGAGACCGGCGCCGGCTCGTATGCACCATGGGAAGTCGCGCATTCCCGATATATCCCAAATCGCGGAGACGGTGACCACTCCGATGCCACAGTCCGGGCATGGTTTGGACAACGCTCATTGGTGTAGGAGCCGGTGGCCTCATCTTCTTCCTGGCCCAGCACTCGTTGGGGCGCGCCGCGGAGCGGGCCGAGGTGCGGCGCACCACGCGTGAACGCGACGAGACGCGACGCAACGAACAGCTCACCCACCTCGTAGCCTTCTTGGCAGCAGTGCAGGCGGCCGAACGGGTCGCCGTGGACCGCTATCACCACCATGAGGCCGACGAGCAGTGGGAAGCGCGCGCCCGACAGGCCGTCGACAGGGTGTGGGTGACGCAGAAGACGATCCACATGGTGTGCGCACGCGAGGTGAACGAGGCGGCCCGGGGAGTCGCGTTCGCGGTTCGCGACGTGATCAGAAACGGCCCCGACGACTCCGGAGAACCGCAGGACGAGAAGGTCTGGGCCTCTATCCGTCCAAGCCGGCAGGTGTTCCTCGACGTCGTGCACGACCACTTGGAGTAAGAACGGGCCCGGTACCTCTTTACCTAGTCGCTGGAGACCATTTGCGACCAGATTCCCCAGATCCTTGTAACTCCATGCCCAGTGGAGCGCAGCGTTCTCATGGGAGTCTGTGCGGCGCCCATCGCGAAGTCCCGCCCCGGCCTGCCAGCCAGGACGCCGGCGAGGACCCCGGCGGTGCATGCGAACACCACGGACTGTCACTTGGGAGCGCGGCCTCGAAGACGTTGTAGTGCGATTGCTTCGTCCATTGCACACCAACGTTTCCCTGCTGCTGGTGCCGCTACCTGCAGATCAAAGGCGCTCGAGCCATCCTTCGCGCAGTGCGCCCGTGAAGGCGCGCCACGCCGGCGACGCGATCGTCGCGACGGAAGCGCCGCCGAGCTTGGTGTCACGTACGAGTACCTGCTCACCGGCGTGAGCGCACTCCACGCATTCGCCTCCGGCGCCGTTGCTGTAGCTCGACCTGACCCATGGTCCCGGAGCCTCTGCGCCGCTGAGGTCGACGTTCACCGTCCGTACTCCTTCACAACGCTTTTGATCAACTGGATCGTTCGCCGTGGGCTCAGGGCCGCCGCCCTCAACTCGTCGAACGCTCGGGTGTACTCACGGACATGAGGTTCCCCTTCCAAGTACATCGCATCCGTGATGCCGTCCCGGTACACGATGTCGGGGTCTTCCGGATCGGGGAAGCCCAACATGGTGAACGGTCCCGTGGTCGGGCAGGTGCCGGCGTCGAAGGGGAGTACCTGCAACGTCACACTTGGCTGCTCCGCCGCCTCCAGTACGTGCTCCAGTTGTGCCCGCATCAACTCCCGTTCGCCGACGACTCTGCGCACCGCACCCTCGTTCACGATGAACCAGCAGTCGGGAGCACCGGGGGCACTGAGCATGGACTGGCGCTCCAGCCGTACCCGCACCGCCCGATCGATGTCCTCGGGAGGCATGTACGAACCGCACGTGTGCAGTTCCCGGGCGTAGGCCTCGGTCTGCACGAGACCGGGCAGGACTTCCGACTGGTACTGGCGCAGCGTGGACGCATCCTGTTCGAGGCCGATGTAGATCGAGAACCACTCGGGCACTCCCGACCCGTGGACCTGCCACCAGCCGCGCGTCTTGGCCTGTCGCGCCAGGGACTTGAGGAACTCCCGAAGTTCGTCGCCGGTGTCGTAGAACCGGCACAACGCGTCGATGTCGGAGGGCTGGATTCGCCCGCTGCCGGTCTCCATCCGGTTGACCTTGGAGCCGCTCCAGTCCAGGGCCGCCCCGACCTGGGCGCAGGTCAAGGTGTTCTTCTCCCGGAGCTTCTTCAGCTCGATGGACAGGCGACGGCGGCGTGCCGTCGGTGATCCGGCCATCTGGACCCCTTCATGTCGAAACAGCGTTCAGTCTCTGCGCCAAGGGTGCGGATCGCCAATCACCCGATGGTGGGATTCTCTCCGTGCACATTGCACGGCGGGATTCGCGCCGGCCATCCTGACGGTGAAGGACGACCGATGTGGGGCCGGACCGAAGCGCCGGCGTCCGCACGGACCCGCGAGCGACGAAGGGTTGGCTCGGAAGTGATCCCAGGTACATGCATGGTGAGAACGCCGTGGACCGTGGAGTTCACGGCTCTGGAGGAAGAGGTGGCGGTCCTGCGTCGCAGAGTGCGCGAACACCTCGGCAATTGGGGACTGCGAGACCTCGTGGACGAGGCGCAGCTCTGTGTGAGCGAACTCGTGGCCAACGTCATCACCCACGTCGGCGCAGGAACGCCCACCACCCTCGCCGTCCTGATGAACGGTTCATCCCTGCGTATCGAGGTCCACGACCCCGACACCCGGGCGCTGCCCACCCTCGTGGCCGCAGAAGTCGATGGCGAGGGCGGGCGAGGCATGGCGCTCGTCGAGGCGATCACGGACCGCTGGGGCGTCCAGCTTCGCGAGGACCGCAAGGTGACGTGGTGCGAACTGGCCACGGGACTGCCCCAAATTGCCGGCGACGGGCACGACCCGTCGGTGACGCGGGCCGAGGCGCTGTTGAACATGTACGCGACGTTGAGGCCGCAGTTCTGCTCCTACGAACGCGGGCCCGGCAGGGTGAGCCGGGCGGTGGCGGAGGAGTCCGTGATCGACGTGATCACGGACTTCCTCCGCTGGCTCCGAGCTCACGGCTGTGACGTGGAAGAGGTGCTCGACCACGCGCAGAGTCGCTTCGAGACCGCTCTGTCGGCGAGCGGGCGGTGAGACTCGCCTCAGACCGTCAGTACCTGCCGGAAGAATCCCACCGAGGGGTCCTCCGGAGTTCCCACCAACAGGGCGCGGTCGAGCAGGATGTTGTTGTACTCGCAACTCGTCTCGGGAAGCATCGCGCAGGCATGGCACGCGGCCCGGTTCGCGCCCCCGATGCCGGACGCCCCTGCCTCGACGCACAGGGGGTCGGCCGAGCACCAGGTGGCACGTCTCAGCGCCGAGTGCAGCGCCTCGGCAAGGCGGTCGGGCTCGCCCTGGGCCACCACGCCACCGAGGCTGCCGGCAGAGTCGCTGGTCGCCGTGTAGATGAGGAAGCCGGCCATGGTGTCGTCCGTATACAGGCGCTCGCGCAGTGCCGCTGCGGGATAACCGGCGTCCAAGCTCCACTCGTTGATCAGCACATGCGCCAGAGTGTGCAGTAGCACCAGACGGGGCGTGGCGGGTGAGACAGGCGCCTCGGCCGGATCCGCGGCCCGTTCCTGCAGCATGCGGTCGTGGTTGGTGCGCAGTTGCTCGACGCGTGCAGCCACCGCGTGGGACTCGGCCCATTCGTCCAGCCGGCTCTCGTCCAGGCGTACGAAGACGCCCTCACCGCTCACTTCCATCGCCGGGAGCCAGTCGGTGGGAGTGAGGGACAGGGCCGCCTCATGGCTCTCGGAACTCGACTCCGCGTCCGCGATGCGTGTGAACGCCTTGAGCGCCCGCACCTCGCGCAGGCGCTTCACCAACATTGGCCTGGCTGCACCGAACGGCTCGAGAACCTCCGGGTTCGATACCGGCGGCTCACAGATGAACTGCTCCTCGCGACCTTTGTCCCGCAGCGCGTTGCCGGAGCAGAGCCGCTCGTACTCCTGGCGGCGCAGGGCCTGGTAGGGGCTCACCGCACCGGCGTCCGCGTCGCTCTCCCGATCCGGGTCCTCCTCCTGCTCGGCCGCCAGCAACTCCACTACGGCGTCGGCCGTGACCGAGTCGTCGCCCCGGAACGCTCCCTTGAGGTAGATCTCGATCTCCATGCGGGACGAGAACGAGCGCAGGGTCTCCCAATGCTCGGAGAGCTTTGCGGCGAGACCGTCGCTCCACGGCGGGATGGAGAGGGCGGACTTCAGTACCGGCTGCCAGACCGAGGACGAACCACGTTGGAGTGTGCGCGGCGCCTGACGGCAGAACTCGGCGGGTGCGCCCTTGAGCCAGGGGCGTCTGCCCTCGCACCTCACCCCGAGATCGGTCAGGGCGGAGCGACGGAAGGAGCCCTCCATGGACACTTCCGACACACCGCACGTGCACGAGATGATCACGGAACGCAGCGAGGCGCTCCGACCGGAGAAGCGCATGCTCATCTCCCCGCCGCAGCGACCGGTCGCGCCGTCCTCGCGGTTCTTGCGGTGCAGCCACTTCCAGTAGGGGAAGTCGTCGAGGTGTCCGTCCTCGCAGGCCACGACAAAACGGGATGGCACCAGGGGCTCGTCGTCGCAGTCCGTGCAGACGTTCTTGTTCGTCGGGGGATTGAAGTCCCGGATGTGTTGCAAGCACTGGCAGCTCGGGCACGAGTGCCAGAGCGGGAAGCGCCGGACGCGTACTCCGTCCTTGCTCGTGTCCTCGGAGGCCGGGGGCAGCCGGAAGTGCTTCACTCCCAGGACCCGGGCGAGACGGTGCTCATGGATGATCGGCGCTTCGTCGAGGGCCCAGCTCCGGTGGGCGTCGTCGATGCCGGAGACGATGAACGACTCGTTGTCGACGGCAATCAGCGATCCGACTCCATACGTGGTGATCATCTGGGAGCGGCGGACCGACCCGCGACGAGGGAGGGCGAGGCGGGGCGCGGCCGAGTCACCGTCGGTACGACGGCTGCGCCGCGCGGCGGGCGGGGTCATCGGGAAGCCTCCAGAAAAAGACCGGACTCGGCATCGACATCGCGCAGGCTCCACAGGGTGCGCCAGCCGGCGGTGTCCTCGGACTCGTCGTCGAACGGTTTGAGTAGGGCGGGAGCGGGACTGCGGCGATCGGGCACGTACAGCAGCCCCCCGTGTCCGCTCGCCATCTCCTGCCACCAGTCGACGAATTCGTCGAAGGCGTCGGAGGTGTCCTGCAGTTCCTCATGAGCGACCTGGAAAACGCGGCTCGTCAGCAACGGCTTGATCTCCGAGTACAAGCGGTCCACGTACGCGTCGATCCGACCGGCGGCATCGTTCGCCCGGGCCTCGGGGACAAGGATGCGAGTCAGCGCCACGATCACTGCGTGCAGACCGCGGTCGCGCGAACGGGCGGAGAACGGCGTCACGGACGTCGACTCCACCTCGCGGTAGAGCGCGGAATGGAAATGCAGGAAGTTTTCGTAGTGCGAACGGTCCCGGGGCCGGGTCGAGTTCAGCATCACGGCGACCAGGCCCGGGTGGGCGCGGCCCACGCGGCTGGTGGCCTGGATGTACTCGGCCGTGGTCTGGGGTTGGCCCATTACCGCCATCAGGCCGAGACGATCCACGTCGACGCCGACGGCGATCATGTTGGTGGCCAGGAGGACGTCGCGGACGTCGGCATCCGGGTAGCGCTTCTCGATCTCCTTGAGCCGGGCCGGAATCAGGCTCGCGTCGACCCGGCTCGTCAGTTCCGAGTAGCGGTTCGAGGGGCGCACTTCGGTGCCGTCGCGATCGGCGAGGAGCCGCAGGTAGTCCTCGACGTCGTCATTCACCTGGAGCTCGGCGGCCGACAGCAGGCGAAGACTGTTGAAGTAGCCGACCAGCGTCCAGTACGCGTCCCGGACCTCGACGCTCGTCGTCGCGCACATGGCCTGGTGAAGCAGGGCCGAGTACGTGCGGATGAGGAGGGTCGACTGGCTGGTGCCAGGGGCGAGCAGCCCTACGTAGCGTCGACTGGCCTTGGTGTCACGACCGGTCTCCACGGCGAACCAGGAGTCCCGCGCGTCCAGACCGGCCGGCGGGAACTGGCGTACGTCCCGGTCGAAGAGGTTCCGTCCCTGGTCGGCCGCGCGACGGATGGTCGCCGTGGAGGCGATCACCTTCGGCTGGTCGGCGAGGGCGTCGACGGCCGTCTCGTACAAGCCGGTCAGGGTGCCGAGCGGGCCGGAGATCAGGTGGAGTTCGTCCTGGACGATCAGCTCTGGACGCGGGGTTGCGTCGCCGGGACGGTCCAGGTTGAACAGTGCCGCCGTCTGCTCGCGCCACGGCATGGAGGCGAACTTGTCGACAGTGGCGATGACAAGGGTGGGGCGAGCCTTGTAGACCGTCTGGTCCACGAGGTTCACCGGCAGGCCGGAGGCGAAGTCACAGCCGGGGCCGGGGCAGCGCACGTCCATGCGGACGTCGTCCTCGTCCACGGAGTAGTTGTGGGCGTCCAGTGCCGTGCCGCACCAGGGGCAGGCGTGCAGCTGAACCGGGTTCTCCTTCTGCAGGCTCTGCCCTCCGCGCAGTTTGAGCAGCTTCTCGTCGGCCGTCTTCAGATCGTTCGGCGTGGCCGACTTGCCGACCCACATGCCGATCGAGATGCCCTCCTCGCCCAGACGGTTCGGGTCGGCCCTGCGCATCAGCTCCATCGCGCAGATGAGGATCGTGGCGCGTTCGAACTGCTGGAGGGTGAGCAGCCGCAGCGTGTACCGCATGAGCACGGTGACGCCACCGCCGTCCGCCCCGAGGCGCAGCCGGCGCAGAAACGTGGTGAAGGCGATCAGCCCGAGGTAGGCCTCGGTCTTGCCACCGCCTGTGGGGAACCAGAGCAGATCCGAGATCTTGCGATCGGGGTGGTTCGGGTCGTCGACGCCGCGCAGGCACAGGAGCATGAAAGCGATCTGGAACGGTCGCCAGCGCTGGACCGACAGGTCGGGCGTACCCGTACGGCCGGCCTTCACCCAGACGCTGCGCGCACGCTGCTCCGCCATCGCCCGGTTGGCCAGCCGGAAGGCCTCCATGACCTCCGGCTTGTCCGACAGGATCCGGATGCCCTCCCGCATGCGCCCGAGGGCTTCGCGGCAGGCGTCGAGTCGTTCGTGCGCGGGCTCCTCGTAGAAGGTGCCGGCAAGCGAGGCGGCCTCCGAGGCCTTGGCCTCGATCCACTGCTCGTACCCTCGGGCCAGCCCGCGCAACGCATCGAGCACCTCGGTGTCGGGGCGCTCGGCGAGGCCGAGCATGCCGAGGGCGGAGTCGTCGATCTCCGGGTTGGAGTCGGTCAGCAGCACTTCGTGCGAGGGCAGGAACTCGGAGCGGATCTCGTCGATCGCAGCACGCTCTATGTCGGTCAGACCGACCGGCGGGGGCGTCCAGTCCCAGTCGGCGGAGCAGCCGTGTCCCACGGCGAAGGTGGGGGCATGGCGGTACAGCAGGCGACTCGTGGCCAACTCCGAGTCGACGGCGGACAGAGCGGCTGGGCGGTCCACGAACGCGGACGCGCCGTTGGCCGCCCTGATCCTCAGGCTCGGCTGGAACAGGGCGAACGCGTCCTGGAGCTCCCGTTCGCCCACGACCTGCTTATTGATCAGGGTGACCGTGACGGTGACCGTGCCGGAGGACGTGCCGGCCGGTCGTACGAGGACGTGCAACTCCACACCATCGGCGAGAACGGGAGTCGGCTCGAGCGGCCCGGGCCGTGTGACGTCGACCGTTGTGTCCGGTAGCTCCAGTTCCCGTCGTCGCCAGTGCTCGCGCTGGTCACTCGTGGTCCTGGCTTCCGCTCGCCGGGCCGAGACCGGCCGACCCTCGGCGTCCACGGGGTCGTACACGGCGGCACGCGCGGAGATCACGATCTCGGAACTGACTTGGGGTGCCACGGCGAAGGTGAGGCCCATGGTCGAGGGCCGTCGATCACCGGAGACCGGTGGTTCGACGGAGTCACCCGTCTCGTCGCGGCTGTCGTTGCCGGGCAGCGGTGCCTCGTCCAGCCCTTCATTCTCTTCGGCGTCCTCCATCTGCCGACGTCGGCCCTCGCGGTCGGCGGCCCTCGGGTACAGCACACCGATCGGGTAGCGGGTGATCGGGGCGTCCTGGGTGAGGACATCGACCGGGTCGTCCCCCGCCTCGACGTCCGGTCCGAGGAGCTCGCGGCGCAGCCGGGCCACCAGCTCCTCACGGACCCGATAGTGCTCGGCGTGCGGGTTCTTCCCGTGCGTCATCCTTGTTCCTCCCCGACGGCGCGTTCTCCGCGTCGATACCTTCCGATTCCGGTGATGCGAGGGGCGATCCATACCCCGTGGCCGCCGAGGCCGGTGTTGGCCCCGGCCGCTGTGCTGCCCGCGACCGTCTCCAGAGTGTCCACGCGCAGGCCGACGATCTCGGCGGGCCAGGTGACCTCCCAGGAGCGCGAGATCATCTCCACGGCATGCAGGTCACGACGGAAGCGCTCGGAGGCCTCGCCGATGACTCGATCGCGATGGACCAGGTCGTACGGCGGGCTCTGGCCTGGTTCCACGGGGAGCGGATGACGCATCCGTAGCGTCACCGCATCCCCGGGACGAGCGTGCTCCAACAGGTAGGTCTGCGTCTCGACCGCAGACATGTCCGCGTCGTGCGAGTTGGGAGGCTCCTCACGGTGGATGTCTCCGGGCCGGGCCTGGATGCCGTAACGCTCGTACTTCTTCCAACCGCCCAGGTACCAGCGGCCGGTGGCGCGGTGGCGCCGTATACGGGAGGTGTCCGGGCCTGCCGCGTGATACAGGTCCTCGCGGGCCCGCGTCATGGCCACGTAGAGAGCCCGCGCCTCGGCCGGCACGTCGAGATCTTGGTGCGTCTTCTGCAGCTCGGCGATGGAAGGGGGCGACAGCAGCAGTACGCGGTCGTACTCCAGGCCCTTGGCCCGGTGAACCGTGGAGACGATCAACCGAGCCGATTCCGGGTCCCCCAGCTCGTCGGGGAAACGACCTTCTGCCACCAGACGCCGTACGGCGGCAACATCGACGAGGCCGCGGCCCGTGCGTCGGGTCGGAGCACGCAACGACCGCCAGCATCGCTGCGGCTCGACGCCCGGAGGCAACGGGATCTCTGCGAGCAGCTCCAGGAAACGATCCTCGGTGAGAGTCAATGACTCGCTCCGGCGCAGCAGCTCGGCCACCCAGTACGGCACGACCCGGTCCTGCAGCGAACGCTTCAGCGCGTGTTCCACCCCGTGCTCGTGCAAGAGTTCCGAGACGGCGAGCGCCTGACGGTTGTCACGGGTGAGGATCGCGCAGGTGCCGGGGAACGCCTTCAACGCGTCCAGCGCGAACCCGTCGGTCAGGTCTCCGAGGTCAGGCAGATCGAGCAGCCGGTCGCGCAGCTCGGCGTGGAGCGTCGCGGCCGCGGTCTCCAGGCCGTTCGGGGAGATGGTCAGGTTCTGCAGTCGGGGGCCGAGGGCGAGGGCGGTACGGGCGTCAGCGCTCTTCGCACGGAAGTTCGCGGTCAGACTGAGTTCGACGAGGTCGTCGTAGGACTCTCGCAGCCACGCGAAGAACCGATCCGTCTCCCCGGCTCGCTCCGTCGGGTCCTCGATCTGGAAGCCGTAGATGCCCTGGGCGGAGTCGCCGACCACGGTGAACCCGCAGGAACGCTGGAAGCGGTCGAGCAAGGCCTCCACCAGGTCTCGACGGTCGCCCACCAGATCCTGTGCCTCGTCGATCACCACATGCGAGGGAGCACCGAGCTCGGTGGCTTCCACCGCGCCCTTCTCGATCGCATCCGCGGCTGCGCGGATGCGATCGTCGAAGCTGCGCGCCGCCCATTCCTCGTCCGGGTAGGCCTGCACGAGCAACTGGTACGCCCACGAGTCGAAGGTCTGGACCCGCACCCTGCGGGCCCGATCGCCGTGTCGGGCGATCCGGTCCCGCAGTTCACGGACAGCGGCGCGGGAGAAACTCAGGACGAGGATCTCACCCGCCTCCAGCGCCTCCTCCGGATCCTCGTGCCCCACCAGGGCGTCGAGGCGGCGCACGACTGTGTGGGTCTTGCCGGAACCCGCCCCTGCCATGACCAGGAGGCGGGTGTCCCAGGGGAGGTCGACGACGGCCTGCTGCTCGTCGGTGAGCGGAGGGCTGTCACCGTGAGGATCGGTCACTTGCTGCTCCACAGGTGCTCGAACTGGGTGAAGGCGAGGGCGGTGTCGAAGTTCTGGATGTTGTCGCGGACGTTGAGGATCAGGCAGGTCTCCTTGCCGCCGTTGAGGGGACCACGCAGACCGCGCCCGATCATCTGCTGGTACACGTTGGGGCTGTACACCGGGCGAGCGACGACAACAGCTCGGGTGGCGGGGGCGTCGAAGCCCTGGGTGAGGACGCCGTAGTTGGTGAGAACACGGGTCCGGCCCGCTCGGAAGTCGTCGATGCGTCGGCGACGTTCACTGGCCGACGTGGTGGAGTCGACGGCGGTGGCGGTGATGTCCAGGTCTCGCAGCTTCGCCGCCAAGTACTTGGCGTGGTCGACCGAGGTCGCGAAGACCAGCACCGGCCAGTCCTTCGGCATGGCCGAGATCTCGGACACGATACGGGTGCTGCGGTCGTGGTCGTCGGCCAGCCGCTGCTCGGCCGCCCTGGACAGAATGCTCAACTGTTCGGCACGCTCCTTCTCCTCACGGGTCAGGGTGATCGTGCCGCCTCGCAGCAGGCGGTGCTCGACCTGTGCCAGCATGCCGAGTTCCTGCAGCTCGGCGTACGCGTCGCCGCCTGCGAAGACCCCGTCGTCAAGACGCCGGCCACCGAAGCGATTGATCAGACGGCGCGTCTCGTCCTGGTTGGTGTTGCGGAACGGCGTCGCGGTGAGCCCCAGGAGATGACGGTCGGTGCGCGACGTCGTCAGTCCCAGGTGTGCCAGGATCTCGGTATAGCGAGGGGTGATGGCGGTGTGTGCCTCGTCGACGATGACGAGGGCGGGGTCACGCAGCCAGGCGTAGGCATCCGCGGCGAGACAATTCGGCTGCTGAAGCTTGGCGTCCGTGGCGACGACCAACTGCGGTCGGTCGGTGACGGGACCCGCCTCGTTCGTCGACCACAGTCGATTGATCGCCAGCGGCGTCTCGGCGCCGACTTTCTCCCAGACGAACTTCCAGCTCTGGACGGCCTGTTCGCACAACTCCTCGGTCTGAGCGATCCACAGGATCGGCCCGTCGAGGCGACCGGCCTGCTTGACCCAGCGGATCACTGCCTCGGCAGTCACACGCGTCTTGCCCGCACCGGTCGGCAGGGACAGCATGCCGCGCTGCGGGACGATCCGGTCCAACATGGTGAAGACGTTGGCGGCCAGCCGCTCTTGGTAGTCGTGCAGCCGCGGAAAGTGCCGCGGTCCGTCCACGTCGATCCGCGACTCCAACGACGGCGCCCGGAATCCGGCGAAGGCGTCCGGGAAACGGAGATCCGTCACGAACGCCACCGCGGTGGAGGCGCCCGTGAACGACGCCGGGGCATGGCTCGGGTAGAGGTTCTGCAGGTCACGGGCGTGCACCTGCAGGACGCTGTCTCCGTGCGCGTTGAATCCCATCTGTGCGATGCGATGGCCGGTGGGCTCGACTCCGTCGTTCTCCGCGCGCTCGCCGTCCATCAGGCCGGCAGGCAGACGATCCCGCAGGGTCTCGGCACCCAGCAGCAGGAGGAGCTTGGTCACCACGTCGTCGGCCTCACGAACGGCCTTCAGCGCGTTCTTGACCTTCTGGTCCTCCTCCTGACGCTGCTGCGCCTCCAGAACCCGCCTGCATCCGGACTCTCCCATGCGCCAACGGAGCTCACGGTCCACGGCCATCAGGGCTTCGAGCGTGGTGGCCGGTTCGAGCACGAGGATCGTGGACCCCTGCAGGCTGCTGTTCAGCGTCCTGGGACGCATGCCGTTGGGGGTTCGCGTCACTTCTTCGAGTACCTTGCACCGCAGCAGCGCGTACTGGTCCACCTGCGAACCGCGCATCTGTCGGAGCGTGGGGTACGCCTCCTTGAGCGGGACCGGTTCGCCGGCGGGTTCATGCCGGGTCTCGCGGCTGATCACATCGGCGTACGGCAGCATCCCCCACTGCTTGACGAGCAGCGCGGCGTCCTCGGCCGACGCGGCCAGCAGCGCGGGCAGTCCTTCAGAGCGCAGGGCCCGATACTCCTCCTGCGATGAAGCGACAGCGATCTCGCCGTCGGGGCGTGTGCCCCACTCGTCGCCGATGCGGCACCGCGTGAGCGAGTCGGGAAAGGACACCTCCAAGCGCGTCAGAAGAACGTACGTATTGCCGACGAAGGCGTCGTCCTCGCTGTGCTGGAGCTTTTCCAGGAGCTGGTCCCAGAAGGAGTCGGGCACGTCTTCGACGCTGGTGGCCAGACGAAGCTTCCGGGCCTTCTCGGCGCTGATCTGCGCGACCGGCAGCACGTCGCTGTAGGCGGCGAGCTGTGGGCCGACGGCCTCGGCGATGGGGCGGATTCCTTGCGATGTCGGGACCCGGCCGTGCCGCTTCAGCATCCAGCGCATCGGCGAGGCCACGGCCCGACGGGTACCGACCTGTGCACCGACCTGCAGCGTCCAGTTGTCGACGAGGGCCTCCTCGGGCAACGCCTTGAGGAAGTTGGCCCGGGCCTCCTTCGACAGTTCGGGCAGCAGGTGCAACGGCCCGCCGACTGCGGCACCCTCCAACTTGATCCGGGCAAGCGTTGGGCGGGACGCCTGGTTGGGCAGGGTCGCGCAGTACCCCTTGTGCATGCCCTCGCGATACTGCTCGAACCACGGCTCCTGCTCGGGGCGGTGCCCCCCTGTGGGCCGATCGCGCAGACCCACTTCGCGGAAGAAGGCCATGTCGTCGGAGTGGAATCGGTCGTCGACCGTGACGGAAGGGTCCGTTTCCGACGACACGACCGGGCCGGGCAGCAAGCAGTCACGCATCGGTCGGAAGCGCCCGTCCGAGGTGCGCACGTACAGCGTCCGCAGCGGCTCGGGCACACGCCGGACCACCTCGTGCGACAGGTGGCTGCTGCCAGCGTGGTGGAACAGCTCCCAGAACCGCGTCCACTCCTGTGGGCCGTACGAGGTGAAGCCCTGCTCCAGCACGCTGACGAAGCGGCCCCGGACATCGGCGTCACGGATGCCGAGCACGGCAAGTGAGCTCGCAAGCGACGGGTCGTCGGACAGAGCGGTGTCGATGTACACGAGGGACTCGCGCAGCCCGTCCTGGTCGGTACGGCGGAACACCTTGCCGACGACCGGGGCAACCATGCCGTGTTCCTCGGTCAGCACGATCCGCGCGGTGCGGGCCTCGTCCGCGTACGGCGAGGACGACTGAACCATGTCGGCGACGATGCGGACGGCGGTGGCGGACGCCCCGGCGGTGCCGTCGGTGACCAGGGCCTCCAACCACTCCCTTACCGAGGCACGCTGGCGCTTGGCGGCCTTCAGGATGTGCTCCACCTTGCCGGCGCGGAGATCCGTGGCCTCCACGGACGGGTGCAGCCAGTTCGTGGGCCGTCCGGGGTACGAATTCCACAGGGTCAGCCAGCGGACCAGCGACTTGTTGTCCTTGCCGAGCGACGGGTGGATGTTCAGGTCGCGAGGTACGCACAGCCGGCCGTCCTGGTCCGGCAGCGACGGACGATGGGCGGTGGCCTCCCAGATCCGTTCGGTGAGATAGCGATCGGCCCAACTGACGGTCTCGGACTCGCGGGCACGACCGGGAAGAAGCGGAAGGTACGCGGCCGGATCCTCGGCGGGCGCCAGGCCGGGCAGGGACTCGACCACCAGTCGGGCTGCCACTCGGATCATCTCCTGGTTGAACGGAGAGGAGTCCAGCAGGTTCTGTCGATCCTCGTTGGTCTTCCAGGCTCCGTTGAGGATCCCGCTCAGCGTCATCTCGTACTTGGTCGGGAAGAACGACCAGAACCGGCCCCGCCCCTTGGGCGATGACATGATTCCGGCGGTCTCCTCCTCGTACTCGCGCACGGCCCACGAGATGTCGAGAGAGACACGGTCATGCAGCTCCCCCGCGCTGGAACGAGCGGCTCCGGTCGGCTCATGGGTGAGAGTGAATACCCGCCACCGGCTGGCCGAAGGAGGCCGGCCAGGGCGCTCCTCACGTACGGTGTGCAGCCCCTGATCCCGTTCGACGGTGAGGGTCCGCCGCACGACAGGACGCGGGCGACGGTCCTCCAGGATCACCTTGGCGACGTGCGGAGAGAACAGCTGGAATCCGACAGGGAACTCCTCCCGGCTGCCGGCCGACTTCCCACCGTGCATGTCCTGGTCGAGCCGATCGGCGGCGCCGTCGAGCAGCGGGAGGCGGACGACGGTGGTCGCCCAGCCGAGGAGTTCGTCGAGTACAGGGTCGGCGGCACGTTCGACGGCTTCGTCCAGGGGACGGGCCATGCGCAACACGGGCGCCTCGAACTCCTCGCCGAGCCTGGCCTTGACCTCGGGTACGGAACGGATCTTCTCGTAGGCCCACTCACGATCGAAGCCGAAGGATCCGGTGCGACTGAAGAATTGTGGGGTGTCCGTCACGACGAGCACGGACTTCACGCCGACCCCGAAACGTCCGATCTGGCCGCCGCGTTTCCGCGACATGCTCATCCGGAGAATCGTCTCGGCCCCTTCAGGTGTGACGGCGGTTCCCTCGTTCGCGCAGTAGAGATGGGTGTTCGTGAGGACGACGTGGACAGAACCGCCGGGCGCGGCGGCGATTTCGTCCGCAGCGTTCTGGACCAGTTCGAAGAGCTGTCGATCACCGTAACCGCCTTGGGTGATCCGTCTTTCTCCGTTCGCATGCTCCGGAATGAGGCCGGGATCGACCGCGTACGTCTTGAGGACGCGGGAGGACTGATCGACCACGGTCTTGAGCATGGGGGTCAGTTCGGGAGACACAGAACTCCGATCCTGGGGTGATGACCTGGTGGGAAGGCGTGTGGGGATCGCCGGAGCCCCGGAGGCGACGTCATGTCAGGCGTGATGAAACGTGCAGGTGATCAAACGGACGCAGCTGCTGTGAGGACGGTTCCGGAATCGCGTGACTTACTCTTCAGGAAACTTCATGTGGCATCGATCCGGGCATGACAATAGCTTCGACGGCCTGCGTCTTCTGCTGGAGAGCTACGTGGAGTGCTGCTTCAATTCGGGCCATGCCTACCCGGTCAGTGGGGCAGCGAGAAATGCGCCTGAAGGGGTCGGGTAACAGAATACGGAATGCGGAAAAAAATGGCCGCACGCCGTTGTGTATGTGTGCCATCGGGCGACTCGACGAGAAGAAGACGGCACGCTTCTACCAGGGCGTCGGAGAATGGTTTCTTCCGAGGCGGGTGGGGCCGCTGCGTCGACTGTACTTGGCCATGTCCCGTTTCTGCAAGGCGACTTGGGGGCGACCGTGCGCCCAGGTCCAGGGGGGTCGCTTCGATGCATGAAATGGGACAATGTGCGGGAATCGTGTCGCGAGGCGATGTCTTCGCGGTCGAGGCTCATGTCAAAGGTCGTTTGACATGAGGTGTGTTGTCAAAGGCGTAGGTATCGTGGGCTTGCCGTCCGACGCAAGTGGAGCAAGACCTGAGAGCAGGTGACCATGGAAGCAGCCGAGGACTTCGGTCCATGGTTGGCGAGGCAGTTGAAGCTCGCCGACATGACGCAAACCGAGCTGGCCCAGGCCGTGGAGGTGACGCGTGCTGCGGTCTCGGCGTGGATCACCGGGCGGGCCGCCCCTCGGCCCGAGACGATCGAACGTATCGCCATGGCCTTGAACACCGATCTGGCCACGGTGCACACCCGCACCACCGACACCCAGGCCGGCCTCCCCGTCGGTTGGTACCACCGTCCCGGACACGCCGACGGTGGCCGGGAGTTGGGCAATGCTGCGGCCTTCGCCTTCGACGCAGACGTCGAGGTGCTGGCTCGCGAGACCTGTCAGAACAGTCTCGACGAACGCCTGGCCGCCAACGGTCAACCTGTGCGCGTGCGCTACACCTTGCATGAGCTCACCGGTGAGATGCTTGCGAGATTCCGAGAGGCCATCCAGTGGGACGACCTCTTCCCGCACTACGAGGCTGCTGCTGCCCAGGAGCAGAAGGTCGGCAGGGTCATCGACGCGGGGCTGCGAGACATGTATGAGCACGACCGGCTTGTGCTGTTGCG